>PDRI01000155.1 GCA_002748055.1 Bacteroidota bacterium | reverse complement strand
GCATCCCTGCTTTTCCTGGTCATTGCGCTGATCCGGGCCGATTACCTGCGCATCCCCACCATTGTAAAGCCCCTCAGGCTCGTGCTCTCCTTCCTCTTTCTCTTTCTGGGATTCGGGCTGAACACCCTTGCCTGGGCCAGAGCGGTTCAAGAGGCAGGATACCCCGTTCCCCTTCGGGCAGGCATGGCCTCCGGTGGCCTCTCGGTATTCGCAAAATACATCCCCGGCAAAATCTGGGTCATTATGGGACGAGCCGAATACCTCTGCAGGCATTACGGCCTCGGCCGGAACCATCTGGGCAGTCTCTCATTCGATGCCCAGTTTGTTGCGCTCTGGACCGCACTCCTGCTGGGAACCATTGGCATTCTGAATCTGGGCGGCCTCGAAATCTACGGACTGGGGGTGCTGCTGGTCTTTGTCCTGTTGAGCCTGGTAATCTATACCCCCCTGGCACAACGGGTGGCAGGTGGCCTTGCGGGCAGGCTCTTCCGGAAAAACATCGAACTCCCGAAGATTCCTTTTTTCAGGGTGCTCCATCTGGCCCTCTACTACGGCCTGAACTGGATGGCCTGGTGTGTGGGCTTCTGGCTGATGGCGGGAAGCCTTCTGGAAAGCCCCCTCCCCTTTTCGGCCGGATTCAGTTTCGGGCTGGCAGGATCGCTGGGCATCCTGGCTGTTTTTGCGCCGGGCGGACTCGGTGTAAGGGAGGGCGTGCTGATCGGCATGCTGAGCCTGGCCGGCATTGGTCTGACAGAGGCCAATACCGTGGCTCTGGCCAGCCGGCTCTGGTTTCTGCTTGGAGAGCTCTTTGTCTTCCTCCTTGGCCTTGCACTTCAGGGCAGGGCCCGCAAAGGGCAAAGGGCGAAAGCGGAAAGGAACGAGCCCCCGTCCCGGAAAAACAGAACACAGCTTTCGGAAGGGGAAAGCCCCGATTACAACGGGGCATAGCTCGTGAGCAAAACGAACAGAGAGCGGATTCCAAAAGAGACGGGCCAAAATCAGAAGGGGGCATTCCGGAGATGACAGGCTGGAAGGGGCAGGTTCCCAAAAGGAGCAGACGCTGGAAAAGACGGGTCACCAAAGGGGATGGCGACAGGAGCGGGTTCAGCGAGTAATCCTTTCGTAAAGACGTGCGCTGACTACATGCATGGCCGAATCAGGAGGGATTCCTTCCCGCCTGCTAAAACGCCCGATCTGGCGCATGACCGCACGGTCTGCTTCAAAGCCCTCCTGAAGCCTTTTCTCAGCCACAGATGGATCCATGTTCCGCCAGACTTCCTTATCGACCGAGGTGTCGTAAGCCACATAGACCCCCTTCCGGGCGAGTTGAAAATCGGGCACCTCCAGCATCTTCCACGACGCAGCTGTGGGGTAAGTCTTCAGAAAGTTCTCCAAATAGGAAGCCCGGGTCGCAGCCGAATAATGGATGGCCTGGGTTGTAAACTGCCTGGTCTGAAACACCTGGTAGGCCGTCAGCACCACAAGCATCCCAAGCACAGAACGATACAACCATGGCACGGCCCGTTCTCCTGTTCGCGTCAGAAATACAGCCAGAGGGAAGGCAAGCAGGGGATACATTGAAACATAGGGCCGCATCCCGAATCCCCCTCCGAACCACCAGCACCACCAACAGCTCTGCACATAGATCATCAAAGGAAGATAGATGAGCAAAGGAAGAAACCATTCCCGGCATTTGGACCTGAGAAAGGGGAGTCCGGCCAGGGCGAACCACATGACAGGCGTATAGATCAGCCAGCCCTTCCTGAAGCTGAAAAGGTTGTTTAAGATCTGCGGCGCGTTCCAAAAGAAAGAGGCATTCTTTTCGGCATAGCTAAAGTAGAGGAAGTGCCCTGTAATGCTCTTCCAGTAAAGCATTTGTGGAATCCAGGGAAGCAGAAAGGCCAGCAGCATGAGCAGCACCAGGTACCAGCGGGAAAGGTAGAAGCGAATACGCTCCCCAAAGCCTTTCCAGTCCTTCACCCCATAGAGCAAAAGAATGAAAAAGAAGAGCACATTGGTGGGTCTGACCAGCACAATTAAACCAAAGAGGGCTCCTGTAAACAGGGCATTGAACCAGCGTGGATCTGCATACCATCGTCGCAGCAGGTAGATGAAACCAACCACCAGAAAGAAATTATGACCATGGGGCATGGCCGCTTCAACAGTGGCATAGAAAAACAGATTTGTGCCCAGCCCGATGCAGAGCATGGTAATCGCCGTAACAAGGGGATCGAAATAGCGTCGCAGCAAGCGCATAAGCAGGATGAGGCCGCTAAAGGCATAGAAAAGGCCGCCGAGCACAAGCATGAATTGGTAGATGTTGCTGAAGCCATCGGCCGGCTGCTTCAGCAGGGGGGCCAGTGCATGTGCAATAAAAAAGAAGGGGGCATACATAAAAGAGAGGCCCATTGAAGTAACAATGAGGCGATTCCCGTTCTTCATTGTGGAAGGCCAGAAACGGTTGTCGTTCCGAAAGCCCTTTTGCTTCCCTATGAACTCAAGGCTCAGATCGTGATGGATCACCGTGGCGGGCAGATACGAGTAGTAGGAAATGACATCCCACTTGATCACCCCCCGATTGCCATCTTCATTCTTGGTATAGGGATGAAAATAGCCAATGGTATAAAGATAGGTGATCAGGACAATTGCCAGGGAAACAAGCGGCAGATTCTTGCGCACAAATACCTTTTTCGTCATTGAGCGGTAAATGGAAATGCAGGCAAAGATAGAAATTATTCAGGTCAGGAGATGGTTACTGTCCCTAGAATTGGAAATAGATAAAGGGCTGCAGGTCGGCCGACCAGGACTGATAGATCAGAAAAACCATCGCCACCGTAATGAGCACCTTCAGCCAGAGGGGAGTGGCCATAAAAGCCCTGAGGACAGCCCGTTTCCATCCTTCGGGCAGCCAGTGCAGGGCATAGCCCAGGGCCATCACGGCAAATACCAGGTGGTAGCTTCTGAGCACATCGGGAACAATGCGGAAGCTGAAATTGTGTCCGATCTGGTGAAGCAGGGCATTGGCCTTGTCCATGGATTCGGAGCGGAACCAGATCCGGGTAAAGGTGATGAACACAAAGGTATTGGCAATCTTCCACAGACGCACAGCCCAATGCTTACTGTGCTCATAAGGAGAAACCCGCCTCCAAAGCTTGTAAACCACCAGCCCGACGCCGTTCAGCCCTCCCCATATTACAAACTGCCAGCTGGCCCCGTGCCACAGCCCCCCCAGCAACATGGTAATCATCAGGTTCACATCGGTCATCAACCGGCCACGGCGGTTTCCGCCCAGTGGGATGTAGAGGTAGTCCTTGAGCCAGGTTGACAGCGAAATGTGCCAGCGCTTCCAGAAATTCCCAACCGAGGTGGCCTTATAGGGGGCATTGAAGTTTTTCGGAAGCCTGAAGCCCATGAGCAGGGCAATCCCGATGGCAATGTCGGTATAGCCCGAAAAATCGACATAGACCTGAAGTGAATAGCCAAAGAGAGCGGCAAGGTTTTCGAAGCCCGAAAAACTGCCGGGATTGGCAAAAACCCGGTCGATAAAATGCAGGGCCAGGTAATCGCCAATGAAGATCTTCTTGAACAGGCCCTTGAGGATGAGAAAAAGGGCATAGCCAAATTCCTGCATCGACAGGCTGTATCGCTTGTAGAGCTGGGGGATGAATTCCGAAGCCCTGACAATGGGGCCGGCCACCAGCTGGGGGAAAAAGGACACATAGAATCCGAAATCGAGGAGCTGCTTCACCGGTTCCACCTTCCTTCTGTAAAGATCGACGGTGTAGGAGATGGTCTGGAAGGTGTAAAAGGAAATCCCCACCGGAAGCAGGATGCGGCTCACATCAAAATGCGTACCGGTGAGCTGGTTCGACCACAGCGCGAGGTGATTAACCACCTCAATGTTAAAATGAAAGAGCCGGTTAAGCGTATCCACAAAGAGATAGCTATACTTGAAATAAGACAGCAGAAAAAGGTTGATGCACACGCTGAGCACCACAGCTACCCGCCTCCATGCCTGCTTTTCGGCCCTGTGAATCAGCTTTCCCAGGTAGAAATCCGACACGGTAGAAAAGACCAGAAGCAGGAAGAAGAGGCCGGAGGTTTTCCAGTAAAAAAATAAGCTGGCCAGGAACAAAAAGGCGTTGCGCATGGCCCTTTGACGGTAAATGAGCGAGAAAACCAAGAGCACCACCAGGTAGAACATCCAGAAGAATGCGCGGGTAAAAATCAGCGGCCTGTCCGGATCAAACATAAAAGTATCGCGCAGCAGCTCCATCATGGTAAGCCCCTTTCCCATTCATCGTATTCGAGGATCAGGGCCTGGTAAAACATCCCTGCCATCAGGTTGGCCCCCAGGGGCGTAAAATGAATATAGTCGGTCGAGGCCAGGGGCGGGTCGGCGGCCACAAAGGAGGGCATGACATCCCTCCCGCCCATGGCTTCGTAGAGATCCCAAAAGGCCACCCCCGATTCCAGGGCCGCCCGTCTTAAGGCATCCCTGACGGGCACCAGATTGGGGTGACTGACAAAGCGGCCCTTTTCCCGGATCGACATATCGGAAGGACCAATCACGATGACCGCCACCCCGGGACATAGCCCTTGAATGCTGCGAAGCTCACGCTTAAAAGTCCGTTCATAAAATGCTGCATCGATATAGGGCACTGCATTTCCCCCGTATTGCAGCAACAGCAGTGTGGGCGAGAGCGAAGCCATCATCTCGTGCAGCTGCTGCCTGTTCAGCTTCGAGAAAAGCAGCCCTGAAGAGCCCCTCATGGCAATGTTATCGACCTGCACCCCCGCTGCCGACTCAAAGGACAAGGCGTAGATACGCCCGCCCTCCGGAAAACCGGCCGAAAGGGCCAGCTTGTGAAGCCGCTGTCCGGGATCAAATTCGGTCACAGCATAACCGGCCGAAAGGGGCCCCAGGGTATCGCAGAGGCTGTCATTCGCAGAAAATGCCAGTCTGGCTCCATCCGCAAAGGAATGCATGAAAAGCCGGACCCGCTCGACCTGCCCCGTTCTCCGCCGGGTGTTGAAGCGAAAAGATAGTTGTGGCCACTGCTCCCCCTCTGAAGCCGGGACCAGGGCAAAGGCCCCCATACTGCCATAACTCCTGTGCTTCACACTCGAGTCTCTGTTCCCGAAAAAGGTGAAACGCCTCCAGTCTCCACTGATCTCCTGGCTATAGGCCAGATTCCCCGAATAAAGCGGCACTGCAGGTATCAGGCCGGTCCCCGTCCCCCCAAAACGCTTTTGCAGCCGATGCCGAATCAGGGCGGTCATCCGGTCGTTCTCGATCTGTGAATCGCCATAGTGCAGAACCCGGGCCCGGGCAGCAGGATCGGTCAGCAGCAACGACAGTTGGCGGAAAAAAGGAACAAGCAAATCCGGAGCATCCGGTGAGAATTCGATGCGCTGCAGGGTCGCCCGAAGGCTGTCGGCATTCAATCCCGCCACCAGGATGGAATCGGGCTGCGCGGAAAAGCTGTCTGCTTCATCGAAGGGGGGCAGCAGTTGATCGGCCCCTTCTTCCGGATCGTCACTCAGTCCGCTCACGGCAATCAGGTGGTCGAAGTCGGCTACGGGAGGCAGGCTGTCTTTTTCAAACAAGCCGGCCGGTGAGAAGAACTGAAGCCGGATGCCTCCGGGCAGCCGAAGCCCCCCGGAAGGAAAGACCATCCCCAGTGCTAGCAGAAGGCAAATAACTACAGCAAAAAAGACGAAGATCCGGAACGGCTTCATACACAAATATAAGCTTCAGGCCGGCAATTCCAATCGCTCAGGACTTGGGTTTAATGCGAATCACCTGTCCCGGCTTAATCCGGCTCCCGTCGCCCAGGCCGTTCAAACGGGCAATATCGGTTTCCGACACCCCCGAAAACTTCCGGGCAATCTCCCAGAGGGTATCCCCGGGGCGCACCTTGTAGGTTAGATAGGCCGCATTCCTCGCACGATCCGGCTTCGGAGCCGAAGCAGCCCGGCTACCCGATGCCGGGGACACCTTGCGCCCGGCAAAACGCTGCTTTTCGGCAAAACTCATCCGGTCGAGGCCTTTGTAGGCTTCGGATTTTCCTTTCGGCTTGTAGATCACCAGCTTTTGGCCCGCACGAATCATGTTCCGGCTGATGTTGTTCCAGTAGCGCAGGTCGGAGGCCCTCACATCGTACCAATCGGCAATGTAACCCACATTGTCGCCTGAACGCACCCGGTAAACCAGCTTATCGTACTTGTCTGCCGGTAAATCGACCCGGCTGTACTGGTAGCGCTGGGGCGTAATCACCTGCTTCCCCTTGTCGAAGAACACCGAGTCCTTGTAAGCAAAAATGCTGTCCTGAAGGTCGATGAAAAGGCCCGTGCTGGCCCCCGGCAATCGCATGGAACAGGGCTTTTTCAGGGTGGCCGGCAATACATCGCGCCGGTATTGGGGATTCAAATCACGAAGCTGCTCGACCGGCAGCTGCAGCACCTCCGCAACCTGCCTGAGGTGGAGGGGTTCGTATACAAGAATGCTGTCGTGATGCAGGGGCAGATCGAGCGGAGCCTTGCTGATCCGGTGCAGAGGGTAGTAATTCAGCACATAGCTTGCGGCAATGAAGGCCGGCACATACCCCCGGGTTTCTCTGGGGAGATAGTAGTAGATGTCCCAGAAGTTTCGCTTGCCCCCCGAGCGCCGAATGGCCTTGTTCACATTTCCGGGCCCGCAATTATAGGCCGCCATGGCCAGGGTCCAGTCGCCATACATCCCGTAGAGATCCTTCAGGAAGCGGGCAGCAGCATGGGTCGAGGCAATGGGATCGCGGCGCTCATCGACCAGCGAATTAATCGTGAGCCCGTAGTGCCGCCCGGTGCGGTACATAAACTGCCAGGTTCCTACGGCTCCCACACGGGAAACCGCTCGCGGGTTCAGGGCCGACTCAATAATGGCCAGATACTTAAATTCATAAGGAACGTCGTATAAATCGAAGACTTCCTCAAAGATGGGGAAATAGTAATCGGCCAGCCCAAGCATGAGCCTGACCTGCTCGCGCCGCTTCCGGGTATAAACATTGATGTAGTTCCGGACCAGCCGGTTGTAGGTCAGTTCAACCTGGGAGGGAATCGCTTCAAGGCGCTGAATATAGACCGAGTCGGGAAAGTCGGGCATCAGGGTATCGGCCTCCGGGTCATAACTGTCGATCGCATCTTCGAGGGCCCTGTTTACATGCCACAGCTCGAGCAGGCTATCGAGGTTGTCCCCAAAGCCGGCATCATCTATCGAAGCAGGATCGAGGCTGTCGGGTACACTAAACAGTAAGCCGCTTTCTTCGGTGGTATCCATTTGGGCCTCCAGCCCTGAAAGGGTAAAAAACGCCAGAAGGCTCAGGTAAAGAATCCTGTATGTATTTGGCATGGTCAGTGTCTTTTTAGCGCGAAGCGGCAACTCAGCCCATAAACCGGGGCCCCGAAAGATCCGGGATGGTCCAATGGCCTTATGCTGGGCAGCAGACGCATACTAAGTTCGTCATTTACGTCCCAGTTGTATAACTGGGCATCGACATAGGCATCGAGCACCTGCAGGGCATAGACAATAACAAGAGCAATGTAGCTAAGCTCCATATTCGAGCGCCAGTAAGCCACAATACGGTCGTCTCCCGGTTCCAGCTTATAGGCCTTAACTGCCTGTTGATACTCTCTGGTATTAAAGTTAATGGCATAGCCCACCCCTGCAAATGCCCCGTAAACAAGCGGGATCTTGAAGTACTTTTTATTGTAGGCCTGGCCCAGCCCGGGAAGAACCAGGGCATACATCACCGCCTTTCGTGGCGAGTGCCCGGGATCAAAGGTGTTGAGAGCCGGGCCGGCAGCGGGGATCCCAAGGCTGTCGGCCTGCAAACCAAGGCTGTCGGATTGGGAATAGAGGCGAAGGGTGTCGGCGGGCCGATAGTTGAGGCTGCTGTCCCGGAGCATGTACTGTCCGAGGGAATCTGCCTCCTGCCCTGCCAGAAGAACCGGAAACAGGATTATACAAAAGCCTGCAATCAGTCGTCCCTTCATTTACCCGGTTTATCGAGGATGCTGACAATTCGCTGCAAATCCTCATCCGATTTGAAGGGTATAACGATGCGCCCGTTTCCTTTATTGCTCCTTTTGAATTCAATATTGGCCCCGAAATGATGCGACAGGTGCTCCCGCAGATCTTCGTAATCCGAACGAGGCGACTCTTCCTCCACGGGGTCCTCCGTAAGTTTACGGGCACTCTTCGCCAGGCTTTCAACAGCCCTTACACTCAGGTCCTGGCTCAGAATCTTCACCAGGATTTCGAGTTGCAGCTCCCGGTCTTCAACCCCCGCCAGTGCACGGGCATGTCCCATGCTGATCTTTTTTTCGCGAATGGCTGTCTGAACTTCGGGAGGCAGGTTCAGCAGGCGAAGGTAATTGCTTACGGTGGCGCGCTTCTTCCCCACACGCTCGCCCAGCCCCTCCTGCGTGAGTTCAAATTCCTCTATGAGCCGCTGATAAGAGATGGCCACTTCAATGGCATCCAGATCCTCACGCTGAATATTCTCCACAAGTGCCAGCTCCAGCATGCTCTCATCTCCGGCCTCCCTGACATAAGCCGGAATGCGTTTTTTACCGGCAGCTTTGGAAGCCTTCAGCCGCCGCTCGCCTGAAATCAGCTGGTACTTGTCATCTTCGGTACGACGCACCGTTATCGGCTGAATAATCCCGTGTTCCTTCACCGAAAGCACCAGCTCGTTGAGGGCATCCTCATCGAAATGCGTTCGGGGCTGAAAGGGATTGAGCTCAATGTTCCTGATCAGGATTTCACTGACAGGTGCGCTTACATGCTGGACCAGGGGCTTTTCATTCTCCTCACTCACATCGATCAGGGCGCCCAGGCCCCTGCCGAGGGCATTTTTCTTTGCAGACATAAAGGCTATTTAATGAATAAGTTTTTCTTCCTGTTTCAACAGGGTTTCCTCGTTCCGTTGCAGGATCTCTCTGGCAAGGTTCAGGTAACTGACTGCCCCGCGCGATTCGGCATCATAGAGTACAGCCGGCTTCCCGAAGCTGGGAGCTTCGCTGAGCTTAATGTTTCGCTGTATAATGGTTTCGAACACCATCTGCTGAAAGTGCTTCCGCACCTCATCCACCACCTGGTTCGACAGCCGCAAACGCGCATCATACATGGTCAGTAAAAAGCCTTCTATTTCCAGATCGGGATTCAGGCCCTTCTGGATAATGTTAATCGTATTCAAAAGCTTACCAAGGCCTTCGAGGGCAAAGTACTCACATTGCACGGGAATAATCACCGAATCGGCAGCAGTAAGTGCATTCACGGTAATCAGGCCGAGGGAAGGAGAGCAATCGACCAGGATGTAATCGTACTTATCCCGAACCAGGTCAATCACATTCTTCAGCATGTACTCCCTTTCGTTCATGTTCAGCATCTCGATCTCTGCCCCTACCAGGTCGATATGCGAAGGGATCAGATCCAGATGGGCAATCTCCGAGTTCAGCACAATCTTCCGCGGATCGGCATCCTCAATCAGGCACTCATAGATACTGGTCTTCACCTTCTTGATATCGAAGCCTGTTCCGGAGGTCGCATTGGCCTGCGGATCGGCATCAATAATCAGGACTTTTTTCTCCAGTACAGCCAGGCTTGCTCCAAGATTGATGGCCGTAGTGGTCTTTCCCACACCGCCTTTCTGGTTTGCAATTGCTATAGTCTTTCCCATGTACCTTTGTGCTTTAAGTAAGAGATATCGGATAGGTTCTTCAAACGGGTTTCAAATTTACCATTTTCGCAAGGCCACCTCCTGAGCCCCATTTCGTTATTGTAAACATTGATTTTGCATTTATAAACACCTTATCAACAATTAATGATGATAACTTCACAAGCAATTCAAAACCAGGATTTTCATATATTTGCGCCGCAGCCAATGCTAAACTATGAATTCTAAGGACTGGATCACCATCGTCAATCCTGCCGCGGGCAGAGGAAAAATCGCAAAAGACTGGCCCGAGATTTCTGCCCTGCTCAAGCAGCACCGGATTTCCTTCATCCCTTTCTTCACCCGCCGAAGACTGCATGCAAGTGTGCTGGCCAAAAGAAAGATCGAAGAGGGCTATTCCCGGATCATTGTGGTAGGAGGTGACGGTACCATGAACGAGGTCATCAACGGTGTTTTTGCTCAGAAACGCATCCCCACCACCGAGGTCATGCTTGGACTGATCTCGGCCGGCACGGGCAACGACTGGGCCAAAATGTTTGACATTCCCAGCGATTACAGTTCAGCGGTGAGAACGATCAGGAACCAGAAGACCTTCATCCAGGATGCCGGCCTGGTCAGCTACCGCCGGAATGGAAAAGAGTGGAAGCGTTACTTCATTAATATTGCCGGTATGGGCTTTGATGCCCGGGTCGCCGAACGCAGCAACCAACTGAAAACAGCCGGTAAATCGGGAGCCTTTGTATACTTCTACAGCATCTTTGCCAGCCTCCTGAACTACAAATCAAAGAAGGCTGCAGTGGTCATCGACGACATCACCTACATGCGGCGGATTTTTTCCCTGAATGTGGGAATCGGAAAATACAATGGAGGCGGCATGCTGCAGGTCCCTCATGCCGTAGCCGATGACGGGCTTTACAGCATAACCCTGATTAAAAAGGTGGGAAAACTGAACGTGCTGGCCAATGTAGGCCGGCTCTACAACGGGAAGATCACGGCACACTCCAAGGTCGAAACCTATAAGGCAAAGACAGTCCGAATCGAAGGGAATAAGGGCATTGCGGTGGAAACCGACGGAGAAAGCCTGGGCTACGGGCCCGCCCGCTTTCAGATTATTCCCGCCAGCCTGAAGATCATCGCCGGAAGCAAGTCAGCCTGAGCCGCCCTTTTCTTTGATCCGGATCTCGAAGAGTTTTGGCCAGTACTTCCCGGTTACAAAGATTCGTCCGCCGGCTTCATCCCAGGCAATGCCGTTGAGTACATCGGTCCCGGGCTTCCTGTCGGAGGCCTTCAGAATACCCTTCAGATTGACCCGCCCCTCTAAACGGCCACTTTCCGGGTCAATGATCACAATTTCATCGGTGTAATAGCGATTGGCCCAAATCTTTCCGTCGATGTACTCCAACTCGTTCAGCTTGTCGGCCCGCCCTTTATCATCGTAAACCTCAATTTGTCGGTTAATGGTGAACATCTGCGGATCGAGAAAATAGAGCACATTGCTTCCGTCGCTCATGATGAGTTCCTCCCCGTTATGGCAAAGCCCCCAGCCCTCCTTGTTCTTGTAATAGACCTTCCGGATCTCCTCAAAACTGTTTTTATCGTAAATAAAGCACACCTGGCTCTTGTAGGTCAGCTGATAAATATGCTCCCCCAGAACACAGATCCCTTCTCCGAAGAGGGAGGGGTCGAGATCCCGGAGCTTCCGGGCTTCACCGCTCTCCAGATCGACCAGCCGAAGCGAGGAACTGCCATAGTTTCCGGTGCCTTCGTAGAGCATACCATTCAGGTATTGCAGCCCCTGCGTATAGGCCGCTGCATCGTGAGGAAAGCTTCGCACCAGCTCATAGCCATAATTGAGGGGGGCACGATCCGAGAGGAGGGTCAGGCTGCAACTGTGGTTCTCGCTGTTCCCATTGCTAAAGAACAATTTCACCCGCATGCTGATGCGCCCCAGCGCAGCGCCTTCGGTATTGAGGCTGGCGCTTAGGGCATGTTCATCCCCGGAGGGTTCCAGCACCAGCTGCTTCACCCCGCCAAGAAAGAGCTGGGCAGAATCGACCCGCAAGCTGTCGGGCCAGCTGAGCACTACAGGTACAGCTTCGTTCACGGCAAGTTCGAGTCCCCTTGCAGGCGACTCCAGTACGCTGAGTCGCTGAACAGCTTTCTCCGGAACCTTGCTGTGCTTATTGGCTACATCATGTTGGGGTCCACAGGAAACCAGGATGAAAAAAAGTGGCAGGAGGCCCCTCAGGCCGGATATCTTCGGAGCTGTTGTTCTCATTTTCCTCTGATTCGCCCGAAGAAGGAACGCTTCCCCGGCATCTTGTTCAAATCCTTCCCGGCCTCATCCTCGTTGGGATGGAGCATCTGGTAAATCTCCCCCCAACCGTACATTCCTCCAATGTTGCGGTCGTCGATAAAAACATCGGCATCGATCTTCCGGCTGACTGAATGGCCATCGAACTCCTCTTCGGGATAGCTCTTGTTTACCGCATAGAATTCGACCCCGTTCCGGCGGCAGAATTCCACTGCTTCTTCCAACTCTTTCCCGGCCCGGAAGGTCCATAAAATGAGCTGATGGTTCTTCTTCTGCAGGGCTTTCAGGGTATCGAAAGCAAAGAGCAATTCTTTTCCTATCTCGGGATACTTATGTTCGACAATGGTTCCGTCGAAATCGACGGCAATTTTCAATGAGACATCCATAGCGCATTTGTAAGAACCCTCAAAAATAATAAAAGGACTTAAAACTGGCCGCCCGGGGAATGCAGAAAGAGATGGAGCAGGGATATGAGCATATAAAAGAGAATGACCACGGGCAATCCGGAAAGCCCCATCAGCAACAAAATTACAAGCGAGCCCAGCAGAAGGAGGTAGCGCATGAGGTTTTCCCGCAAGCGGAAATGCGTAAATTTAAGGCTGTACATCGAAAGCGGGAGGACCATGTACAGGGCTACAGCCAACATAATGGCAAAGAGAAACCAGCCCTCGGGCTGGTGGCCATAGATGCTGCCTTCCCTGACAAATTGCCAATATAAACCAGCCCAGAACAGGGCATGGGCCGGGGTGGGCAATCCGCTGAAAAAAACCTGCCCCGGAGCCGCCGCATTGAAGCGGGCCAGCCGAAGAGCCGAAAACAGGGGAATGAGCAGGATGCCCAACTGCATAAAAAGTGGCAGCCCCGATTCCCGAAAAATCGCCAGGGCGAAAAGGGCCGGCAGGAGCCCAAAACTAACCATGTCGGCGAGGGAATCAAGCTGCTTCCCTACTTCGCTTTGCGCCTTGAGCAACCTGGCAGTAAAACCGTCCAGAAAATCGAGGAGAACAGCGCAAAGCATCAGGCAAACGGCAAGCTGTCCGGCTCCTTCCACGGTATAGTACAGGGCCAGCACCCCGCAGGCCAGGTTGCCCAGGGTAAGCATATTGGGAATGTGCCTGCGCATATTAGTCTTCCTCCTGTTCATTTTCGACGCGACGTTCGAAATACTTCAATGCCCACCTGACCAGAACATAGGAAAGCAGGATGATGATGGGCCAGGATAAGTAACCCAGTATGGCTCCGCTATACATGGCTGTTTCGATTTATCTTAGTAAACATGGTGTTCTTCTTCCATCTCTTCCGCATCGATCTTCTTTCGGTTCATGGCCCTCCAGGCAACCATAATATAGGCCGCCACGAAGGGGACAAAAAGCGAAACCCAGCTCATGGCCACCAGGGTATAGTGGCTCGATGAGGCATTTTCGATGGTGAGTGAAGACTGAAGATCGTG
>PDRI01000154.1 GCA_002748055.1 Bacteroidota bacterium | reverse complement strand
AGTTGGGCCGGTTGTACGGGGCCGGCTTCCTTAAATGGGATCCCGGGCATCGCTTTTGGTTAGTTGGAGCCGGGCCCGGCTCATTGCTCTTTGGGCAGGTTGTATACTTTGAATGCGGCTGTTCCCAGACAGATTTTTCCTGTGCCTGTGATTCCTTCCACCTGGATCAGGTAATTTCCGGCGTCGTCTGAGCTGAAGAATGAGGCTTCAGCTTTCCCTTTTTCTGTAAGCAGGTCAGGGTCCCAGTAGAGTGTGAGTCTGTGATCGGGCTGTGGGTTGTCGAGGTTATTTGGTGTGTAGCGTGGGCTGTAAAACTCCCCACAGGTGCTGTAACCTGCTATGATTTTTGAGGCCAGGCCAGGGATGTAGTCCGAAGGGCCCAAGCTTGCCCCCTTTTTTGTATATACTGCGATGATCCCACCCGTTGCGTCTGCTCCAGAAATGGCGAAATCTCGCGGATCCATCGAGACTTCAACCTTATCGATGTCGGACATCGGAATGTAGATTACTGCATTATGGTCTAAAATGCGGGTTTCATCCAGAAGGAACAAGGGAGTGGTATAGTTAAGACCTGATTTATCCCTGATTACAATCATGTCTCCGTAGACCTGCAAACCGGAGACCCTGCCTTGCAGGTAGGTTAAAAGACTGGGATATTTGTGGTCTTTTTCGGTCACCTTCAGGGAAAGTATGCTGCCATTCAAGGTCCCATAAGGTCCATCATCTGAAGGTGCTTTTTTGACGATCTGTACTTCATCGATGTACAGCGAGCCCGTGGCCAGAAGGTAATCCGTCAGTTCTTTTTCGTTAAAGTACTGTTGTTGCCTCAGTGCTATATGTTTGGCGGCATCGAAACTTTTTCCGGGATGGTAGGCCCTGGAAACGCTTATCGTTTCGGGAAACAGGGGGTCAAGACTAATGAGAACGTTCTTTCTTCTTTTCCTGGTGAAGGTATTGATCAGAACGGAAGCTGTATCGCAAATGTCGAGGTGACTGAACATGAACCGACCTTCCTCATCGCTGATTCCGTTCAACTCGATGTAATGAATGTTGTTAAAGATCTTCGCATTGATTGAGATATTCGGGACGGACCATTTTGTCAGCGGGTTTTGAAGTTGCCCAGTCAGGCAGATGCCATTGTCTCTATTCTGAATGGTGTCATTTATCACATCCGGATCAGCCCAGCGGTAGCTGCGCCATCCCTGGGTAAGCATCAGGAGATCTAGTTTCTCACTTGATGTCAGTCCTGCCTCATCATTGAAGAAATCGGCGGGGCCTTCCAGATAGCCTTTGAGTTCGGTTCCCAGCAACAGGGCCGTGAGAATGTTTTCGCCTGGTCCTGCCTCAGTCATTGCATTTTTATTTACTACACTGAGCGAGAGCCGGGAGAAGCCACTCTGCTTCCCTTCAGGGTCTGTGAGCGAGAGTTCTACCGGCTTTCGGCAACTGTAAGTGGTCCTGTCGGTATTAATTTCTATTTCGTTGATATCCAGATCTTTGTTAAAGTAGAGTCGTTCTGAAAGTGGACGAAAGAATTCATCCAGGATCAGGAAGCGATGAATGCCGGCCGAGAGTGCGGCTTTTTCTATGCGCAAATCTACTGATGGGCTTTTTAGCTGGAAGCTTTGGTGGAAGAGGATGTTTCCCCGGTGCAAAATAGCAAAGTGCAGTTTTTGGTTTTGTAAGGGTGCAACAGTTTGAACCCTTAGGAGGAGGTCTTCAGGCCCCTCCGAAACCATGAAAAGTTTAAGTTTCTGTGTCTCAATTGCAGGCATTGCAACATGAAGGCCAGGGAAGCCATCCACTTCAATCCGGTAAGTCTCACCCGCCTCTGGCACAAAGTGGAAATGGCCCAGACCTTTATAGCTGCTGTGAAAAGTAGCGACCTCCTTTCCATTTCCATCAACGATCCTTCCGCGGACCTTAACGCCAAGGCCGTCTTCCGTCAGGGCCTTAATGGCAATAAGGTTCTCGATTCCGGCCAATAAATGCCCACCCTCGGGTAAAAGATCCAGGGCGATTTGTGTATTCTTTTCCCTAACTGTGGTTTTTTCCCGATTAAAAGTGAGAGTGCTAATTTCAAGGGGCCGGTAAGTGCAGAATTCTTCACCCAGATGAAACAATGCACCGCATGTGGATCGGAGCATGTAGTGGCCGTTGTTTAAATCCGAAGGCAGTTCAATCTTCCCTTTTCCTTTGCCGTTTCTCAGCGCCCAGACCTTGTGAGAAATCACAGTTCCATCCGGCGCAATCAGGTCGGTGTAGAGCTTACCGAGCCCTGTCAGTGGAGCAAGGTTCTGGCCGTTGAGATAGTAAGCACTGAACCAGATGCTGTCGCCCGGAAAGTATATTTCACGGTCGATGTGCAGGTAGAGTTTGGGGAGAAAAGGTGCCGGAGCTTGTGCTCTAAGTTGAACGGCGGGTTGAGCGCTTAAGTACAGGCTTTGGAGAAGGAGCAAAAAGAGCAGGGCTGTGGGTTTGTTTTTCATGGAGCGTATTTGGGCTCAAATCTCTGATAAACAGCAATAAATGTGCCAAATTGGATGTGATCGTGTTTTTGTGAGCTGTAAGCTTGCGCCCCGGCTGCCAAATGACAGCTTGTTGCCTGTCCGATTGCATCTTTGAGGGCTTGTAGCTGAATGAAAACAGGCCCATCTTTGCAGGATCATAGATGAATCGAAATGAAGGATTTTGCGACACTCTATAGTGAGGAAGACCGGAAGGTGATGAAACTGGCCGAAGACAGCCTGGATCCACTGATTGACCGTGTCGATGAGATCATCGCTTATGCACAGGAAGCGGGCATAGTGCATCTTGGCATTGCCAATTGTATTGCCTTTGAAAAGGATGCTGCAGCCCTTCAGGAGCTGCTTGAACAAAAAGGATTTAAGGTGGCCCGGGCCAATTGTAAATATGGGCAGATGCCCTTTAAGGACATCCTGGAGGGTTACAAGGGGCTTGCCTGCAATCCGGCCGGACAGGCCTTACACCTGGCCGAAGAGGGCAGTGAACTGAACATTATGATGGGCCTTTGCCTGGGCCATGACATGGTTTTTAACAGTAAATCAACAGCTCCTGTAACCCCCTTGGTGGTTAAGGACAGGAAGCTGCGGCATGCTACACTCGACAGGTTCAGGGCGCTTCGCTCCTAAGGGTGTCTGGTTTTTCCTGCGCGGGGAGGGCCGGCGCTTGTCCTTTTCCCGGCCGGTCTTTGGTTCCCTGTTGACCGGCGCTTGTCTTATTCCGTGTTGGCCCTGCCATTGTCCTAGCTGGTGGCAGGAGTCAGCCGGAGAAGAGTGAGTGGTCAAGGGCACCGAAGCTTCGAATCTGCCGGTAGGGGTAGGCACTATAATCGTTATTGTTGGAATTCACAATGACAATGCGGCCGGCGCCGGCGGCTTCAGCGGCCTTAATTCCGCTGTAAGAGTCCTCGAAAACCAGTACATCTTTGGGCAGTTGCTGAAGGCGTTCGCAGGCCATTAAAAAGATTTGCGGATCGGGCTTGCTCTTTATGCTGCCATCGCTGTAAACGATTTGGTCCAGGTCGAACCACCGGTCCAGGCCAAAACGTTTGAAATAAAAGCTCATGTTATAGAGATCGGAGGCCGTGGCAATGGTAAAAGGAATCTGTTCCTTTTGCAGATCCTCGAATAAGTCAATGCACCCCGCGGCCAACTGCAGGTCTTCTTCCACCAGCATGGCCTGGTAGATGTCTTCCTTGGCCTTGCTGAAACTTGCTTCCTCTTTCGGGCTGAGCGTCCCTTTGAAGAGCATCCTGAGAATATCGGCATTGTTTTTCCCGTGGAGGCTGCGGTTTTTTTCTTCATTGCTGAGTGTAAGGCCTTCTTTCTCCAGAAAGAGATCCCATGCCCGGTTGTGCAATGCAGTATCCCAGAGGAGGGTTCCGTTGAAATCAAAGATAAGTCCCTTGCTTTTCTTCATGATGCGAAACAGAGATGGCCATGACCTTTGTCACAGCCATCAGCTGAAATGTATAGGATTTCTGAAAGGCCAAACAAGGGGCAAGATACAGCTTTCCTTTCAGTCCCTCACTGACATTGCTCATTCATACTGCCTGGTGTGCCCAGATCTCCTGTATTGTAGGCACTTATGGCGGTACACCAGTTGGCTCCTGCAAGCGCTGAGACAGGATTGTAGTGGTCGGGGTCCAGGGCAATGGAGGCCCCTGTTCCGGAAGGAAATCCGTCTGCACCATAGTCGAGAGCGAAGATCAGTGCTCCCGGGTTTTCCGTTGTTCCGGCATTAAACAGGGACAGGTTGGCCCCTGAGTTAGGCAGCTGAAGGGCCGAAGCATAGTTGTAGCAATTGGAGACCGCAGTGGCTTCTGCACTCCTGTTGAATACAAAGTGCTCACCAGCTGGTAACTGAAGGGCCTCTGCCACCAGATGGCGATCATTGTCGTTCCGCCCGATGATCAGGTTCTGCAGTTCGATGGTTCGTTCCGAGGTATTGTAGATTTCAAACCACTCACCTTCCGAATCGGGCAGGGCATCGGGGTTGGCCATGATTTCGGTAATGATCAGCTCACCATAGGCGATATCCCCGCCCGATACAGGGCCGCCCCCATCACTGATTTCGACGACTTCCAGGGGGATGGGTTCATCGTCCATGGCCAGCTGGATGATGGTGTTTCCTTCATCCGTAGAGGCATCAATCCGGATTTCGTAGTGTCTGTTAGCCAGGGGCGCAGGGATTGATCCGTTGAGGGTCTTGTTCTCTGTGCCTCCACCGGCAACCTGCCGACTCAGGTTTACGCTAATCTCCAGTGGAAGTGGCCTGAAATAGCCTGTCCGGTTCTCATCTCTGGTATAGGTCAGGCTGCCCTCAGCCGAACTTACCCTGGTAGTGCTTTCCGAAAAGCCGGCCAGCAGCCGATCCGAATAGACCACCGTTACCATGGTGTTGGCCAGCTTGCAAAGCAGGCTTATTTGTTGCATGCTTCCCGCAGTTACACTGAAAACATCTGAGATGCCGTGGTAGTAGGGGTTCTCGAAGGCAGCCGGAAGGTCATTCTCGGAATGGGCTTCCACGAAGTAGTCACCGCTTTCCAGAACCAGGGTATCGGGCATATCGGAAGCGTTCTCGAAGGCCATTGCCTCGCTTCCGTCGCTGCGAAAGATGATGACCCTGAAGTCTTCGATGGCCGTGGTGGCCTTCAGTGCCGAGCTCGATTCATGGATGCTTAACGACAGGCCAATGTCGAGGCAGATACGGCCCTCTTCTTTTTCCTGAACAGCGCTTTCTTTCTGGCAGGAAGCCAGTGTCATTGCCAGAATGACGGCAAAAATTCTTGTTGTTTTCATGTCGGTTTTTTGAGGCTTTATGTAACAAGCCCCATCCTCATCGTTCGGCGCGAAAGGAAAAAATCAATGGGCTGCAGCAACACCTCAGGAGGAGCGGGGAAGAGAGATTGCTGCGCTTAAAACAAGCAGTAAGCCCGAGACGCACATCAGGGCCGGGCCGATGCCCCGGTGATCGGCGATCAGTCCGAAACCCACAGCCATGAGCGATCCAAGAATGGTATGCCAGAGCGATTGGGCCGAAATAACCGAAGTGAGGATTTCCTTGGGAGCCACTTCGGCAAGTGCACCTGTTAGCAGGGGTTTGCGGATGTTTTCCACAATGTAGATCAGGGCGAAGGCCAGGAGAGCAAGGCCCCAGAGTTCGAGATGGAAGAGGAAGCCGCTGAGGGTGCCGGCCAGGAAACCGGCCAGCAGGGTGGCTGTGGCCATTCTCGGGCGTTTATCTGAAAACCGGGCAGCATTGCGGGAGGCCCATGAGCTAGCCAGGTAGATGAGGAAGTAGAACACCCCGATCGAGAGTGCACTTCGTTTCTCGGAGGCTTGGTTTGTCAGCAAAGGCAGCACCAGCGCAAGGTTTAACATCACCAGTTGTACGTAGTCCTTGATGGCCTTCAGGTAGGCGGAGTGCAGGGCCGAGCTGTGCATAATTCTCCGGATTTTCCGGTCCCGGAGGACCTGCCCAAGCATCTTTAGCGGGTCCATCAACTGAGACAGGGATTTTGTTTCCCGGCTTTTTAGTGAGCGGTCCAGGTAGCCCGGATAGCTCAGCACATTGAGCATATTCAGGATGTAGGGTAGAATGGAGGCCAGGAAGATGAGTTCGTAGTTTCCGCCAAAAAGGACGATGACACCTGCCAACAGGGCTGAGAGGGCCGATCCCCTTTGGGACCAGCTCCGGGTGTGGCCATAGTAGTCGACGGCCTGTTCATCCCAGTGTTTCGAGCTGAGGTAGTCCATGATCATGCCCTTGTGGGTACCCGAGCGGAAGGCTTCGGCAATGCCGATGCTGACAAAAGCAGGGACAAAGAGCCAGAAGCTTCGGAAAAGGTAGAAAACCATAAAGGCCGCAATATAGAGCAGAAAGGAGGTAAGCAGGGAGCGCTTTCGGCCGAAGCTGTCGGCTACAATGCCGGAAGGCAGTTCGAAGAGGTTGGTAACGATCATACGGATGGCATACAGGGTGCCAATTTGCGTAAAGCTGAGTCCACGGTTCAACAGAAACAGGATGAAGAAGGCCTCGTAAAAACGCAGGTTCTTCAGGAAGCCATAGGCGCAGAATTTCCGGTATTGACGATCTTTGAGGTACATCTGTCATCGTTTTATGACCGACGCCGACTTAGAATGCCGAGCGCCAGGCTTGCGCTCCACCCACCACCGGCAGTTCGAGCCTTGTGCCATCCAGGTCGACGCTTAGTTCAGTTCCCGGTTTGGGCCGGAGGGTGAAGTCGCGGTCGCTGGAAAAGATCATAAGCCCGATCTGTTGACCGGCCGGAATCACCTGGTCGTCGGGCTGGAGATCGAAGCTCATTTCGTAGAAATGGCCCGGTTCCAGAGCAGCGCTTTCGGTGAGAGAGCGGTGGTTCTGCAGGTCGGCCCATCCACGGGTAATGATGTTGTCGGTAATCTTGCTCCGTAGGCCCCTTTTCCAGGGCAGAGAGACCAGATAAACCGAGAGGTTCACGGCAGGTTTGCTGCTGGCCGCACGTATGGTGATCCGGGCCCTCCCCGAAATGTGCAGCTCTTGTTTCAGTACCCGGCTCAGATAGAGTAAGCGGTGATTGCTGCTATTGGTCCGGGCCAGATCCTCAGCTGGAACGGAGGAATCATCAATCAGTTTTTCCTGTCCCTGAACGGATGGTTTCGTGTTTAAGAGTCTTCCCTTTACAGGTCCTCCGCTTTTGAGATAGAGGCATACGTTTTTGGCCTCGGGATGGGGGTAGTCGGGGTAAGCTGTTGGCTTGTCGGGATCGTCTCCTTCACGAACGATCCAGGCCCGAGGACCATTCTCTACACCGTTTTCGATCCCATGCAGATAGCGTGTAAACCAGCGGTTCATCATGGAAACAGGTGGAGGCCCGCCATGCCCGTTCTGGTGATAGTAGATCATAGCCGGCAGCCCTTTTTCCCTGACGGCTTCGTAGATGCGAAGGCTGTGCTCGGGCATGACGTTCCAGTCGTTGAAGCCATGAGCCATGAAAAGAGCTGCCTTCATGGGCCCTAAGTGGTTAAGGTAGTCGCGTCCGGCCCAGAAATCGTTATAGTCTCCGGTAATCCGGTCTTTCTGCTTCATCACCCCGTTACGAATCGAGTCCCGGGCAAAGTCCCTTTTGCCCTCCTCCCCACTGTGGATGAAATCGAAGAGCACGTCGATGTCTTCGCCAACAAAGCCTCCGGGCGAGCGGACCAGTCCGTGCGAGCGGTAATACTGATAGTAGGAGGTGTTGGGCGCAACCGGGATGATGGCTTCAAGCCCTTCTACACCGGTGGTTGCAGCAGCCAGTGTCAGCGTACCATTGTATGAGGTGCCGGTCATTCCCACCTTTCCGGTCGACCAGTAGGCGGTGAGCTCTTCGTTTCCTTCTCGGCTTCTATAGCCTTTGGCCCGGCCACATAGCCAGTCGATCACGGCCTTTGTGGCCAGGGCTTCATTCTCGCCACCAAGGGTTGGGGAGCCGTCCGACAAACCGGTTCCGGGGGCAGAAGAATGAACCACAATGTAGCCACGGGGAATCCAGGTCTTCGTATGGCTGTTCGAGATAATGGGGCGTCTGCCCCGTCGCTTAATCTCTGGTGGATGGGTATATGGGGGAGGTTCTTCCCCGATTTCGTGATGCACATCCCAGAAATAGTCGCTGCTGTGTCCGGCAGTACCGGCAAAGTAGGGGCTGCTGATATAAATAACCGGGAGCTGAAGGCCCTCACTTTCGGTCTGGCAGGGCCGGGTTACCGCAACATGCATACGGTCGATCTTCCCGTCACCATCTGTATCGAATGTGGTTTCGACCCACAGATCGTGCCTGATCCAGGAGTCGGGATCTTCGAAGGCCTTCACGATCTGTGCTTCCCCGTTTTTAAAAACCGGAACGGCCTTTTCCTGGGCCTGGAGGCTTATGGCTGCAATAAACAGGCCCAGTGCTTTCGGAACAAGCAGCATGTACTTCCCGCTGGTTCTGATTGCTTTCATGGTTTAAGCATTTGGTTTCTTTGAGCCGGAGAAAACTTAAAGCAGCTGATCCAGCGAAACAAAGTTGTATCCTTTGTTTTCCAGCCGGGTGAGTAGTTCATCGAGCCGATGGTAGAATTTATCGGTTCTCTTGGGATGGGTGCCCAGGTGTAGTAAGAGGATGAAGCCATTGAGTGTTTCTTTGGCCTCCTCTTCCATGATGGAAGTGAAGATGGCCTCGCTGGCTCTGTAGTTGGGCATTTCAGGAGTGGTATAATCGGCTGTAGAGAGGGTGCCCGGTGTATAGTTTATCAGGCTCAGCTCCAGCTGTCGGGTCCATTGCGTAATGTGGGCATCGTTCCATTCGTAGGGGGGCAGGAAGTAGGGGGCCTCGTTTTTCTGAATACCAAAGCCCTTCATTTTTTCGTAATTTGCCAGCAGGTCATTTCGAAAGCTGTCTCTTTCGACCAGCCTTGTTTTTTCGGCATCCCAGTTGTTGTAGAGCAGGTGTTTATCGGAGTGTGCGCCTAAGTAATGCCCCTTCCTTTTTGCTTCCCGAATGAAATCCCCGCAATCGGCCCGTGCATAGAAATTCCCGGTCAGAAAAAATGAGGCCTTTACCCGATGCCTGTCCAGGGTGTTCAGAATGGTTTCTGCCCCATCTGCATAGCGATCGGCAGTGAACACGAGGCCGATTTGCTTCTTGTTGCGATCTCCACGGATGATGGCTCCACTGGCATCGAAAACCGGTCCGGTTTTGCGGTGGCCTCGCTCACAGGCATCCTGTTCCATGGAGGAAAGATAGTAAAGCAGGCATGCCGTACCATCCATGGTGGGTTCGTTGGTGGAGTAGTCGCCGGCATCGTCGTGGTAAACCAGGTGCTCCGATTGAAAGGGGGCATATTCATCCTTGTCGTAGAGTTCCAGGCCAATCAGGCTCCCGAAAATGGACCCATATACCGGGCCATCGACCAGCCCCCCGTTTGTGGGATAGCCTTCCAAACGGCTGAGCGCGGAATGCGGGTCTGCCGGATGATCGCCCTCGGCAGGCAGTCCAACAATCATGCTGGTGCCCCAGGGGTTGCAGCCAAAGAGCCAGTCGCGCAGGGCCGCCTCCATTTCAAGGTAGCGCGTGTCGCCGGTAAGCTTTTGGTAGTATCTGCATTGGCTCAGGGCTGCTACAATGAAGTTGTTCGAACACCAGACAAAAGGGGTGCCAATAAGGAAAGGGTTTTCTTTTCCCCGGGTATAGAGTTGTTCCAGCCCCTGTTTGTAGTAATCTGTCAGGAGCTTGTGCTCGCCTCCCTCAAGCTGCTTTGCTAAAACGAAATGGCCCGCATTCAAAAAGGGATAGTACTGGTAGTGCCGAACACTGTCCCTGCCGATCCAGGGGGAGCAAACTTCGCGGGCTGCAAAGTCGAGAGCCTCCTGCTTGTAGCGGTTGTTGTGGCTGAGCTGGTAGAGGGCCGCCGCTGCCAGTTCCATGTCATCGATCCAGTTTTCTTCTTCGTAGAAGTAAGGCGCTGTGCAGGGGGCTGTCTGGCTTACGCCCGGATGCAGCAGAGCATAGGAATAGGCTGCGATTGCACGCTTTTCCAGGTCCTTACAAAAATCGGGGGAACAAAAGTCTTTCAGTACCGTAGCACCCAGGGCAAAGGCTGAGCAGAACTTTGCAGCCGTGCTGGCCACGCCTGTTGACCGATTCTTGTACTTTCCCAGGCCCTGCTTTTCCGCACTGGCCAGGTAAACCGGCCGGCCCGGCAAGACGGAATCGTACACGACATCATCGTACTGGGGCAGGCGGAAGCCATTATGGTCGCGGTCATCGGCAATCTGGTTGTAAAACTCGGTAGGAGAGGGATTCATCTTCCGCAGCCAGTCCATTCCGAAGAGGATTTCGTCAATGACATCCGGAATGCCATTTGGGCCGGGCAGGCCGTTGGCTTGAAAGGCATCTCCAAAAGCCTTTGGATTTTCGCGATAGTCGAGCAGCATCTGCAAGACTGCGTTGGCAGAGGTGGCGGTGTATTGCAGGTAGTCGGTGGCATCGTGCCAACCTCCCGTAACATCGATTCGTTCGCCTGAATGCTCCGGATGGTAGATGATGAACCCGTCATTACGGTGGCAGGAATCGGTGAGATAGGGATTGTAGCCACATCGCTGCTGGCGCATATATTCCAGGAGGAAATCGGCGCAGTGGTCATACACCCCTTCTCCGATCTCAAAAATCGGCGATTCGACCTTTCCGGCGCGGATGTAGTAACGCCCGGGGCTTGTAAATCCACTAAAATCGAGTCTAAAACAGCTGACAAAGGGGCCCCAGGAGCCTTTGGATTCGATGGTCTCCGAGCGGAAGACCTCTGCACCGCTTTTAGCTTCGTGCAGGCTAAATGCATGCAGGGAGCTTTTGTCTGTACATCCCAGAACGGCCACCTTTAGGGCCCGGGGCTGATAGCCGAGTTGGTTGATCCGGATCACCTCCGCTGCCGAAATCCTTAGACAGCTCAGAAACAAAATGAGGCTGATGCAGAGGCTCCTTCTGTGCATGGCAGATTAGAGGCTCTTCAGTATATCGTCGATGATCCCGTATTCGAGCGATTCCTCTGCCGACATCCAATAGTCCCTGTTGAAATCTGCTTTGATTTTTTTCACGCTTTGGCCACAGTTATCAGCCAGAATCTGCGCGCCCAGGTCCCGGGTTTTCAGGATTTCGTCCATCTGGATCTCGATATCGGTGGCTGATCCCTGGGCACCACCGCTTGGCTGATGAATCATCACGCGGGCATGTGGCAGAATGAACCTGCGGCCCCTGGCCCCGGCCGACAGCAGTATGGAGCCCATCGACGCAGCAAGCCCTGAGCAGATGGTGGATACCGGGCTTGAAAGGCTCTTCATGGTATCCATAATGGCAAAGCCCGAGGTCACATAGCCTCCCGGGCTGTTGATAATGAGCTGGATTTCTTTTTTAGGATCGAGCATGTTGAGGTAGAGCATTCGCTCGACTACGTGTTTCGCCAGGTCATCGTCCACCTGGCCCCATAAAAACACCTTGCGTTCTTCGAGTAATTTCGCATCAATGATATCCTGCGTCTTCTTCATTTCCATCGTTTTCTGTTTTTTTCCTTTTCAGCCCCCTCCCGCCATTCAGCACTAAAGGCCCCGTAAATTTACATCTAATTCCTTTAAGTGGAACTAAAAATCCTTCATCCCTTTTATAAACAGGATTTTGGAATCTGCCTTTTCAGCCCTCCCTTGTTGCTCTGGGATTCTGCTTCCGGTTTCTGAAGGATCAGTAAACCGGGCTTAGCTGACCATTATGTTCTCCATTTCTTTTTCAAGGTATCGGGTAGAATTGTTTTCCCGAATTTGTGCTGCAGGGTGGTGATCCCCGGAGGCTTTGGTTACCTTTATGGGGTCGAATGCTTTGTTGGAGGCAAACAGTGCTAAACATGTCATACAGGTTGTCTTACCCGTTCTCCATTTCTTTTTCAAGGTATCCGGTAGAATTGTTTTCTCCAATTTGTGCTGCAGGGTGGTGATCCCCGGAGGCTTTGGTTACCTTTACGGGGTCGAATGCCTTGTTGGAGGCAAACAGTGCTAAACATGTCATACAGGTCATCTAAATACAACCCGGTCGATTCCATCAGTTCGCCCTGCAAAAAGGCAATGTATCAGTCGCGTGAAGAGGCCGAGGACATGATCCGTTACATTCAGGAGAACCGCATCGTAAAAGAATTGCGTGCATACCACTGCGAGATTTGTGGCATGTGGCATCTGACCAGTTTATCCTAGTTTCCGATATGGCTAACGATTGGTTTCGATTCAAGCGTTTTACCATCCGGCAGGAAGATTGCGCCATGAAAGTGGGTACCGACGGCGTGCTGCTGGGAGCATGGAGTGTGGTGCCCGGATCGGGAGGCAGGGTTTTGGATGTGGGAACGGGCACCGGCCTGATCGCGCTGATGATTGCTCAGCGCACTGAAGGGGTGCTGGTGGATGCCCTGGAAAAGGACCCTTTGGCTGCCAGGCAGGCCGTCCGCAATTTCAGGAATTCACCCTGGGAAGATCGCATACAGGGTTTCCCTTCTTCGTTCCAGAATTATGTCCCCGACTGTAAGCACCGCTACGACCTCGTGATCTGTAATCCGCCCTTCTTTTCGGCATCCTTAAAAGCGGCTTCCCCGCAAAGGAGCCTGGCCCGGCACGATGATGCCCTCCCGCTGGCCGAGCTCTTCAAGGGAGCCAAAGCCCTGATGAAAAATACAGGTTTGCTCAGTTTTATCCTGCCGACCGAAAAAGAAGCCCTGGCCCTTGAGTTGATGGCAGGGGCAGGCCTATACTGCAGCAGGCTGACCAGGGTTGTACCGGCGCCGGGGAAAGCGGTTCGACGGATATTGTTTGAATGCCGTCTTTCGTCCTGTGAAACAGTAGTGGATGAGCTGACCATCGAAACCAGCACACGCCATTGCTACAGTCCCACTTTCAGGGCCATGATAGAACCCTTTTTTCTGGACCCGAAGTAGTGGGTGTCCGCATCCTGTAAATGTGGCACATCCAGGAAACCTGATTTGGCTGCCTGAATAGGAGAACATCTCGGCCAGCTTGTTTGCTTCAGATGGTTCCTCGGCTTTCACCTATTGTTTGTCGGATTACAACAAAGGGTAAAAAGGAATCGGAGACATTAAGCATACAGCTAAGAAAAGCCAGGGCAACCTGCATCAAACCTGTGATTGACCAGATGCCTGCGATTGATAACAGGCGCTTGACAAAAAGGCTTGGTGCATTACCCGATGAACGGATCGAAAGTACTCAACTAGTCTTTGACCTTGAATAGGACATGAGGCCACAACAAGGGGAAAAGGGGTTTAACTCTTCACTGATACATTCGCTGATGGCCGTGTTCACTGGATCGGAATCAGCAGTGGCCGGGCTGTTCCGGAAGAAGTTTTACTTGTCCTTTGTCCAGTATAGCCTTTTCTCAAGGGTGTAATCCAACATTTCCTCAAACAGCTTCAATTGGATATCCACAATATCACTGTAGGTTGCCATTGGCTCCGGATAGCTTTCAGA
>PDRI01000153.1 GCA_002748055.1 Bacteroidota bacterium | reverse complement strand
GATACCGGATCTCCCCATTTCGTGCGCTTCACCCAAGGACTGGAAACCATTGATATGAACTCAGAAGGAAAGAAAATCAGGTCTCAGCGCCGCTTTTCCCCGGGGGGAGTTAATGTGAATTTTGTTGAACGACTCGGAAATTCCCGCATCGCGGTACGCAGCTTCGAGCGGGGGGTTGAGGCTGAAACCCTTTCCTGCGGGACCGGTGTCTCGGCATCGGTGCTGTGCGCGGCTTTGGATAACAAAAAGTCCTCCGGCTTGTTTGAAGTAAAAACCCCCGGCGGCCAACTCCAGGTAGCTTTCAAACGTCAGGGGAAAGCCGCTTTCTCGGATCTCTTTCTGATCGGGCCGGCCATCCATGTGTATGATGGCAGCATTGAGCTCAGGCATGCTCACCGGATGGTATGATGCTCCTGCAGGCGACGTGCAAAGGAAAGGATGCTTGCAAAATCAATCTCAGGTTCCTTCTTTAGGCGAGCCGCATTTCTGGTCATAATCTTCTGCAGAAGGTTCATCTTTTTATAGTTCAGTTCTCCTCCAAAAAAGCCACTGGCCAGGGCATGCTCGATGAGTCTGCGAGGGAATGCACGCTGAAAGAGGGCCTTTTCGTCCACATCCGAGTCCCCACAGCAAATAAACAGGCCAATCTCTTTCTGCAACAGCGTATCCAGGTTTTGTTCACAGAATTTGAGCACCGAGCGCTGTATCATGCCCTCACAGATGGACCCGCCGATGATGATACTGTCGTACGGATCAAGTTTAAAGCGCCTTCGTCGCGAAATCCTGATCATGTCAACCCCTTCTCCAAGGCCTTCCTTCAGTTTACTTGCACACTGTTCAGTGCATCCCAAAGATGTGGAATATGCGATCAGGGTTTTCAATGCAGGGCTAAACTTTAGGACAGCTGTCAAAAATACACCTTTTCATTTTCGATGCAAATTTTTCAGCTTTTTACTTATTTTTAGGCAAGAAGATAACAAATCGCTTATCTTTACGTAAAGAACGAAAAAGCAATACGATGTCGCACACAGGACACGGACACGAAGACGCGGAACCCAGGAGGCTTCCCATTATCAATGAAGGCGCCAAACGCAAACGGGCTCAAAAGAAGTACCATCTTCCTGTTATCGGCCATTTTGCCGACCGAAGTGTAGAATTCTCAAGCATCCTGGAGGCCGAAAGAATTACCGGAATCGGCTACACCCTTATATTCGAGGCATGTATTGGAAAAATCTACAAGGCTAAAAATGTTCACTGGGAATTCAAAAAAGGGAATCACTACATCAAGTACAAGGCCTTTTACATCAATGCCCAGGACAGTTACAACCGGGTTGGCGGTTTCAACGGCTAAGGAAAACAACCCGGACAGGGCCTAAGCCGGAAGCCTTTCGCGCCCTGTATTTCCATGGCCATTCTTCCGGGCCCGATGGCATGCTTCTGACCTTCCGGCTCTGCTGTACTTATCCGGCAACGAAAGCACATTCGTCCCGCCACAGCTGCTCAAATCCACGACACCATCAATTGGAAATGCTCGCCTGAGTTCAGCTACGGAGAAAATCCTTAGTTCCGGCCGGCGCCATCCCACGCCCTTCCAAATGCAGACCGGACAGCCCGGGCGTTCCTTCCCATGGCTGCCGTGGTCACCTGCATTGCCGGCACCGGGGGCCTGCACATTCCCGGAAGGCCACAGCCCAAGCCGAAGAAATCAGCCAAACGCTTATTCCGGCAGGTCATCTTTCCGCTTTCAGACCGGCAGCCCCTTATACGTTATAGGTCGATGAGCTGGTATCGCCGCCCCGCCCGGTCCAGTTCGTATGGAAAAACTCGCCCCTTGGCTTGTCCACACGCTCATAGGTATGCGCGCCAAAATAATCCCGCTGGGCCTGCAGCATATTTGCAGGCAAACGTTCCGAACGGTAGCCGTCAAAATAGTTCAGCGCAGTGCTGAAGGCCGGTACGGGAACGCCGTTCAACAGAGCCGTTGAAACCACACGGCGCCAACCTGCCTGAGCCGCCTGAACCTTGTCTTTAAAGAAGGGGGCCAGTAAAAGGTTTGAAAGACCGGGCTGCCTATCGAAGGCCTCCTTTATCTTTTCCAGGAAAACCGAACGGATAATACATCCTCCCCGCCACAGCAATGCGATTCCCCCATAATTCAGATCCCAGCCATAGGTCTTCGCCGCTTCCTTCATCAGGGTATAGCCCTGGGCATAGGACACAATCTTTGAGGCATAAAGCGCCTGGCGGATATCCTCAATAAAGCAAGCCCTGTCGCCATCGAATTGCGGCCTGGGGCCCGATAACAGCTTCGAGGCTTCGCGGCGTTCATCTTTCAGTGCCGAAAGACAGCGTGCAAAAACCGATTCCCCGATAAGGGTCAGGGGGATGCCCAGATGAAGGGCTTCAATACCGGTCCATTTTCCGGTTCCCTTCTGACCTGCCGTATCCAGGATGTTCTCTACAAGGGCAGAGCCGTCCTCATCTTTGAATCCCAGGATATCCCTGGATATTTCAATCAGATAGGAATCCAGATCGCCCTCGTTCCATGCCGCAAAGACTTCGTGCATTTCGTCAGCAGACATGCCCAGCAAATTCTTCATCAGATGATAGGCCTCACTGATCAACTGCATGTCACCGTATTCGATTCCGTTGTGTACCATCTTCACAAAATGACCGGCTCCGTCCTTGCCAACCCAATCACAGCAGGCTGTACCATCCTCAACCTTAGCGGATATGGCCTGAAAAACATCCTTTACATGAGGCCAGGCTTCCGGACTGCCACCCGGCATGATGGAAGGCCCCATCAGGGCGCCTTCCTCTCCGCCCGAAACACCGGTTCCAATATACAGGAGGCCCTTGCTTTCGACATATTTTGTTCTTCTGATGGTATCCGGAAAATGTGAATTTCCCCCGTCGATGATGATATCCCCCTCCTCCAGATGAGGCAGTAGCATCTCGATAAAATCGTCGACCGGACGGCCGGCTTTCACGAGCATCATCACCTTCCTTGGACGCTCCAGTGAGGCGATAAATTCTTCAATGGAACGGGCAGCTATAAGGTTTTTTCCCGCACCACGGCCCTGCATAAAGCTGTCGACCTTCGCAACTGTACGATTGTAAACGGCCACTGTAAACCCATTTCGTTCCATATTCAATACGAGGTTCTCCCCCATAACCGCCAGGCCAATCAGGCCAATATCTGCTTTGTCTTTCATTTCTTGTTTCGTCTTTAGCGTTTATCTGTTATCTGGTTTTCTTCTTACATGCAATAGTCCGACAGAACTTTGAATCCCAATGCCCTTAGCAGCTCTGCCTGCGAGCCATCATCGCCGAAGAGCTTTACCCGGTAAGCAGGCGCTTCTCTTCTGAAAGGGTATGCGCCCCGCAAGTGTTCAAAGGAGCCGGGATTCTCCCGTAGTCGCTGGTCGTCAGCAGAAACATCGTAACACCGCCGATATAGCGACCACAGAAGCCGGACGCCCTCCTCCCGGCCCGCATCACCTAAAAGCAGGGCAGCGGGAGGCTCCGGTACGTTTTCAGGCACCCATTTGTCCAAACCCAGGCCGAAAAAACGGCTCACAGCCTGCACCGACATACTTGTGCCCTTTGCCTTTCCGTCGAGTGAATAACCGGCAATATGCGGGGTGGCCAAACAAAGGGCTTCCAGCAGCCCGGCTTCAATCTGCGGTTCATGCTCAAACACATCCAGAACGGCTGAGCCAACCTGCCCGGACTGAATAGCAGAAAGCAGTGCCCGGCCATCGACCACCGGCCCCCTCGAACTGTTAATGAGTACACAGCCCGGCTTACAACGCTCAAAAAATGCGCGATCTGCCAGATGGAAGCTTCGATCCGGCCCTTCCATGTTCAAGGGAACATGGAAGCTGATCACATCGGCTTCAGCACAAATCCGGTCCAGATCCACAAAGCCTTCCCCACCTTCTGTACGGGCGCGTGGCGGATCATTCAACAGCAGTTTCATCCCCAGTAACTGCGCAACCCGGGCCACCCTCTTTCCGACATTCCCCACACCTACAAGCCCCAGGCAGGATTGGCCAAGCTCAAGCCCCTGATTCACGGCCAGGAAAAGAAGCGTGCTCACAATGTACTGTTCAACAGAAGACGAATTGCAAGCCGGAGCATTGGTCCAGATGATGCCGGCCTGCTTGCAATAGGCTTTGTCGATATGATCGTGTCCAATCGTGGCTGAAGCTATAAAGCGGATCTTTGTGCCTTCCAGCAAGGCCCGGTTGCATTTCGTGCGGGTTCGTGTAATAAGTGCGTCGGCTTCCAGAAGATCGGCGCGGCCTATGGATGCTCCCGGAAGGTAAACAAGCTCGGCCACATCCTCCAGAGCTCCCTTCAAAAAGGGAATCTTATCATCTGCGACAATCCGGATCATCCGTTGAATTTTTCTTTCCAGGACCAGAGCCCCAGGGCAGGATTCGAAATAAAATAGAACTCTTCCCCGTCGGGCAGGGTGTTGAAACCATCCTTCAGCGAAGAAGGATGGTAGCGCTGCATCATCTCGTTGAGGGGGGCATAGCTGTAGTTGACCGCCTCCATATCGGAAGCTGAAATATGGCCGGGGCAATAGCTTACCTTAAAGCGCCCCTCACTTGAACCATGAATCAGATGTGCAGCAGCACTCAGGTTGGCGGCGAGTTCCGGTTCCTTGTCCACCGCTCTCAGAATCTCCGCCGTTGTGCGGTATCCATATTTCCGGATAAGCCTGTCGATCTCTGCATCCTCGCCAAATTCGCGCAGGCCCGGAGCCAGCACAATCAACTCGCCCCCATCGGCGATGGCCATACGGGTCCGGTAGATGCTTTTGTTCCCCAGCCAGGTGCTCTTGAATTCGGAGGGATCGAGATAGACGACAATCTTCTTCAAGGGTTCATCCAGCATCTCGAAATTCAGCTCCAGGCTTAAAGCACTGGCCTTCAGAAAACACTCCTCATCGTCACCGATGAACAAGCCTCTGACTACGAGTCTGCCACCTGCATCGCGGCCGATCACCGTTTGCACATAAATAAGCGGCATGTCGGCGGCAAAATGTTCCGTGGCATAGTTCAAAAGCCTCCTGACCGGTGTATCACTGCGCCCCATCATTCTTTCCATGCCGTAAACAGCCCCCAGAAAATGACTCTTATTGATCCCTTCCGGCCCACCGGTTCCGACAAAGACATTCTTATTGTAGTTGGCCATTCCGACCACCTCATGAGGAACCACCTGCCCGATAGACAGAATCAGGTCATGCCCGCCATCCCTGAGCAATCGGTTTACCTGAGCAGGCCAGGAGAAGCTGACGCGTCCCTCACTAAGCCCGGATACAACTTCAGCAGGAACCTCGCCCAGTGTCAGGACATCCCTGCGCCAGTCATGCACCCTGAAGAGCGAGGCGGGGATGCTTCCAAACATCTTGCTGATTTCCGCAGGCCGCATGGCCGCATGTGTACCCAGTGCCGGAAGCACATCATGGATGGCCTCCCTGTAGTACTCCCATGCATACTCGCTTAACAAGCCTGCCCGGCTGTGATAGCGGGTAATATCGGGAGGAAGCAGCAACACCTTTTTCCGAATTCCCAACTTCTCCAAAGCCTCATACAGGCCCAGGCGCAAATCCCGGTCGTCAAGCACCAAATCTGCCCCGCCTTTTTCAAATAGCAACATCCTTCAAACAATCCTTATATCCTACTGCAAACTTCATTGTTAGCCATGGCCGTAAAGCTCAAACCCCGCCAAAGGCGCTGTAACCGCCATCCACCGGAATGCATATCCCGGTGACAAAGCGACTCATGTCGGAGAGCAGGTAAAGCACCGTACCACTCAGGTCATCGGGCTCCCCAAATACCCCCATCGGGGTGTTGGCGATAATCTTTTCGCCCCGCGGAGTCAGTTTCCCGCTCTGCTCATCGCAAAGCAGAAAACGGTTCTGATGGGTCAGAAAGAAGCCCGGAGCAATGGCATTTACGCGAACGCCCACTTTTGCAAAATGGACGGCCAGCCATTCGGTGAAATTGTTAATGGACGACTTGGCGGCCGAATAGGCAGGTATCTTCGTCAGGGGCTTGTAGGCATTCATTGAACTCACATTCAGTACCACGCCGCTTTGCCTGGCCACCATGCCCCGGGTAAAGACCTGTGTAGGCAATAAGGTGCCTGTGAAATTCAATGCGAACACCTGCTGAAACCCCTCCATCTCAAGTCCGAAGAAGCCATCATCAAGGCGATCCAGGGACTCTTCGCTAATCTCCTCAAGCGCGGTAGTGGCCTTCGGGGAATTGCCCCCTGCAGCATTTATCAGCAGATCCACCTCCCCCAGTTCGGCCAGGATTGTCTTATGCGCAGACTCCAGGGAGGCTTTGTCCAGCACATTGGCCTCCATCCCGTAAGCAGGAACAGCACTCTCCCTGCTTATTTCTTTAGCCGCCTTTTCAGCTGCTTCCGGGTCTATGTCCAGGATGACGCAGATGACACCGGCTCTGGCAAGGCCCAGCGCCATAGATCGTCCCAATACACCAGCGCCACCGGTAATCACACAAATTTTTCCTTTTAGATCTTTCATATCGCAGTTTATATAGGCTTACAGTTGTTGGTAGTATTCCAGATTTTCACGCGCAATAATGTCAATGGGCATCATCAGCCTCTCCTTGCTTTCACGTCCGTAGGCCGCGAAACGGAAAAGCGACTCAAGGCCCAGAAAAGCCTGTTCTTCAGGCCTCTGGGAGATGAGGAAGTCGATGTAGTCCCGCTTCAGGAAATCGATGCTTTTGGGCAACAAGTCATAGCCGACCAGCCTGACCCCCATCTGCCCCCGCCGGGCCAGATAAGCCGCCAGCTTATAGACCCGCGAATTGCTCACAAAGATGCCTCCCACATTGTATTGTGCCAAAATAGCATCCAAACGCGTACTCAGCACATCATCCCCCTCCCCGTTTAGGTCAAGGGTAAGCAAATGATCGAGCCGGCCGCTGTGGTCCTCAAAGAAACGCCGAAAGCCCTGTTCTCTGGCAATCAGGTGTGCATAATGGTCCTTCCTGGCCGACATGTTTACAATGAGTAAATCGCGCCGGTGATCCAGTCCGTAATGAAGAAGCTTGGCTGCCACATAGCCGCTGCGCATGGCATCCTGCCCGACAAAACAATGGATCCTGGCCCCGTCCAGCATGGAATTAAAGAGCACAACCGGGAGGCCGTATTCATTGCATTGCCGAATAAAGGCAAGGGATTCATCATGAAATACCGGTGCAAACAAGAGGCCATCCAGCTCACCCAGCGGAATCTTGTTTACCATGGCCTCGAAATCGGACTTATCGCACTGATCGAAGCTGTAAATTTCCGTCTCCAGGTCTTCGGAATGCAGCTCCTTCATGGCTCGTCTGATTCCGGCCATGGGAAGATCCCAGAAAACGTGATCGTTCACGGTACCCGGCATCAGCACCCCCAAACGGAGCCTTCTTTTCCGGGCCAGGGATGAGGCCAGGGGATCTGGCCTGAAATCGTTTTCCGCCAGAATTCTGCTAACCCGTTTCCGGGTCGCCTCAGAGACCTCGCCACGATTGTGAATAACCCTGTCTACAGTACCTGTAGAGACATTAGCCAGTTTCGCAATATCCTTTATTCTAAGCTTGGGCATAGCCGAAATCAGGACATAAAACTATATAAAATAATTGGTAAAGCAAGGTGGAATCACTACTTTCGTGTTCGTACACGGAAGAACCTGAAACAGCATAGATATACAGCATGAAACTGGAAAAGTATTCATTCGGAATCGGCGATCGCTTTGCCAGAGAAGGAAAGGCCCAACTTGAGTCCATCCTGAGAGCCGGTGAGCACGGAATTCCCATTGTACCGGTCTGGAACAAATCCAATCGCGAACACCAGATTATACATACGGAACCGCTCAGTACGCGCCATGAAGCCGATGAGGCCGTCAGGTCCTTAAACTGGGAAAAAAGCTACTATGTGGATGCAGACCACATCAATCTGTCAACAGTCGATGCCTTCATCCCACATGCCGATTTCTTTACCATCGACGTAGCCGACTACATTGGAAAAGCTGCAGAGCCGGAAGAGATTGAGCGCTTTCTGGATAGAGCCAGGGTCCATCTCGGAAGCCTTGAAATACCGGGTATCCCCCGTCCTTTTAAGGTTGATGAGCAAACGCTTCAGGAGATTGCAAAAAGCTTCCTTGCCGCCATCAAAGAGGCCGCTGCCATTTACAGGCATATCGAAGCGGCCAAAGGAGCCGGCAGGTTCATTGCCGAGATCTCCATGGATGAGGTAGAGACCCCTCAAAGCCCGGTTGAACTGTTCTTCATCCTGCAAATGATCGGCCACTATGAAATCCCGGTTCAAACCATTGCCCCAAAATTTACGGGGCGTTTCAACAAGGGCGTCGACTATGTGGGGGATCTCGGGCAGTTCGAAAAGGAATTTGAAGAAGACCTTCTGCTTATTGCCCATGCTATCAAGGAATTCGGACTTCCCGAAAACCTCAAACTGAGCGTGCATTCGGGAAGTGACAAATTCAGTATCTACCCAATCATAGGAGCCCTGATCCGCAAACATGATGCCGGCATCCATGTAAAAACAGCCGGAACCACATGGCTCGAGGAAGTCATCGGACTGGCCCTGGCCGGGGGCGATGCACTGGAAATGGCCAAAAAAATATACAGCCAGGCCTGTAAGCGCCGGGAGGAACTCTGCGAGGCCTATGCCACAGTCATAGACATTGATCCTTCGCAATTGCCCTCCCCGGAGGAAGTGGCAGGCTGGGACGGAGAAAGATTTGCCCGCAGTCTCAGGCACATTCCTGATGAGCCCGATTACAATCCCGGCTTCAGGCAACTGATCCATGTGGCCTACAAGCTCGCCGCTGAGATGGGCAATGACTTTCTGAATATGCTGGACAAACATGCCGGGGTGATTCGGGAACAGGTTTCTACAAACATCTATGAGCGACACCTTAAACGGTTGTTTCCGCTGGACGAATACTGAAAACAATGAAAGCATTTCTCGATAAGGACTTTCTCCTGCACACAGATACAGGCCGCGCACTCTATCACGAAGTAGCTGCCCGTATGCCCATTATTGACTACCATTGCCACCTCGACCCCAAATTGATTGCCGAGGATGTCTGCTTCGAAAATCTGACCCAAATCTGGCTCTATGGAGACCACTATAAGTGGCGGGCCATGAGGGCCAATGGCGTTGACGAAAGCTATTGTTCGGGGGATGCCGGTGACGAGGAAAAATTCATGAAGTGGGCCGAAACGGTCCCCGACACACTGCGAAATCCGCTTTATCACTGGACCCATATGGAACTACAGCGCTACTTCGGTATTCATGAACTACTGAAGCCCGAAAGCGCAGAAAGAATCTATGAACAGACTGCAGAAATGCTTCGTTCGCCCGAATTCAGCGTAAGGCAACTGATTCAGAAGATGAACGTTGAAGTGATTTGCACCACCGACGACCCCATCGACGACCTGGCTCATCACAGGGTCCTGGCCCATTCGGATTTCAAAACCAAAGTACTGCCGACCTGGCGTGCCGACAAAGCCCTGGCAGTGGAAGACTGCCAGAGCTACAATGCCTACCTGGATGCCCTGGAGCAGGCTGCCGATTGCTCCATCTCAAACTACATGGACCTGCTTTCGGCACTTAGCATACGGCACGATTACTTCCATGAGGCCGGATGCAGGATATCGGACCACGGGCTCGAATCATTTTACGCGGAAGACTACGACCACCAGGACATTGAAAAGCTATTTCATAAGATTCGCAGAAAAAGGGAACTGAACAGCCTGGAAATCCTCCAGTTTAAATCGGCCCTGCTCTTTGAACTGGCTGTTATGGATCACGAAAAGGACTGGACCCAGCAATTCCACGTTGGCGCATTGAGAAACAACAACAGTCGTCGCTTTCAGGAATTGGGCCCTGATACGGGATATGATTCCATTGGAGATTTCAGGATGGCACAAAGCATGTCCCGCTTGCTCGACCGGCTCGATGCAAGCGACCAGCTTGCGCGGACCATCATCTACAACCTGAACCCTGCCGACAATGCCCTCGTTGCCAGTATGGTTGCTAACTTTAATGACGGCCAGATTCCCGGTAAAATGCAGTTTGGATCGGGTTGGTGGTTCCTGGATCAGAAATTTGGTATGCAGGACCAGCTCAATTGCCTGTCTTCGCTCGGACTGCTCAGTCGCTTTGTGGGGATGCTGACCGATTCCAGAAGCTTTCTTTCGTACCCGCGGCATGAGTATTTCAGACGGATTCTTTGCGAACTCCTTGGCCAGGATGTTGAACTTGGAGAAATCCCGAACGACCGGGACATGCTCGACAAACTTGTCGAAAACGTTTGCTACAGAAATGCCAGCAGGTATTTTGCTTTTTAGTTGTACTTTTGGGACAGCTAAAACCTCAATGAGAAAACGCATCACTATCTTTTTACTGGTCCTGTTCCCCTTGCCGGTGTTACAGGCGCAGGGCATCAGGGGAACGGTTACAGATCAAAACGGAGAACCCCTGCCCTATTCGTCTATTTTCATCAGGGAACTTACCCGTGGGACAACCTGCAATGCCCTTGGCCAGTTCTCCCTCCCCCTTCCAAAGGGCAGCTACACCGTCTTCTTTCGCAGCCTCGGCTATACGGAAGTTACACGCAGCCTGGAGCTGGACAGTGACTTTATCGAACTTGACATTGCTCTCCCGCCGCAAACCTATATGATTCCCGAAGTCAGAATCAGCGCCGGCGGTGAAGATCCGGCCTACTGGATCATGAGAAAAGCCATTGGTCTTGCAAACTATCACCTGAACGAGGTTCTTCGCTACAAGGCAGACATCTATATCAAGGGAACAGCCTACTTCGACAAAATACCCAGGGCAATTGCAAAAAGGGTGGAGATTAACAACTTCAAAGTAAAAGCGAATCAGGCCTACATGCTTGAATCGCTGAACGAAGTGCAATTTACAGCGCCCGATAAATACGAGATGCGGGTAATCGCCTCCCAGAACACCCTGCCGGGCTATACCCAGAACGTGAATCCCATGGATTACATCAATGCCAGCCTTTACCAGCAACAAATCGAAGGCGTTGTTTCCCCCCTGGCAAGAAATGCATTTAGCTACTATCGGTTCAGTTTTGAAGGCACCTTTATGGAAGGCACCCATATTGTGAACAAGATTAAAGTGATTCCAAAACGCAAAAGCCAACAGATGGTTTCCGGCTACCTCCATATTGTCGAAGACCTCTGGTGCCTGCACTCTTCTGACCTGTCCATCGAAACCATAGCCGGAACACTTAGCCTTCAACAGCTCTATGCCAACATTATGATGGACGCCTGGATGCCGGTGAATCACAAGATCCGGGCCCAAATCGATATTGCTGGAGTGAAGGGCTCGGTGACCTATGTGTCGTCGCTCAAATACGACAGGGTGAAACTGAACCCCAACCTGCCAAAAACCTTTTTCAGCCCCATTCAGCATGCGCCAAAAGACAGTGCAAAAGAGGCAAAGATCAGCCCCGGACAGAAGAAAATAAACGAACTGCTGGAAAAGGATGAGCTGAATAACCGGGACGTACAGCGCCTCTCCAAGCTCATGGAGAAAGAAGCGGCCAAAGCCATGGAAAAGGGTGAGGGCGACCCCTTGAATCAGACCGGCACCAAGTTCTCCATCGCCGATAGTGCTGTAAAAAACGACTCCCTGTACTGGAATCAGGTAAGGCCCATCCCCCTTACGCCCAATGAACGTATAACGCTGCACGAGCGGGATAAGATCATTGCAGATAAAACCAGGGCGGGAGATTCGGGGCGGATTGCCGGGCAGCGATCGAGGCACGGCCGGGACCTGCTCAGGGGCAAAGCCTACCGAAGCAAATTTGGGCACTTCAGGTTTGTACATGGCGGTCTCTTAGATGCGGGCATGCTGAATTACAATGCTGTTGACGGACTTAGCTATGGGCAGGAATTCAGAATCAACTGGAAACCCGATACCACCCACACCCTCCGTTCCACCCTCAGAGCCTCCTGGGCTTTCAATCGAAAAGCCCCCCTGATCCGCTGGGATTCCGATTGGCTCTATGCCCCCAAAGCCAGAGGGAAGGTTGCCCTTTATCTGCGCTACAAATCAGCAGATTTCAACCAGGAAAGTGGCATGCACCCCTTTCCCAACCTGGTATATACGCTATTTTTCCGGGAAAACCATCTCAAACTGTATGAGCAGCTTGAAGCCACCCTCTACAACCGAATCGATATAGTGAACGGACTTGTCCTCTCCACCTCACTCACGGCAGCCCGCAAGTCCCCGCTTACCAACCACAGCGACTTTTCCTTCTTCTATAGAAACAGCCGGGACCTTTCTCCAAACCATCCCTCGAATCTGGGTTCCGGCAACCCCGTACTCCGGGCCATGAAGCAATTTAAGGCCGAAGTTCTGCTTGAGTTTACCCCTCAACAACCCTACATTATCCGGGCACACAGAAAGGCCCTTAGGGAATCTGCGTGGCCAACTTTCTCGCTCAGATATACCAGGGCCCTGCCACTTGAATCAAGCGGCTGGTCAGAGTTCAGCATGCTTGAAGCCGGAATAGACCAAGGCATCGATATCGGGCTTATGTCCTCACTCGACTGGGCATTAAATGCGGGATGGTTCCCCAAAACCAATACGATACACTTTTCTGATTTCAAGCACTTTAAAACCAACCCACTGCTTGTGGACATGGCCGGGTTTGACCGGGCCCTGATCCTGGCCGACTACTACAGTTGTGCGACCCCCGACCATTGGGTCCGGGCTGCTCTCAGGTTGGATGCATCCTACCTCGCGCTTAAATTCCTGCCCTGGTTCAGCGAACGGCTGTGGAAGGAAGCGCTGCACCTGGACTATCTGTATACCTCCGATCAGCCACACTATATTCAATTTGGCTACAGCCTCAACGAATTGTTTTTCCTGGCAGACATTGGGGTCTTTACGGCCTTTCGCGACTGGAAGTATGCAGGATGTGGTATCAGGCTGAATTTCAGGTTCTGAGAGAACCGGCTATGCTTTTCCCAAAAGCAGTCCACGCATAATGAGGTATTGCGCGGCCATATAGCTTGACATGATCCACAGGCCACTCAAAGGCAGGTCATAAACAAAGGTGTTGATGGCCAGCATCGTATCAGAGAACACGAATAAAAGCGAGCCTGAAAACACAAGGCGAAAAGACTTCCGGCCAACCCTCCCCCGGCGATTCAATGCGGCCAACGACATCCCGACAAGAGAGAGGGCATAGAGCGCTATGATCGGCTTCATAATGCCTTCCATAGCCGGCAGCAAAAGCAGATAAATCCCCACCCCGTACAGCAGAAAGGGTAGGAATAGCAAGGGCTTTCGGGCAAGCAGCCCTCTTGAACCCTTTTTTGAAAAGCGAATAAAGATGAAAATATAGCTCAACTGGGCCAGGAAGAATCCGCCTACCCCCAAATAGAACATAATCCCGTTGCGATCGGGCAAAAGCAGAAAAAGATCGCCCAGCCACGAGAAGAAAAAGGCCAGCAAGACTGGAAAGCCCGGGTCGCGATCGCTCCGGCAGAGCAGATAACAGACCGCTATCCAGATCATAATTAAGGGCTTGGAGAAATA
>PDRI01000152.1 GCA_002748055.1 Bacteroidota bacterium | reverse complement strand
TTTTTCGTTTCTCGTCCGATAGCCTGGTCTGGTTTAACACCGAGCGCGGCCTGATGTCGGACTATGTTTATGCACTCAGCATGGATCCGGAAGGATTTATATGGGTGGGGCACCGGATGGGCCTGAGCCGCATCGACCCGGAACGGGGAATGGTCCGTATCTTTCGAAAGGAATCGGGCTTTAGCTGCGACATTATGCACAATGCTGCGGCAACTGCCAGCGACGGCCGGATGTACCTGGGCAGCTCCGATGGAATTATCCGTTACGATGCCTTCCAGGCAAGGGAGGATACAGTAGCCCCCCGCCTGAGTATTAAATCGGTGCTCATTTCGGATGAGCCTTACGACCCGACCCATGACATCAGGCTGGGCTATGACAAGTACCGCATCCGTATCGAGTTTGTGGGAATTAACCTGAGCGATCCCGAGCAGGTGGGCTATCAGTATCGCATGGAGAACTATCAGGACGAGTGGTCCGAGGTTTCTTCCCTGCCCTGGGCCTATTTTCCCGTGGTGGCCGACGGGAACTATACCTTTATGTTGAGGGCCTGTGACGGGAATGGCAACTGTTCTGCCGAGCCCCTGGAGTTGAATATCTCGGTCAAGATACCTATTTGGAAGGCCTGGTGGTTCATCCTGTCGGTGGTTCTGCTCTTACTGGCAACACTGTTTACCATTGTTAAGATCAGGGAACGCAACCAGAAGGCCATTCAGGAATACCTCCAACGGCAGCTCGACGAGCGGACCCGCGAGGTGGTCATGCAGAAGGAGGAAATTGAGATTAAGAACCGCGATATTACCGATTCCATTAACTATGCCCAGCGAATCCAGGCCAGTATTCTGCCGTCTATCAAAAAGCTGCACGACACCTTTAGCGGCAGCTTTGTGTTCTATCAGCCACGCGACATTGTAAGCGGCGATTTCTACTGGTACGAGAAGACGGACGATAACAAGTTCATCATCGTTTGCGCCGACTCGACCGGCCATGGCGTTCCCGGAGCTTTCATGAGCATGATCGGAACCACCCTGATTAAGGACATCTGTCTGCGTTCGAGCCTGAGTTCCCCGGCCGAGATGCTGACCACCCTCGACAATGAGGTCCGTGAGGCACTCAACCAGAATGTCGAAACCGACGGATCGAACGACGGGATGGATATAATCGTGGCCAAAATCGATCTGAGCAACTATCGCCTCACTGTTTCATCGGCCATGCGTCCGGTGATTATTTATTCGGGCGGGGAACAGATATATATCAAGGGTAACCGGAGTTCCATTGGCGGACAGCTCGATGAGGACAGGGTAGAGAAGGAGTTTCATGACCAGGTCTATGACCTGAACAAGGGCGATCTGATCTACATGTTCTCCGACGGTTATCCCGACCAGTTTGGAGGCCCGTTGGGGCGTAAGTTCAAGATGGTTCGGCTGAAGAACCTGCTCCGGGATATTCATGACAAGCCCATGGATGAGCAATACAAGCTCATCAAGAATAATTTCTTCCTCTGGAAGGAGGATCTGGAGCAGGTCGATGACGTCCTTTTTATGGGGGTCAAGCTCTAGTTCCTTAGTCTGCATCCAGGTCGATCCCGCTGAGGATGACGAGCTCCGTGCTATCGGTATTGCTGCGATTGAAGTCCCTGTCGTAAATGTAGAAGCTGTAAAAAAGGCTGTCGTAGGTGACTACCGGATAGTAAATCTCCAAATCGAGGGTTCCCTTCAGGGGATGTTTGTCGAGGTAGGGGATGCGGTATTTCAGGATGCCCCCTTCTTCCTCAGGAACCTTGATAAAGGCTCCGTTGTCATAATGATGCACCTGCAGGAAGAAGTTGTATTTAAGGGTATCGGGCAGATTGGTAGTGGTCGAGTCATCATCCAGTGCCTTAAGGCCCAGGTTTCCGTCTCCGTCGGTAAACTCGAAGCTCAACTTCCCAAAGAGGCTTTTGTTGCCCAGCTCATCTACGGAGATATAGAGGACAAAGCTCTGGTAGTCGATAAGCGGCTCGTCCGGATACTCCGGCTCAATCTCGTTGCAGGCCCCGAAAAGCAGGAGCAGGATAAGCGAAGGGATCACTTTTTGCCACATAGCTTCAAATTTATGACAATATACCACAAAAATCGCGCCTACTTTTTACGCATGAAAATGCGGATGGGCACGCCCTCATAATCGAAATGCTTCCTAATCTGGTTCTCCAGGTAGCGCTTATAGGGTTCCCGGATGTATTGCGGGAGGTTGCAATAGAAGGCAAAGGTCGGGGCATGGGTGGGCAACTGGGTTACATATTTGATCTTGATGTGCTTGCCCTTGATGGCCGGGGGGTGATTGGCTTCGATGGCTGCCAGCATGACCTCGTTCAGCTTTGAGGTAGGGATGCGCATCCTGCGCTGCTCGTACACCTTAACGGCCAGTTCGAGAGCCTTGTGAATGCGTTGCCTGGTCAGAGCCGAAACAAAAAGCAGGGGCACATCATCGAAGGGCTCGAGTCGTTTCCGGATGGCCGTTTCGTAAGCCTTCATTGTCTGGGTTTCCTTCTCCACCAGGTCCCATTTATTGACCAGCACCACCACTCCTTTGTGGTTGCGCTCGATCAGATGAAAGATGTTTACATCCTGGGCTTCGATGCCCACCGTGGCATCAATCAACAGCATACACACATCGGCGTGTTCGATGGCCCTCACGGTTCGCATCACCGAATAAAACTCCAGGTCCTCTTTCACCTTGCCTTTTTTTCGCAGGCCGGCCGTATCGACCAGGTAGAAATCATGGTTGTATTTCCTGTATCGGGTATTGATCGCGTCCCTGGTAGTTCCGGAGATGGGGGTTACAATGTTGCGTTCCTCGCCAATGAGCGCGTTAATCAGGGATGATTTGCCCACGTTTGGCCTCCCGACAATGGCGATGCGCGGGACCTCTTCTTCCGGCTCTTCTTCCTTCTTTTTAAACATGGCAGTCAGCCGATCGAGCATGTCCCCGGTGCCACTGCCGTTGATGGAGGATACCGGCGCGTATTCTCCCAGCCCCAGGCCATAAAACTCCGATGCATCGTAGAGCCTCGAAGCATTGTCTACTTTGTTAACCACCAGTAGTACAGGTTTTTTAATCTTCCTGAGCAGCTCGGCCACTGTACTGTCCAGATCGGTGATGCCCGAAGTGACATCGACCAGGAAAACCACTACATCGGCTTCATCGATGGCCAGCTGGACCTGCTTCCGGATTTCTCCCTCGAAGATGTCGTCGGAGTTGCTTACATAGCCCCCTGTATCAATGATGCTGAATTCCTGGCCGTTCCAAATGACCCGGCCATAGTGCCTGTCGCGGGTCACCCCGCTGGCTTCGTCCACAATGGCCTGCCTGGTTTCGGTCAGCCTGTTAAAAAAGGTCGATTTGCCCACATTGGGCCTTCCCACGATGGCAACGATGTTTCCCATTCCAAATTGATTTAGTGGTAGCCGAATTTCTTTACCTGATAGTCGCTGTTGCGCCAGTCCTTTTTCACTTTTACGCGCAATTCCAGGAAGACCTTCTTTTGGAAAAAGCCTTCCATGTCGATTCTTGCTTCACGCCCCACACGCTTCAGGGCCTTGCCCTCGTTCCCGATCAGGATGCCCTTCTGGCTGTCTCTTTCCACATAGATCATGGCTTCGATGCGGATGAGTTTTCGGTCTTCTTTGAAGGATCCGATCTCCACCTCTACGGCGTACGGGATCTCCTGCCTATAGTGCAACAGGATCTTTTCCCGGATCATTTCTCCGGCAAAGAAGCGTTCCGACTTATCGGTGAGTGCATCCTTGTCGTAATAAGGCGGGGAGACGGGCAGATGGTGAAGGATGCGCCGGAAGACGTAGTCCACGTTAAATTTTTCCCTTGCACTTACCGGGATTTTCTCTGCCCTGGGCAGGAGGCCATTCCATAGTTCTATGGCCTGCATAACCTCTTCCTGCTTACGCAGGTCGATCTTGTTGATGACCACAATGACGGGCTGTTCGCTTTTGGCCAGACCCTGCAGAAATTCGTTTTCCGGGTCGGGCTTTTCTCCGATTTCCGTCATGTAGATCAGAATATCGGCATCGACCAGGGCCGAACGTGCAGCCTTCAGCATGGCTTCCTGCAACTTGTAGCTGGGGTTGAGGATGCCGGGGGTATCGGCAAAGACCACCTGGTAGTCGTCCCCGTTCAGAATACCGTGTATGCGGTGACGGGTGGTCTGGGCCCTGGCTGTAATAATGCTGAGCTTCTCGCCGACCATGGCATTCATCAGCGTCGATTTACCCACATTGGGTTTGCCTATGATGTTGACAAAACCAGCCTTGTGTGTACTTTCCTTATTCATAGGCATTCATTTTCAGCCGGTTGATTTCCTGGGTCGTCAGAAAACGCCACTGTCCGCGTGTGAGGTTTTTCTTTGTAAGCCCTGCAAAATAGACCCGATCGAGTTTTCTGACCCGGTAGCCGAGGGCTTCGAACATGCGGCGTACAATGCGGTTCTGGCCCGAGTGAATCTCAAGTCCGACCTCCTTCTTACTGTCTTTGCTGGCATAGGAAACCGCATCGGGTTGGATGAATCCGTCGTCGAGGGTGAGTCCGCCGGCCAGTTTTCGCATATCGCCTGCACTAAAGGCGCGGTCCAGAAAGACATGGTAGATTTTTTTCTTTTTATGCCCCGGATGGGTCAGCTTTTTTGCCAGGTCGCCGTCGTTGGTAAAGAGCAGTACCCCCGTGGTGTTCCGGTCGAGCCTGCCCACCGGATAGATGCGTTCCTTACAGGCATTCTTGACCAGCATCATCACGGTTTTTCTTTCCTTCGGATCGTCGGTGGTGGTTACATAGTCCTTGGGCTTGTTGAGCAGCAGATAAACCTTTCGTTCGTTCTGCAGGCTTTCGCCATTGTAGCGGACATCGTCGCCGTGGCCCACTTTCGTTCCCAGGGTAGTCACAGGCTTTCCGTTTACGGTAACCAGGCCGGCACCGATCAGCTCATCGGCCTCCCGGCGCGAGCAGATACCGGCAGCTGCGATGTACTTGTTCAGTCGGACGAGTCCATCCTTTTCGGCTCTGCCTTTTGCTCCCGCTCCGGTCCCTCTGCTTCCCCGTTCCGGCCGCGTTTGGCTCCGGCTCCCGGTTTTGCTTTTCGCTTCTGAAGCAGCCCTTGTTCCTGCACGGGCTCCGGCCTTTGTTCCACTTCCCCGCCTTGCTCCGGTCCCTTCCCCGGCTCCGGGTTTAGATTGAGGCCTGTACTCCTTTTCGGCTTTCGCCCTTGTTCCGGTCCTTGTTCCGGTCCTTGCTCCGGTCCTTGCTCCGGCCCCCGTCCGGTCCTGCCCCGACGGCCTGCTTTCATTCCGGGCGCGTCCCCGGTTTGCGGTGGTTTTACCCCCGCTTTGTTTCCGCTTCCCTCCTTGTTTTACCATAGTGCTTTCCGGCAGCTTGTTAAACCCACAAAGATAGGGCTAAAAAGGGAAGTTTCTTGGAAAACTATTTTCTAACTTTGATGGCCTTCTGGCAAATTCCGAATCATCCGTAATAATCTATAAAAAATGAGCTTAGTTGTTTCTATTTCAGGAATCCGGGGAACCATTGGAGGCCATCCGGGCGAAGGACTGACCCCTATTGATATTGTTCAGTTTTCATCGGCCTATGCAGCCTGGCTCAGGGCCGGCAGTGCCAATGAAAAGCCCATAGTGGTTTTGGGCCGGGATGCCCGGATTTCCGGCCCTCTCGTCGAACAACTCGTATCTTCTACCCTGAACGCCATGGGGGTTGATGTGCTCCTGATGGGACATGCAACTACCCCCACGGTAGAAATGGCAGTTGTGGAAAGCGGAGCCGATGGAGGGATTATCCTGACAGCCAGTCATAACCCCGCCCAATGGAATGCGCTTAAGTTGTTGAATGCCCGGGGCGAATTTCTATCGGCTGCTGATGGCGGAGTGTTGATGGAAAGGATCAGGAAGGGCGATTTTTCCTATGTCAGCTTCGATAAGCTGGGCAGTGTTAAACCTTTGGAGGGAATGAACGTCAAACACATTGATCGGGTTCTGGCAATGGACCTGGTCCAAACCGATCTGATTCGAAAAAAGGGATTCCGCGTGGTTATTGATTGTGTCAATTCAGTTGGCGGCATTGTCCTGCCAGATCTGCTTAAACGCCTGGGCGTTGAGGAGGTTGAAGAGCTCTATTGCAAGCCGACCGGCCTTTTTCCACACAACCCCGAACCCCTGCCGGCACACCTGACCGACATCAGTGCTGCCATGGTCGAGCGCAAAGCCGATGTGGGCTTTGTAGTCGATCCGGATGTCGACCGCCTGGCGATTGTTTGTGAGGATGGTACGATGTTTGGGGAGGAATACACCCTGGTTTCGGTTGCCGACTATGTCCTTTCCAAAACGCCTGGCAATACAGCATCTAACTTGTCTTCGACCCGTGCTCTGCGGGATGTAACTGAAAGCTATGGCCGGCACCATTTCCCCTCGGCAGTCGGAGAGGTGAATGTGGTGGAAGCCATGAAGGCCAACGATTGTGTGATAGGTGGTGAAGGCAACGGAGGCGTTATTTACCCCGCGCTCCACTACGGCCGTGACGCCCTTGTTGGCATTGCTTTGTTCCTTTCACACCTTGCCGGACAGGATTGCAGCTGCAGCGAATTGCGCGATCGCTATCCCGCTTACCTCATCTCGAAAAACAAAGTCGATCTGCCCGAAGGAGTAGAGGCAGACAGGGTGTTGGAGGCCTTTCAGAAGGCCTACAGCAAATTCGAGATCAACACAGTGGATGGTGTGAAGGTGGATATGCCCGAGGGCTGGGTACACCTGCGTAAATCGAATACCGAGCCCATTATCAGACTCTATGCTGAGGCAAAGAGCAAAGAGGAGCTGGAGGCCCTGGTCGGAAGTGCAAAAGAAGTGATTCAGGAAACAATAGCAAAGCTTTAAGCGAGAGTATTCATGAAGAAGCGAACACTTTATGCCATCATCTCCGTGACGGTCGTTCTGACGGCCCTCATCCTTTATGCTGTGCTTTCAGGGAAAGAGAAAGCACTGGTCCTTGAAACCCAGGTGCAGGAGGGAAGTTTCGAAATAGCCGTAATGGTGACCGGTGAGTTGCAGGCTATCAGGGAGACAGAGATTAGCGGCCCCTCGCAGTTGAGAAGCCGCCATTTGCGAATCCGGAGCGTTAAGATTCAGGACCTGATTGCCGAGGGAACAGTGGTTGATTCGGGCGATTGGGTAGCTACACTCGACCGTTCCGAAGCCGACAATTCCCTGAAAGAGCTCATGGATAATCTGGAGCAGAAGGAATCCGAGCTCATGCGGACTAAGCTCGATACTACAATGCAGCTCAGGCAGTTGCGTGACGATCTTATCAATCTGCATTTTGAAATGGAGGAGGCCGGGATTAGCCTTGAGCAATCGAGATTTGAACCTCCGGCAACCATTCGCCAGGCAGAAATTGAGCTGGAGAAGGCTACACGTGCCTATGAGCAAGCCGAGAAGAACTATGGCCTGCGGGTTCAACAAGCGAAAGCAAAAATGCGTGAGGCCGAGATTAACATGGCCAGGGATCAGCGGAGCAAGGAAGAAATGGAGGCGGTGATGAGGCAGTTCGATATTACCGCGCCTTCTTCCGGCATGGTCATTTACAAGAAGGACTGGAACGGGCAGAAACGGACCGTGGGTTCGGAGATCAATGCCTGGGACCTGGCCGTAGCGACCTTGCCCGATCTGTCGACCATGATCTCGCTGACCTACGTGAATGAGATCGATATCAGCAAGCTGAAGAAGGGCCAGAAGGTGAAAATCGGGGTGGATGCTTTTCCCGAGAAAGCCTATAGCGGGGAGGTCATCGACGTCGCCAACATTGGTCAGCAGCTCCCCAATACCGACGCAAAGGTTTTTGAGGTGAGAATCAAACTGAACGAGAAGGACACGATATTGAGGCCTGCAATGACCACCAGCAATGAGGTCATTACCCGGGTACTCGACAGTGTGTTGTTTGTTCCACTTGAGGCTGTTCATGCCAACGACAGTGTGAGCTTCGTCTACACCCGTGATGGGAAGAAGCAGATTGTGCTTTTGGGACCATCCAATGAAAACAACATCATAGTGGAGAAGGGCTTGAGCAAGGGAGAGCGGCTATACCTTTCCATGCCCGAAGATACGGATCGCTTCAAGTATGCGGGTTTGGAACTGATGGGAGAAATCAGGAAGAGGAAGGAAGAAGAGGAAAAACAGAAGCAGGAGATGCAGCAGACACGGCCTCAGCAAAGGCCGGTGTCAGTTGGACTACGAAGCCGGGGCTAGGTCATGGGCAGGTATTTACACGATGTACTTATCGCCATTGAGTCGATTATGGCAAACCAGATGCGCAGTATTCTTACTGCCCTGGGTATCATTTTCGGAGTGGCAGCCGTGATTACCATGCTGGCCATCGGACGCGGGGCACAGCAGGAGATCCTGGACCAGATCAAAATGGTTGGGGTCAACAACATCATGATAATGCCCATTGTGGAATCGGGCGATGAAGCAGGCGACGAGGGGGGAGAAAAACAGGTGCAGAAGTTTTCGCCGGGACTGAGCCTCAAAGATGTTGAGGCCATCATGGAGGTGGTGCCTACAGTAAAGATGGTTTCGCCCGAGATCATCCTGGGGTCCTATGTGATCAGGAATGGAAAGCGGCTCAGTGCAAAGCTCCTTGGGGTAAGCAATGAATACTTTGAGATTTTCAATCTGCCCCTCGAGCGTGGGAGTTTTTTCAATCCCTACCAGGAAGAAAATGGCATTCCGGTTTGTGTGATCGGGGCCAACATCAAGAATAAGTTCTTTAGTAAGGAGGACCCCATAGGGAAGTACATCAAATTCGACCAGGTCTGGCTGAAGATTGTTGGGGTGCTGGAGAAGAATGAGATGGACCTTACCCGCTTCGAGAATGTCGGGGTGAATGTGATGAACGACAATGTGTATACCCCGGTACGAACCATGCTGTTGCGTTACCAGAACCGTGCACTTGTGGCCTCGCGTATTAAAGGGAGTGGAGACTTTAGCGTCTTTTTTCCCGGCATGTCTGTCAGCTTTGGTGCCAATCAGAATACCGTTTCGAATTACCACCAGCTCGACCGGATTATTGTGCAGGTCAATGAATCGGAGGAGTTGTCTCCTTCGACCGAGTTGCTTGGCCGGCTGATGATGCGTCGTCATGAGGAAGTGAAGGACTTTGAGATTACGGTTCCGGAGTTGCTGCTGAAGCAGGAGCAGCGAACCAGGGATGTATTCAATATTGTACTCGGGGCCATCGCCAGTATTTCTTTGCTGGTCGGTGGGATTGGTATTATGAACATCATGTTTGCTTCAGTCATGGAGCGCATTAAAGAAATCGGGACCAGGCTGGCCATCGGGGCCCAAAAGAAGGACATTGTGGTTCAGTTTCTGGCCGAAGCTGTTTTGATCTCTGTCATTGGTGGGCTGCTGGGGGTGATCATAGGCATCGTTGCATCCTTCCTGATTACGCGCTTCGCGGGCATTCAAACCATTGTAACCCCGGTGTCTGTCATTCTTTCTTTTGTGGTATCGGCCTCGGTGGGGGTCATTTTTGGCTACTCTCCGGCTAAGCGGGCATCTGAAAGGGATCCCATTGAATCATTAAGACATGAATAAGATGTATCGAATACGAGCGGTATGGATTATGCTGATTAGCGTGCTGCCTTTATGGAGCCAGTCGGGGCAGCTTATCGAGGAAAAGGAACTGGGCCTGAATGAGGTGATAGAGATTGCGCGTGAACAGTCCCTTATGGCCCTGATATCGCGACACGAGTTCCGGCGGAGCTACTGGGCTTACCGAACCCACCTCGCCAGCAAGCGGCCCGGTCTGATCCTCGATGCGACCATCCCTTCATTGAACAATTCCATGGAGAGTGTGACCCAGTCCGATGGATCCGAGAGGTTTGTGAGCCGCTCAAATATGCAGACCGGACTGGATTTGCAGTTATACCAGAATATCGGACTCACCGGGGGGCGGGTTTTTGTTTCATCCCAATTGCAGCGGAACGACAATTTTGGAGAAGAGTCGCCGACTACCTGGCTGGCTTATCCGGTAACTGTGGGTTTTTCGCAGCCTATCAACGGCTACAATCACTTGCGCTGGGAGCAGAAGATTGAACCAATGAAATACGAAGAGGCGAAGATGAACTACATCAATGCCCTTGAAAGGGTTAGTCAGCGTGCGGTGGAGCGTTTCTTCGACCTTGCCCTGGCCCAGATTAACCTGGAGATTGCCCGGAAGAATTATGCCAATAACGATACCCTCTTTCAGATTGCCAGGGGGCGTTACCAGCTGGGAACCATCGCAGAGAACGAATTATTGCAGATGGAGCTGAGCTTTCTGAATGCGGGGGCTGCCATGAATGAGGCCACCATCGACCTGGAATTGCGTAAGTCGAGGCTCCGGTCCTTCCTGGGTTTCAACGAAAAAGTGGATCTCCGGCTGATTATGCCTACAGAAATCTTCGGTTTTGAAATGGAATATACCAGGGCACTGGAAGAGGCCAAGGCCAATAACCCCGAATTGCTGGCTATGCAAAGACAGTTGCTGGAGGCAGGACAGGCTGTGGCCGAAGCCCGCTCAAAGAAAGGCATCCGGGCCGAGCTCTATGCCCAGTTGGGCCTGAGTCAGCTGGCCGATAATCTGCCGGAAGCCTATCAGGACCTGACCAACCAGCAGCGGGTTCAGGTCGGCGTTCAGGTACCGCTTCTCGACTGGGGGCAGGGCCGCGGACGCTACCGCATGGCCCAGTCGGCCGAGGAGGTGGTAAAAACCAATGTGGACCAGTCTCAGATCGATTTCAATGAGAATATTTTCCTCCAGGTTATGCAGTTCAACCTGCAGGACGACCAGGTGGCCATTGCTTCCAAGGCCGATACCATTGCCGACCTTCGTTACGAGGTATCCAAGCAACGCTTTCTGATTGGAAAGATCGATGTGCTCGATCTGAATGTAGCCCTGGAGGAAAAGGACGTGGCCCGGCGTGCTTATGTTGAGGCCCTCCGGAACTATTGGGCATACTATTACAGCCTGCGTGCGCTTACCCTATACGACTGGCGTCAGAACATAAAGCTCAGCGAGGATTTCGACGCGCTTTTGTACTAAGGGCCGGTTCTGCTTTACGGAAGCCTTCATGGCCCAATGGTGCCTGCAGCCCCGACTATTAGCCCCATTGTTCGGGGCTCCCTCGCAAAGGGCAAAGGGGCCGGGTTTGCATTTTCCCTTCCGCTGGTCAGGGCCCTCCCAATCTGCCTCCTTTTTCTGTTCGTTCAGGCCCTCCCAATCTGCCTTCATTTTCTGTTCGTTCAGGCCAAAGTGCATTTCGTAAAGGCATAAAAAAAGCCACCCATGTGGGTGGCTCTTAAAGGTAGGCAGCTCTAGCACTTATTTTTTCTTCTCGAGATGCGACTTGTAACGGTTCATAAACTTGTCCACACGTCCGGCGGTATCTACAAGCTTCATCTTACCCGTATAAAAGGGGTGTGAGGTGTTGGAGATCTCAAGCTTGATCAGCGGGTATTCCACGCCATCCTCAAGCTTTACGGTTTCCTTTGAGGGAGCCGCTGATTTGGTCACAAAGGTGTTTCCGTTGGACATATCCCGGAAAGCGACCAGCCTGTAATTCTTTGGATGTATGTCTTTTTTCATGATTCGATTGATTTCAACGTCGTTCCCGTTTTCAAAACGGAATGCAAAGATAAAAATGTTTCCCGGAACTACAAAACAATTATACAGAGAACCAGTCCTTTATTAATTCATCCTCCATAGTCGCTTTTTCCTGCGAGTGATGAATAAACTCGTTCTTCTGCGGGATGTAGATGTAGTCCTCCTTCCACCGGAGGTGGTTTTCGGTGATTTCTTTCACTGCGTGAAGCACCTTTTCCACATCGTCATCGGTCGTGGTGGGGTGCAGCGACCATCGCACCCAGCCGGGTTTTTCGGAGAGATCGCCGTGATTGATCTTTTCCGTGATTTCCTTCGACTGGTCGTAAGAAACCTGGAGCAGGAAGTGTCCATAGGTGCCGGCGCATGCACAGCCTCCGCGTGTTTGTATACCAAAACGGTCGTTCAGCAGTTTCACGAAGAGGTTGAAATGGATTTCGGGGTGGTAGAAGGAAATAACCCCAAGCCGTTCATCTATATCATCGGCCAGGATTTCAATGCCGCGAATGCTGCGTAAACCCGGCAGGGCAATGCGCAGCAATTCTTCCTCCCTGGCCATGATGTTTTCGGTGCCCATCTGCGTTTTCAGTTCAATGGCCAGCGCTGCCCTGATCGATTGCATGAAGCCGGGTGTTCCGCCATCTTCGCGCGCCTCTATATCGTCTACATACTTGTATTTTCCCCATGGGTTGGTCCAGTCGACCGTTCCTCCGCCCGGGTTGTCGGGTACCTCTGCAGCATAAATGGCCTTATCGAAGATCAGGACCCCGGAAGACCCGGGTCCGCCCAGAAACTTATGGGGAGAGAAAAAGATGGCATCCAGCTTCGCCATGGGATCCTCCGGATGCATATCAATCTCCATATAGGGGGCACTGGCCGCAAAATCGACAAACGCCAGTCCTCCGTATTCATGCATGATCCTGGCCATCTCATGATAGGGGGTATGCACCCCGGTTACATTCGAACAGGCCGTGAAGGATCCGATCTTAAAGTCCCGGTCCTTGTACAATTCCAGTTTTCTTCGCAAATCGTCCAGGTCGATACGCAGATCGGGTGTGGGTTCGAGCATGACAACCTCGGCCGCGGTTTCGAACCAGGAAGTATGGTTGCTGTGATGCTCCATGTGGGTGATGAATACCACAGGTTTATCGCTTTTTCGAATACATTGGGTACTGCCTCCGCTACACCCTTTCAGGCCCAGGATGCGCATCAGCTTGTTGATGACTGCAGTCATTCCGAAACCGGCCGTTATAATGACATCGTTGGGCCCGGCATTTACATGCTCCTTAATGAGTTGATGCGAGCGATGATAGGCCTTGGTCATTAGCGTACCCGTGAGGGTGGTCTCTGTATGGGTATTGGCCACATAGGCCCCGATTTCGCGGCTCAGCCTATCCTCAATAGGGGCATAGAGCCGTCCGGAAGCAATCCAGTCGGCATAAAGGACATTTTTTTTCCCATAAGGGGAGTTGAATTGCAAGTCTCCCCCGACAATCTTTTCCCTGAAGGGTGCAAAGTAGGTTTCCAGTTTCGACATGATCAAGTATAAGTCTTTTCCCCGGACTTTTACAAGTCTTTGTTAAAATATGGTGCTGTTGAAGAACAGGAAGCCCCTTCGTACGCACTATCGCCAGGTCTGCTGGTGCATTCACGTATCGAACTGCCGCATGTCTTTGTGCCGGGCTTCTGTGCGTCTTTGATTCGGTTTATCCTAATCCCGGCCGGCGAAGCGCGACAATAGCCTTAAAAACTCAATATAGAGCCATACCAGCGTAACCATCAGTCCAAAGGCTCCATACCACTCCATGTACTTGGGTGCCGACATGGCGGCTCCTTTTTCGATGAAATCGAAGTCCATGATCAGGTTCAGGGCTGCAATTCCAATGATGACCAGGCTGATTACGATGCCCAGGGGGCCCGAAGAGTGCATAAAGCCAACAGGCATGCCCAGCAGGCTCAG
>PDRI01000151.1 GCA_002748055.1 Bacteroidota bacterium | reverse complement strand
GCCCCGCTGATTGGCATAGCTCATTTGCTTCTTCATCTTGGCCGCATCGGGGTAGAGTTCGGTGGCAATCCCCCTTTTCCTCAGGCTGGCGAGCAGGGGCAGAATCCATCGCACCTCCGCGGCCCCGAAATTCACAAAGAGCAGGCGGGTATTCATTTCTTCCTGGTCCGGGAAACGGTCGAGCTGTTCGAGCACATCGTAAATCCGATCGGCTCCAAAGGATATACCTACCCCCGAAAGCCCCTTCAGACCAAAGATCCCGGTCAGGTTGTCATAGCGTCCACCCCCGCAGATACTGCCCATGGACAGCTCTGTCGCCTTCACCTCGATAATGGCCCCGGTATAGTAGTTCAGCCCCCTTGCCAGGGTCAGGTCGAGCTCGAGTTTGGCCGACAGGCTGTTGCCTACAAGGTCGAGAATCTCATTGATTTCCTCCAGCCCCTTCATTCCTGTCTCCGAACCCTCCAGGTAGGTCGATAAGAATGCGAGCTTCCGGGTGCTGCTGCCCTCAAAACTGAGCACAGGCAAAAGGCGGTCCAGGGCATTGTTGTCCAGCCCCCCTTCCCTTAATTCATCAAGCACCTTCGCAAGCCCTATCTTGTCGAGCTTGTCGATGGCCACCGTGATCTCTGTGATCCGTTCCGGTTCACCAATGACCTCGGCGATCCCGGCAAGAATCTTCCGGTTGTTCAGCTTGATCTCCACATCGATATGAAGGGCGCTAAATACGGCATCAACGATCTGTATCAGCTCATACTCGTTAAGCAGCGAATCACTTCCAACCACATCCGCATCGCACTGGTAAAACTCCCGGTAACGCCCACGCTGGGGGCGATCGGCCCTCCACACCGGCTGAATCTGGAAACGCTTAAAAGGAAAAGAAATCTCATTGCGATGCTGCACCACATAGCGGGCAAAGGGTACCGTCAGGTCGTAACGCAAACCCTTTTCTGAAAGCCGGGTAGCCAGCTTTGCCGACTCCTCAAGCTCCCAGGCTCCCCGGGGAAGCCTGGACTTGAAATCGCCCGAGTTCAGTACCTTGAAGAGCAGCTTGTCCCCTTCCTCTCCGTACTTTCCCATCAGGGTATGCAGGTTTTCCATGGCCGGTGTTTCGATAGGCTGGTAACCATGGTTTCGGAACACCTTGCGTATGCACTCAAAAATGTAGTTTCTCCTGCTTGTTTCCAGCGGGCCAAAGTCTCGTGTACCCTTAGGAATGGCTGGTTTCTCTGCCATTAATATCTGCTATTTGCGTTGCGCCTTTGCCAGCTTCTTGAAATCACTGTAAAGAAAGGCATCCGGATTTTTCGGACTGGTTTTATGGTAGTCGAAGTAGTAAAAACGGGCATCTGCCGCCCCAATCAGGATTTTGTACACGCGCGATCCCATGCCCTTGCCGTCCGGCCCCACCTTGTGAAGGAAGACGGCTTTCTCATCCCCTGCCAGCACCATTTCTCCAATCTCTTCCCGATCGACAATCTTTACAGGTAAAGGGTAAATGGCCTTTATTTTGGCTTCGGTATTCACATCCCGGGCAAGTTCGTCCTTTACCACATAAAGCACCTTCCCTTCCAGACTCGCCATATTCTCGTTGTAATGCTTATAGACATTCTGGGAAACCAGTTCGGGATGAGCGCTAATCAGCCGAACATGGTCCTGAAGGAAGCGCAACATGGTACTCAACTTGTAGTTATACTCCTCTTCGGGCACACCATAGTAAGCCAGTGGCAGATTGGCGATGTCCTTCATTTCATCAATCACATCATAGTCCCCGCCCAATGACAGACACATAAAGAGGTAACGGGTATTGGAACGGTCTTTTTCGAAATTCACCGTAGCCAGATAGAGAAAAGACGCATTGGTATCACTGCTTTTAGCCGAAAAATCATCGTGGTCCAGAAACTCGTATTCGGTAATGTTCCAGTACTTCTTAACGGCATCCTGAATTTCAAAGTTGTAGCCCGAAAGCGGATTGTCATTGAGTACAATGTAGGTCTTGGTGTGAAGGAAACGGTCCAAATCGGCCGGTGTTGGGAGATACTCCCGCTGCCCCATCAGGCTCAGAAGGGGGGACAAAATGCAAAGCAGTGCAAGGATTCTTTTCATGGCTTCTTTCAGTTAGATGGAAAATATAAGGGATGGCGTTCATTGAACCGCCTGATGAAAACGAACTTCATTTGCTTCTTCTTCCTGTTTCGCAGGGTCTGGTACTCATCTGAGAGCTCCGGATCCTTCATTAAGAGAACTCCCACACTCTCGATGCTGAAATCCATCACATCTCCTGTTTCAAAGTCGAGCAGGTACTGCCTCAGTTCGGTACTCCCCGTGCTGTACCTGCTTCCGTAGGGATAGCCATAGCCATAGCCATAGGGATAAGGGTAGGTATTGTATCCATAATAGGGATGGTAACTATAGGGATCGTAGTACCCCGGACTATAGGTGGTAACCGTAGCCACAAAATGGGAAATACTCCCGACGAAACTTATCCGGTGAAAGCTCCCGCCCACATTGATATACAATACGCCATTCCGTCCATAGCCCCATATCTTCTTGGTCTCCATCACCTGCTTCACCCCATTCTCATCATAGATGGTCACCTCCCGGGCGGCCATCACTTTGTTATAAAAAGCCCGGTCGAAGAGATCCTCATCCGTAACAATGCTGGCCGGGGGGATGGGGGCATTGTTTTTCACCATCCCAAAATTGGCATATATGCCATCCCGAAACTCAAAGCCCGGCGCATAAGCCACCATCCCTGTTTCACCCTCCTGCGCAACCAGCAAAAGGGGGAACAGGCAGAAGAGTAAACTGAAAACGGATATAAGCCTCTTTCCCAACATAGGTCTTCAACAAAAATAAGAACTTCTTACAGCATGTGAACACAAAAAACACGCCAAATATCCAACGCGGATCGCTAAATTTTCCTTACCTTAGTTATAGTCAGGGATTACTATGCTTTATACGATTTTCAAGCCAGTCATCAATTTTCGCATTCGGGAGGACATGGATCAGGCCTTCGTAAACCAGGTCCAACGAATCAATCTGCTGTATCTGGTGATCTCCCCCATGCTGCTCATCGCTGCATCCTGGGGGCTGAGCCAGGGAAACTACAGTATTCTGCTAATCAACGGTATTACGTTTCTGATTTTAGTGACCAGTTTTTTTCTGTTTCCGGCTGCCCATAAAACGAATCTGAGTGCAACCATTCTTTCGGCGATCTGCGGGCTGCTGGTTTTACTAAGCTTTACCTTCAACAACGGCCTTTATGGTTCCATCCTGGTTGCCTTTTACCTGCTCTATCCCTTCGCCTCTGTCATCATTGTAGAGAGCAGAAAAATGCTATTCCCCCTGATCCTCGGACTGCTCACCCTTGCCATCAATTACTTTCCCCTGGGCATGCCCGGAGTCCATCTGGAAGGATACAATGCACTGGTTTTCTTTATAGCCTACGCAATTGTCTTGTTGGTTTCCATGTATATTGACCGAGGCAATATGCAATACCTGGCGCAAACCAAAGAAGCCAAGGAACGCTACGAGGCCCAGGTTCAGGAGAAGGACGCCTTTATTTCCCGCCTCTCCCATGGACTCAGAACCTCGCTGAGTAATATTCAGCTGATCAACAACCTGGTCCATGACGGCCGCTTAAGCTCCGAACAAAAAGAATTGCTCGAGACCCTTCGTGCATCAACCAACAGCCTGATCGAGCATGTCAATAACATCGTGGAGATTGCCAGCCCTGGCAATGTCGATTACAAAAAGAGCATTGTTTCCTTCGATCTCTGTAAAGTCATTGAAGAAGCCCTTGGCATTCTGGATACTTCAGAAGCGGATCATCCGGTGAACATCAGCAAAAAGGGGCAGCTCAGCCACTACCTGATTGGTGACCCCAGCCTGGTCAGGGGGCTGGTTGTGAACACCTGTAAGGGACTGCGCAGATATCTACCCGAGGGAAAGGCCATCAGACTCTTTATCGATAATTTACAGGAAACTGCAAGCGAGGTCCAGATCGAATTCGGTTTCAGGTTTGAAAGCCCCCGGGAGAAAGAACTCTTCAACTATATGGATACCCTGAATCGGGGTGGGGATATTTCCTCTTCGGGCCTGGCCGTGGCCCACAAACTGCTCCGGGAGATGGAAAGCAAGCTGACCATCAAAAACGAAGGAAGCGATAGCCTGGTATCTTTCTGCCTGGATTTCACGCGCGATCTGACGAAGGTGGTGCAGGAAGAAAGCCAGAGCGGTCAGGCTGACGAAACAGAGGAAAGCCCTGTTGACCTTAAAGATGCGGAAGTCCTGCTGGTAGAGGACAACGACATCAACCAAAAGATCGTTATCCTCAGCTTGCGCAAACATGTGAGCAAAATCGACGTCGCTCCAAACGGGAAGGTAGCCCTGGAAATGTTTGGCTCAAAACAATACGACCTGATTCTGATGGACATCATGATGCCCGTAATGGATGGCATTACTGCCACGAAGAAGATCCGGGAAATCGAATCCACGGGAGGAAAGCACGTGCCCATAATTGCCATTACTGCCAATGCCCTGGCCGGCGACCGTGACAATTGCCTGGCTGCCGGTGTGGATGAATACATTGCCAAGCCCTTTCATACCGAAACACTCATCGAGATGATGCAAAACTTGCTGGCCTGATACCAATCACCATCTGGTCATCAATTTGCTCGTACTGATCGCCCATCCATTCCAGGATGTTTTCTTCCAGTTTGTTCCGCTGTTCTGTCATGGGCAGCTTGTGGATAGACATGAGCAGATGCCTGAACCTTCTGTACATGAATTTCTTCCCCTCAGGCCCTCCAAACTGGTCGGCATAGCCATCGGTGAAAAGATAGAGCACATCCTCTTCCTCCACCCGGATCCGGTGATTGCGAAACAGCCCGTGACGGGCCCCGTAATCCGGCCCCACCGCAATCCGGTCTCCCTTCATTTCAATCACCTCGTTGTGCCGTACCACATAGACCGGATTAAAAGCCCCGGCATACTGCAGCTCGCGGTTGACATAATCGTAGCTGCAAAAGGCCAAATCCATTCCGTCCTTCAGGGAGATGTCCTCCAGCGAAGCAAACACCTTGTCGAAGTAGCGATTCATCTCATTTAGAATGCGGGCCGGCTGAAGAATCATATTCTCCACTACAATCTGCCTGAAAAATTCGGTCCCGATAAGGGACATAAAGGCTCCCGGAACACCATGCCCTGTACAATCTGCCACGGTAAAAAGAACCTTCCCGTTGAGCTGTTTCACCCAGTAAAAATCGCCACTAACAATGTCCTTCGGACGCTGATACACGAAGGAATCCGGAAAAATCTTCCGCAGTTCCGAAGGGGAAATAAACATGGCTTTCTGAATACGCTGGGCGTAGAGCAGGCTGTCTTCCAAATTTTTCGCCCTGCGCCGCAGGATATCACGCTGCGCCAGAACCTCACTCGTACTCTCTCCATCTTCGAACATCTTCCAGCCCGGGCCGCCTAGTCTGGTCTCCTTTCTGATAAACAATACATAGCAAGAAAAGAGAAGCAGTAAAGCCACCGAAATGATAAGGAGAAAAGAGACAGGCATTCCGATCGTCATACCAATCTGTCCGTACATTCCAAAATTCACATGGTCTTAAGTAAAGATACATAAACTACAGGGAAAGAAGGAAGCCGGAAGACAGAAAAAGGGGAGGGTAAATCGGAAGTAAGCGAATTTACAGCACAGGGAGCTTTCTGATCGACTGAATGAACGCTCTTTACAGGGCGGCTTTTACTTGTCCTGTCCCTCCCTGGCCTCCATGGCAATCTTTTCAAGCATCTCGGTGGTCACCGATTTTGGCCGCTCGAGCGAATAGCCAAGTGCCCTGTCCCAGATAATGTTGGCGGTGATCCCGATGGCCCGGCCAATTCCGAAAAGGACGGTGTAAAACTCGTACTCGGTAATCCCATAGTGCCAGTGTATGATTCCCGATTGGGCATCCACATTGGGCCAGGGGTTCTTTGCCTTTCCCTGCTCCTTGAGGATGGGCGGAACAACCCGGTATAACATATCGGTGTACTGGAACAGCAGGTCATCTTTCAGGTGCTTCTGGCAGAATTCGCGCTGAAGGGTGTAGCGTGGATCGGTTTTACGCAATACGGCATGGCCATATCCGGGGATGACCTGGCCCGAATTCAGGGTATCCCAAACAAACTGCTTCATCTCGTCCTCGGTGGGCAACTGCCCTTCCATTTTCCCCACCAGCTCCTGTAACCATCTGAGCACCTCCTGGTTTGCCAAGCCATGCAGGGGGCCTGCAAGGCCATTAATCATGGCCGAAACCGAGAGATAAATATCGGAGAGCGAACTTCCCACCAGGTGACCTGTATGGGCACTTACATTTCCGCTTTCATGATCGGCATGGATAATAAAATTGAGCCGCGACACATCGTCATATGGCTCGGGTATGCCCATCATGTGTGCAAAATTTGCTCCCAGGTCAAGATTGGGATTTGATTGAATCCGATTGCCGTCGCGGTACAATTTGGCATAAATGTAGGCTGCAATTTCCGGTAGCTTGGCCAGAAGGTTCAGGGAGTCTTCATACATGGGTTCCCAGTAATCAGCCTTGCTAATGCCTCCCTGGTATTTCTTGGCAAAAAATGATTCCCGCTGCATGGTCAGAATCGCTGCCGAAAACATGGCCATCGGAGGCGAAAATGAGGGGAAGGCATCAATGACTTCATAAACATAGCGGGGAAGGATGCGGCGCTTGTTGAATTCATCGGCCAGATCGGCCACTTCACTTTCTGTGGGAATATCGCCGGTGAGCAGCAGGAAATAGAGCCCCTCCACATAGGGCATCTCGGCTCCGGGTGGTTTGGGCAATTGCTCAATTAGTTCGGGCAGGGTATAGCCCCGGTAACGAATGCCTTCCTGCGGATCGAGATAAGAGATGTCGGTAACGAGGCTTTTCACGCCACGCATACCCCCAATCACCTGGGCAATGGTTACCTGATCGACCACCACATCACAATAGTCCTTTACAAGCTTCCGGGTCCTGGGCCTCCATTCCTCAATCTTCTGCTGAAGACGTTCTTTTATAACTGACATAGCAAACTGGATTTATCAATAGGGCTGCACAATATATACAATTTATGTCAACCCCCAAATGCCGGGATTGTTGCGCAGTTCATAGATGCCGATGGCCAATACAGAAAGAGCCGGACCGGGTAACCGGGCCAGCTCTTCTGATTTTACAACAACCCCGCGGGGGGCAGTATCTTACTTCTTATAGCCGTAAATCGCAGTGTCGCCCAGTTCTTCCTCGATACGGAGAAGCTGGTTGTACTTGGCGATCCTGTCGGAACGACTCAGCGAACCGGTCTTAATCTGTCCGGAATTTGTGGCCACAGCGATGTCGGCAATGGTGGCATCTTCTGTCTCACCCGAACGGTGCGATGTGACGCTGGTATAACCGGCACGGTGTGCCATTTCAATGGCATTCAGGGTCTCGGTAAGGGTTCCGATCTGGTTTACCTTAATCAGGATGGAGTTGGCGGCCTTCAGCTCAATACCCTTGGCCAGATACTCCACGTTGGTTACAAAAAGGTCGTCGCCTACAAGCTGACATTTATCCCCGATCTTGCTGTTGAGCACTACCCAACCATCCCAGTCACCTTCGTCCATTCCGTCTTCGATGGAGTCGATGGGATACTTTTCAATCAGCTCGGCAAGGTAATCGGCCTGCTCTGCAGAATTGCGCCTGGCTCCGCCTTCTCCTTCGAACTTGGTGTAGTCATAAACCCCATTCTTATAAAACTCCGAAGCAGCACAGTCCAGCGCAATGGTCACTTCGCTGCCAGGCTTATAACCGGCACCCTCAATGGCCTTCAGAATGCTGTCAAGCGCATCTTCAGTACCCTCCAGTTCGGGTGCAAAACCACCTTCGTCGCCAACAGCTGTGCTCAGACCTCTCGACTTGAGAACCTTCTTCAGCGAGTGGAAAACCTCAGCACCCATGCGCAGTCCTTCCTTGAAGCTGCTGGCTCCAATCGGACGAATCATGAACTCCTGGAAAGCAATAGGGGCATCTGAATGAGACCCCCCGTTGATGATGTTCATCATGGGAACAGGCAGGTGCTTGGCATTGGTCCCTCCGATGTAGCGGTAAAGTGGCATGTCGTGGTACATGGCAGCTGCTTTGGCTGTTGCCAGGGACACACCCAGCATGGCATTGGCGCCAAGTTTGCTCTTGGTTTTGGTTCCGTCGAGGGCAAGCATCTTTTCATCGATGGCCACCTGGTCGAGGGCTTCCATACCAATCAGTTCCTTGGCAATGACTTCATTTACATTCTTAACGGCCTTCTGAACACCCTTTCCGAGGTAGCGATCCTTGTCCCCATCCCTCAGCTCAAGTGCTTCATTCTCACCTGTTGATGCACCTGATGGAACTGCAGCCCTACCTACAAAACCACTGGCAAGTGTTACCTCAACCTCAACGGTCGGGTTCCCACGTGAATCAAGAATCTCACGTGCATGAATATCTACGATTTGTCCCATGATACTTAAACTTTTTGTTGGTTAAAAAACAAGGGGATAAAGTATAAAGCTACTTTATCCCCTTTGATACTTCGAACGCTATCACCTTTTAGAGTTATAAAAACGCGCTTATTTCTTATCGGTTTCGTCTTCCTTCTTCGCTTCCTCTTCCTTGGCTTCCGGAGCTTCTTCGGCTACCGCAGCCTCCTCCCCGCTTGCAGCTTCAGCCCCGGGGGCTTCTTCTTTGGCCTCAGGGGCCTTCTCGCTTGCGGCTTCAGCTCCGGGGGTCTCTTCTTTGGTCTCCGGGGCCTTCTCGGGGGCCTTCTCGGGGGTCTTGGCTGCAGCGCTTTTGGATCTTCCGCCTCCGCGACGACGACGCGAACTGCTCTTCTTGCTTGCAGACTTCTCGGCCAGCATGTTCTCATTGAAATCGACGAGTTCGATCAGGCACATATCGGCATTGTCGCCCTGCCTGCTGCCAAGCTTGATAATCCGTGTATATCCACCCGGCCGGTCGGCAGCCCTGGTTCCTACCTCGCGGAACAGCTCACTTACAGCCTCTTTATCCTGCAGATAGGAAAAGGCAACGCGACGTGCGTGGGTGCTGTCGTCCTTTGCACGGGTAACAAGCGGCTCAATATAGCGCTTAAGGGCTTTTGCTTTTGCCGTCGTGGTCTTGATCCGCTTGTGCAGAATCAGGGAGACAGCCATATTGGACAACATGGCCTTCCTGTGTGCACTCTTCCTCCCTAAATGATTAAAACTCTTCTTATGTCTCATTGCAATTAATCCTTGTCCAGTTTGTATTTACTAATATCCATGCCGAAGGTCAGGTTCATATTCACCAGCAACTCTTCCAGCTCGGTCAGCGACTTCTTTCCGAAGTTTCTGAATTTCAGCAGATCGTTTTTGTTGAATTTGACCAGGTCGCCCAGGGTCTCAACTTCTGCAGCTTTCAGGCAGTTCAGTGCCCTGACCGAGAGATCAAGGTCGACCAGCTTTGCCTTCAGCAGCTGACGCATATGCAGCACCTCCTCGTCGAACTCTTCATTGGCAAATTTCTCATCCGTATCGAGCGTAATCTTCTCGTCGGAAAAGAGCATGAAGTGATAGATGAGAATCTTTGCCGCTTCCTTCAGCGCATCCTTTGGGTGAATCGAGCCGTCGGTCTGAATCTCAAGCACCAGTTTTTCGTAGTCTGTCTTCTGCTCCACCCTGTAATTCTCAATATCGAAACGGACGTTCTTAATCGGTGTATAGATCGAGTCCACGGCAATCAGTCCAAACTCAGCCTCGGCAGGCTTGTTCTCATCGGCCGGTACATAACCACGCCCCTTGTTAATGGTTACTTCCATCTGAAGCTTTACATCGGGCTCCATGTGGCAAATCACCATGTCGGGATTCAGGACCTTAAAGCCACTGAGAAAACGCTGCAGGTCTCCGGCCTTGAATTCTTCCTGGCCAGTGATCGTGATGACAACCTTTTCATCATTGACCTCTTCGATCTGCTTCTTAAAGCGGACCTGCTTAAGATTCAGGATGATCTCGGTCAGGTCCTCAATGACACCGGTAATGGTCGAAAACTCGTGCTGCACCCCATCGATCTTGATGTTGGTAATGGCATACCCCTCCAGGGAGGACAGCAGGATGCGCCTGAGGGCGTTCCCTACTGTAATACCATAGCCGGGCTCAAGGGGACGAAACTCAAATTTGCCATAGTTGTCATCTGCTTCGAGCATGATGACCTTATCTGGTTTTTGAAAAGCTAAAATGGCCATAATACAAAAGTGCTTATTATTTCGAATAAAGTTCAACGATGAGCTGTTCCTTGATGTTCTCGGGGATGTCCTCCCGCTCGGGACGGTTGAGGAATTTCCCGGTCATGACAGCTTCATCAAATTCCAGCCATGAAAATGCTCCATAGCGTGCCGTGGCAAGGGAATCGGTAATGACCTCGAGGGATTTTGAACGCTCTCTTACCCCGACGATGTCACCTGGTTTCAGGGTGTAGGAGGGAATGTTCACGATGTCTCCGTTGACGGTAATGTGCCTGTGAGTCACCAACTGACGCGCACCAGCCCTTGAAGGTGAAAGGCCCAGACGGTAAACGACATTGTCGAGCCTCGACTCAAGCAGTTGAAGGAGAACCTCACCGGTTACCCCCTTACTCCTTGAAGCCTTCTCGAACAGATTACGGAACTGCTTCTCAAGCACACCATAGGTATATTTGGCCTTCTGCTTTTCTTTCAACTGAATACCATATTCAGATGCTTTACGTCTTCTCTTGTTGTTTCCGTGCATTCCGGGAGGATAGTTCTTTTTCTCGAAGGACTTATCCGTCCCAAAAATGGGATCTGAAAATTTACGTGCAATTTTGGTCTTTGGACCCCTGTATCTTGCCATTTATGTACGAATTAATTGTTTAATAATCCTCTTCAGCTTGGTCAACACCTTAAGGCTGAATTATACCCTCCGCCTTTTGGCAGGACGGCAGCCGTTGTGCGGCAGCGGTGTTACGTCTACGATCTCGGTCACTTCAATACCGGAGGCATGAATATTCCGGATGGCACTTTCCCTTCCGGAACCAGGGCCCTTTACAAAAACCTTTACCTTCCGCAGTCCGAGGTCATAAGCGGTCTTGGCACAGTTCAGCGCAGCCTGCTGAGCTGCATAAGGGGTGTTCTTTTTGGACCCCTTGAACCCCATTTTCCCCGACGATGCCCAGGAGATTACCTGCCCCTGGTTGTTGGTCAGAGAAATAATGATATTGTTGAAAGAGGCATGGATGTGTGCCTGCCCGGTGGGTTCAACCTTAACCGTTCTCTTTTTTGACGATCCTGTCTTCTTAGCCATTTCCTTTTAGCGCTTATTTGGTTGCTTTCTTCTTATTTGCTACAGTCTTCTTACGGCCTTTCCGTGTACGTGCGTTGTTCTTCGTACTCTGGCCACGGGTGGGAAGACCGATCCGGTGACGAATGCCACGATAGGATCCAATATCCATCAGACGTTTGATATTCAACTGAACAACAGAGCGGAGTTCACCTTCCACCTTGATTTCGTCGTTTTCGTTGATGGCCTTCCTGATAGCCGCAATCTGGTCATCATTCCAGTCCTTCACCTTGATATTGCGGTCGACACCGGCTTCATCAAGAATCATCTGGGCACGGCTCCGGCCGATCCCGTAAATGTAAGTCAGGCTTATTTCACCTCTTTTGTTTTTTGGCAGATCAACACCAACTATTCTAGCCATAATGCTTCTAATTTTTAAAAATAAACCCTATCCCTGACGCTGTTTAAACTTGGGATTTTTCTTGTTAATAACGTACAAGCGGCCTTTCCTCCTGACGATTTTGCAGTCGGCGCTGCGCTTTTTAACAGATGCTCTAACCTTCATAATATCTATTTTTCCTTTGTCCTTGCTGCCTTAGTCTTACTTGTAGCGGAAGCTAATCCTTCCCTTTGTCAGATCATAAGGTGACATCTCAACCTTCACCCTGTCACCAGGTAACAGTTTTATATAGTGCATACGCATTTTCCCTGAAATATGCGCGGTAATCACGTGACCATTCTCGAGTTCGACACGGAACATAGCATTTGATAATGCTTCGGTGATTACACCATCCTGTTCGATAGAAGCTTGCTTTGCCATATATTCTAAGTCCTTATTGTAACACTTCATCAATAAATGCGAAAGTAGACAGAATGTCGGCCCTTCCCTTATCGATAGCCACCGCCCATTCAAAATGGGCCGAAGGCTTTCTGTCCCTGGTGCGGATCGTCCAGCCGTCTTCATCCTGACCAATCTGCCGGCGTCCCATATTGATCATGGGTTCGATACAGATCACCATGCCCTTCTTCAGCTTCGGGCCGCTGCCCCTTCTTCCATAGTTGGGCACTTCCGGGGCCTCGTGCAGATTCCTGCCAAGCCCGTGTCCAACCATCTCCCTTACTACACTGTATCCGTGCTGCTCTGCGTAGCTTTGGACGGCGTGACCAATATCTCCGATTCGTTTCCCCTCGATGGCCTGCTCGACGCCTTTCACCAGACTCTCGCGTGTAGTTCTCAATAACCTGCGGAGCTCTTCACTGGTCTCCCCTACTTCAAAGCTGAAGGCTGAATCTCCATAAAAGCCATTCATCATCACACCGCAATCAACAGAAACCACATCCCCTTCCTTCAGGACAACCTTGTCCGAAGGGATGCCGTGAACCACCTCATCGTTGACCGAGGTACAGAGGGTCTTCGGATACCCCTGGTATCCAAGGAATCCGGGTTCCGCCCCCGAGTCACGGATAAACTGTTCTGCTACCCGGTCAAGCGCCCTGGTACTCACACCGGGCTGAATATGCTTGCCGACTTCAGCGAGTGTCTTTGAAACCAGTTGGTTGCTTGCACGCAACAACTCAATCTCGTCCGCTGTCTTTATTGTAATCATCAAAGAACGTTTGCCTCTTAAATGGCTGCCGCACTGCCGGCGCGCCCCTTAATCCTACCCGACTTGGTCAGCCCGTCATAATGACGCATCAACAGGTGGCTTTCAATTTGCTGCAGGGTATCGAGAATAACACCCACCATAATCAGCAGTGAGGTGCCACCGAAAAACTGCGCAAAACTCTGGTTCACTCCCGACATCATGGCAAATGCAGGCATAATGGCCACAAAAGCCAGGAAGAAGGAACCGGGTAAGGTAATCCTCGACATCACGGTATCCAGGAATTCAGCGGTCTTACGTCCGGGTTTAACTCCGGGAATAAACCCACCGTTTTTCTTCATGTCCTCGGCCATTTGCGTGGGATTCACGGTGATAGCCGTATAGAAATAGGTAAAGAGAATGATCAGCAAGGCACTGGTAAAGTTGTACCAGAAACCTACAGGATTGGAGAATACAGCAGCAAAACCGGATGCATTGTCGGCCTTCGCAAAACCGGCAACGGTAATGGGAATGAACATAAAGGCCTGGGCAAAGATGATGGGCATTACACCGGCAGCATTCACCTTCAGCGGAATGTACTGCCTTACACCCCCATATTGCTTGTTCCCAACAATGCGCTTGGCATACTGAACCGGTATTCTGCGTGTACCCTGTACCAGCAGAATGGTTCCCATGAATACCACAAACAGAATCAGGATCTCTGCCATAAAGGCCACCAGTCCGCCTCCCTGCTGTTCGAGTTTCGAAATGAACTCAATACCCAGCGACTGGGGCATGCGGGCAATGATACCAATCATAATGATCAGCGAAATTCCGTTGCCTATGCCCTTATCGGTAATGCGTTCGCCAAGCCACATGATAAACATCGTCCCTGCGGTAAGGATAATCATGGCTGCCAT
>PDRI01000150.1 GCA_002748055.1 Bacteroidota bacterium | reverse complement strand
TCCATATTTCCAAGCAGGCAGATGATCTGTGCTCCCGGACGCGCCTTGCGAAGCAAGCCAAGGAAGTCGGCATAGGCAGAGATGATCGCTTCTTCACCGGGCCGGGTGTCGCCGAAGCGTCGAATGTATTGTTCGTGATTGGGGTTTTCGATTAGCCAGGAATCGTTCTGAAAAAGATTGACTACCACAAAATCGGGATTGTTGGTGCTGAAATCCCAATGACTTAGAGAATCGGCCGGGTTGAGCCTGTCGTATTCTTCCGACATGATGAGCTCGTGCCAGCTGATCAGGATGCCGATACCGCTGTGTGAAATACAGGCATATTCCGCATCCAGGTTTCGGGCCGTAATGGCACCATAAGCGAGGTAGTTATTGCTATAATCGCCTGTAGGCCTGTCTTTCCCACTATAGTCCTCATTGCCATAACCGGTGGTAATGGAGTTTCCGTAAAACTCTATCATCAGCTTTTTTTTCTCCCGTGCATAGGTCTTTGACCCTCTCATTGAGAAGCTATAGAAGCGACTAAAACCATAGGTCCAGTCGTTTCGTTTGTGCAATTCAAGGGTATGGATGCCATGGCTCAGCCCCGAGGCCAGGCTGTACTCATGGATGCCTTTTTCGAGATGAAGAACCTTCAGTTGTTCTCCATCGACCAGCACATTGAAGTAGTTTTCGCCCTTCTCATCTTCCAGAACGGCCGAGATGGAGTCGCCCTGGAAGCAAAGCGAAACAAAGCTGCCAGGCCAGTATATCTCTGAGGTTCCTGTTGTTTCGTTCTGCCCGATACGCCCTTCGCTATAGATATGTGGATGCCTGGCCGGGATGAATACAAGTCGATACTGGCTCGAATCAGCACATGCAGGCTGTTCTTCTTCAAAAGAGACCGGGTCGGGAACAGGGTTTTGGGCATAAGAGAGGGTGAAGCAGAAAAAGATGCTGGGAAGCAGCAGGATGCTGTGGCGTGGACTCATCGCTTGTAAATCTTGATACTACAATGATAATTGAAATTCTGCTGAGCTTCAACTGATTCTGAAAAGAAGATGTGTTCTTAGGGACAGAAACCAGGGGTTCCGAAATCAACGAGGGACGAGCACCTGCATTAAAATGCCGGCCTGTCCCCCATGATCGATACTACATTGTTGGCTTTTGTTCAAAGCTAGTGTGTTACAGGCTTCCCGATGTAAGGTTATTTGCCTGTTTTTTATGAGTAAAATTACGTGAGTACAGTTCTCGGGAATCGTCGATGAGCGGCAGAGATACATGGGATTCGTCATTGTTCGGCTCACGGGCCGGACTTATTTTTGCGAAAAATGCAATGCTATGCCCCGTTTTCTGCCTAAAGAAAAGATTTTCACTTCAAACTGGCTGAGGTCTTATGCCTATATCTTAATTGGCACCTTGATTATGGCGGCAGGGTACGTCTTTTTCATTATTCCCTACAAGATTATTCCGGGCGGGATTTATGGGATCTCGATTGTTTTCCACCACCTTTTGCATACTCCGATTGGCCTTCTGGCCCTGGCTTTTAATATCCCCCTCACCATTCTGGGAACCCGCATTCTGGGACCTCGTTTTGGAATCAAGACCGTGGTGGGTTTTGTGCTGGCAGCTTTCTTTATTGATATGCTCAACTGGTTCTCGGGTGGAAAACCCCTGGTGGAGGACGATCCGCTGCTTTCTTCCATCTTCGGGGGTGTACTGATTGGTATAGGCGTCGGTTTGTTTTTCAAATCGAAGGCTACTACAGGAGGGTCGGATGTGATCTCCATGATTTTGGGAAAGTATTCTCGGATACCTCTTGGTCAGCTCATGATCATCGTTGATTCGGTCATCGTTCTTTTTGGTTTTTTGGCTTTTCGTGACTGGAAAATTCCGCTATATTCCTGGATCGTCATTTTTATTATGGGAAAGGTCATTGACATGGTGTTGGAAGGGGTGAGTTACGAACGCTCGGTGACCATTGTCTCTGATAAAAATATGGAGATTGCTGAAGTGATTAAATCGACCGTGAAACGAGGGGGAACCATCATTTCGGGCAGGGGCATTTATCAGGGGATGGAGCGTAGTGTGCTCTTGACTGTGCTAAATCGACGTGAGTTAACTATTCTTTTACACCACATCAAGGCCATCGATCCCAACGCTTTTGTTACAGTAGTTGGGGCCAATATGATCTTGGGGGAGGGTTTCCGCTCCCTTGAGCGATTCGATGAGGAATAGCTCCATGGGCAGGGTTTTCGGAGAACGATTTTCAATCTGAAATCTAAATCGTCTGAAGCATTTGATCATTGATGCATGGATGATCTCTTAGTCATTTTTACTATCGGGATTGCTCTTTGGAAGGGTGAATCTGAAGGTACTGCCTTTTCCGGGCTTGCTTTCCACCTGGATGCTGCCTCCCATGCTTTCGATGAGTTCCTTGCAGAGGATGAGCCCAAGTCCGGTACCTGTCTCTTTTTTGGTTCCCCTTTTACTCTGGTGAATATCAATGCGGAACAGATTAGATAGTGTTTCCTCATCCATGCCGATGCCTGTGTCACAAATGGCCACGGTAAGATCACGGTCTATAACATTGCATTTTAAACTGACTTTTCCTCCCGGGTTGGTGAATTTTATGGCATTGGCCACGAGATTGCGCACAATGGTTTCCAGGGCTTCCCTGTCTGTCTCGACTGAACAGTCCGGGCGGGTCTTGTTGTACAGTGAAATCTCTTTTTGTCGGGCATTTGTTTGCAAAATGTCAATTACGTTTTCACATACCTTGTACACATTTACAAGGCTTAAGTTCAGTTTTACGCTGCCGGTTTGGGTACGCGCCCATTGCAAAAGGTCTTCAAGCAGTTTGTAAACGTTCAGAATGGTTGTTCTCATGACCTCGATCATTTTTCTCTCCTCTTTAGGAGACAGCTTGTTGTCGTTCGAGACCAGTATTTCTGAGATGCCAAGGAGCCCGTTGAAAGGACTTTTCAGGTCGTGGGAAATGATTGAAAAGAACTTGTCCTTGTCGGCGTTCAATTTGAGGAGCTCATCTTCCGATTTTTGAAGTTGTTTGTTCAGTCGAAGAATAAAGAGGCGGCTTCGGGAAATGAAAAACAGTACAAACAGGATGATAATGGTTCCGATGATTAGTATAGCCTTGACGATGTTCTGCTTGCGGATGGTGAGTTCGTGGATCTCAAGGTCTTGACGCAGAAGGGCGTTTTCCTGATTCTCCCGTTCCATGTGATAGCGGCGTTCCATGAGCGTGAATTTTGAAAACTCGGTCTGGTCAAAGTCTTCTTTCAGTGCAACGGCCTCTTGATAGTACTGTAATGCCTTACGAATGTTTCCCGCTTTTTCCTCAATGGCCGATTTCTGGAAGTAGTTATCGACACGCAGTTTCGGTTGGTTGTTCTCCATCGCAAAACGGGAGCTTCTGCTATTATTGGCACGGGCTGAATCAATGTTCCCAATGGCCAGATAGACCTTCCCGAGGTCGTGTTCAGCCTGAGCGATCCGGTAAGGGTTATTGATTCTTTTTGCGTGAAAAACAGCCTCTTTCAGATAAAGCAGGGCTGAGTCCATTTCGCCCAATCTGTAAAATACATCTCCGATATTTTCCTTGATCAGAGCCAGGGAACGCACGTCGTCCATACTTGTTTCCATGGCTCGTTTATGATAGTGGAGTGCTGAGTCGTAACTTTGTAAGTTGGTATAGTAGTCTCCAAAGCTGGAATAGGCATAGGAAAGCGGATGTTCTTCGTTGTTCATCAATGAAATGTTCATGGCTTCAAGTTGCCAGTTCAGGGCTTCCTGATACATATCCCAGCTTTGGTAGATCAGCGCAATATTACATGAAACCAGGGCAACGCCGGCCATGTCTCCAATGCCCTTACGGATGTCATAGGCTTTCCTGAAGTGTTCCATGGCCTCGCTTCTGAAGCCCTGCCCCATATAAATGACGCCCATGTTGTTGGCAATGTTTCCCAGCCAGATACTGTCTTCCAGCTGTTTAAACAGAATCCAGGAGTCTTCAAAATACTCAAGCGCTTTTTCATAGTCACCTGTTTGCAGGGTGAAGAGGCCAAGGGTATCAAGCAGTGCTGCTCGCTTGTAATCATCTCCCTCAAGGGCACGAATTTGTTCAAGATAACCCAGGGCCCGTTCCCGGTTCATGTAATTATCGAGCCGGGCCAGTGCATAGAGCAGTTGAATCTTTTCTTCATTATCGGCAACATGTTCCAACAGAAGCTCCAGGCTGTCATTCTGTCCGATAGCAGGCAGAGAACCCGAAATGAAGGCAATGGTCGTCAGGCAAAAAACAGCTATTAATCTATTTGGTTTCAAAGTAAAGGTGTTTGAGCTTGTGGAAAGATAAGCATTCTGGGTTTAAATAAAATCTGCATTGGACAGGAATATGCCTCATCGTCTTTGATCCTTTTCATCTCCGGTAGCATCGCAGGACGGGGTGTCCATTGCTTTGGAGCTCAGCACTGGATCGGAAACTTTTTGGCATCGGCTTTCACTTTTCCAACGAGGGAAGTGGCAAATTTCGTACATTGTTGCAGACTGTAATTCATCTGGAATGAAGAGATTGTCCACCCCCTTTTTGCTTGTCACTCTGGTTTTGTTTTTTCATGCCAATGCTGGCAGGACCCAGGATTCGGGATGGAAGCACATTTCCATTGATCCCATTATGCCGGGTTCGTCCTGGGGAACCGGAGGTCCTGCCCTGGCCGATTATGACAGGGATGGAGACCTGGATGTGGCTGTTTCGCGCCGGAATACTAAACAGGCCTATTGGTATGAGCAGCTGAATGACAGCATCTGGATTCAGCACCTGATGGGTGGCTGGCCCACCCTTGAACTTACGCTCGGTACCACCAGCATAGATATGGACAATGACGGATGGATGGATGTCATGTATGAGGGGGTTTGGTTCCGGAATCCGGGATGTCTGAAAGACTATCCCGATGTGGAATGGGAAGCCAGGCCGATTAAGGCAGGGGGGCACGATGCTGCGGCTGTTGATGTGAACGGCGACAATCGGACCGATTTATTAGTTTATGACGGACACAAGCTGGCCTGGTACGATCCGGCCAACCTTCTTCGGGAACATGTGATATCTGCCGGGCATGAGGATCATGGGGGCATGGCACCGCATGGTTATGGCGATCTGGATGGCGACGGCGACATCGATGTTCTGATCGCCGGATTCTGGTTTGCGAACCCGGGTGAAGGAAAGGGGGGATGGGTGAAGCATAGCTGGCCTTTTGATCCTGTTCCGAATGCTTCTTATGGCATCAGTATCCGGAGCTGGGTGGTTGACCTGGATGGCGATGGTGATCAGGACATTGTGTATGCGCATTGCGATACAGGGGGTTCAAAGCTATTCTGGGTGAAAAATGAAGGTGCCGGAATGTACTGGCGTGTCTTTTGTTTTCCCGATCCACCTACCCGGCCGGGTGACAGGGAGGGCAGCGGGTCATTCCATTCTCTGGCCATTGCTGACTTCAACGGCGACAATCGTTTGGATATTTTTGTAGGCGAGCAGGAGGATCCGGATACCTATATGGAAGCGGGCGGGAAGGTAGCTATGAAACCGCGCGGTCTGAAAGAGCGCGGAGTGATCTGGTACAGCATGGCTCCCCGGGACAATGATTTCAGGCCCTGTGTGATCCAGATTGACAATCCGGGCTGGCATGATGCCCAGGCAGGGGATGTGGATGGCGATGGGGATCCCGATCTGGTTTCAAAAATCTGGCATGCCGATGGACCTGTTTATCACCTCGATTATTGGCAGAACCAGTTGATCAGCGCGGAGGACTAAGCCCTTGCAGCATGAGCAGGCGGAAGTCAATGGCTTCCTGTCCGGGTATTTCAAGCGCTTGCAGTCGCAGGGTATCATGGCCTTTTTCCAAGTGAATGATCCCCGTCTACAGGGCTTTTTTGCCTGAGGCTTTTTTCCGATCTTGCGGCAGATTTATCCCGGCATTTTAGCTATGAACTATTTATCTGTCGACCGACTCTCAAAATCATTTGGCGATCAGCAGCTCTTTCATGACATCAGTTTTGGATTGAGCCGGGGTGATAAAACTGCTCTGGTGGCACGAAATGGGAAGGGTAAAACCACCCTTTTACGTATGTTGGCAGGACGGGAAGGCTGTGATACGGGATCCTTCAGTTTCCGGAAGGGCATTCGTGTGGCCTTTCTGGAACAAGTGCCGGACCTGGATGCAAGCCTTAGCATTGATGTCCTGATTGCTTCGGCAGGCACGGCTTCCATAGCGCTTATACAGCGTTATGAGAAAGCCCTTCGTGAGCACGCCAGGGAGGCAACGAGCGAAAATGCCCGCATGTTGGAGGAGCTCACAAATGCGATGGACCAGGCCCAGGCCTGGGACTATGAACGGCGCTTGAAGCAGCTTCTCGATCTTTTCAGGATTACAGATACTACGCGAATTGTAGGTTCCCTTTCCGGAGGGGAACGCAAGCGTTTGGCCCTGGCCCTTGTGCTTCTCGACGAGCCCGATTTCCTGATTCTGGACGAGCCAACCAATCACCTCGACATGGAAATGATTCAGTGGCTCGAGGACTATCTTGCCCGCGCCAACCTGACCCTTCTGATGGTGACCCACGACCGCTACTTTCTCGACCGGGTTTGCAACCGCATTCTGGAAATGCATCAGGGGGCCCTGTTCAGCTACCCCGGGAACTACAATTACTTTTTAGAGAAACGTGCCGAACAGGAGGCCCGGCAGGAGCAGGAAGCCGGAAGGGCTGCCCAGTTGCTTAAACAGGAGCTGAAATGGTTGCGGCGTATGCCCAAGGCCCGAACACACAAGTCGAAATCCCGCATAGATGCGATAGGAGAGCTCGAAGAACGAGCCAGTCTTCGGAGCGACAATGCCCAAATGAGCCTGCAGGTAAAATCGCCTCGTCTGGGGGGGAAGATTATGGAACTTGAAGGTATTTCGAAAGCCTTTGGTTCGCAGCAGATTCTGGCCCCCTTTACCTACCATTTTCAGCGGGCCGACCGCCTCGGAATTATTGGACGCAACGGTAGCGGGAAGAGTACATTTCTGAATATGCTGATGGCTGAAGAGGCCCTTGACAGCGGATCGATTGTCCGTGGGGAAACCGTGGTGGCCTCGTACTATAAACAGATGGTGCAGGAGTGGGACCCGGCCATGAGAGTTATTGATGCCGTGAAGGAGATTGCCGAGGTGGTGCATTTGAAGGATGGACGGAGTATTTCGGCCGCACAGTTTCTCGAACATTTCATGTTTCCGCCCGATGCACAATACAAGAAGATTGCAAAACTCAGTGGCGGAGAGAAAAGACGGCTCCATCTATTGAGTGTGCTGATCCGGAATCCAAATTTTCTGATTCTCGACGAGCCCACTAACGACCTGGATTTATTTGCGCTGAATACCCTTGAAGCGTTTCTGATGGGCTTTCAGGGCTGTTTGATCATCGTATCCCATGACCGGTATTTTCTCGACAAACTTTGCGATCACCTTTTTGTGTTCGAGGGCGAGGGACGCATCCGGGATTATTACGGCAGCTGCAGTCATTATTTCCGGGAGAAGTCGGGCAGCACCGGAAAGCCGGTGAAGGTAAAGGACAAAAAGCCTGCTGTACAGAAGGCATCCGAAGCCGGAGAAAAGACCCGTTTGAGCTATAAGGAGCAGAGGGAATATGACCAGTTGGAACCCGAGATTGAGGCGCTGGAGAAAGAAAAAACGACCCTGGAGGAGGCCCTTGGAAGCGGCCAGCTTGGCTATGAAGCACTTGAAGAAAAGTCGGCCCGTATCGCCGAACTCATCGCATTGATCGACGAGAAGATGGCCCGCTGGATGGAATTGGGGCAATATACCTGAGTTGCTGTATTCGATTCGTGATTCTATTCCAGCCCGAGTAGCTCGACCCTAAAGACCAGTATGGAATTAGCGGGGATATCTCCCTGGGCCCTTGAACCGTAACCCAGGTCCGGGGGAATCCAGAAGCGGTAGGTCGATCCGACCGGCATTAGCTGCAATCCCTCAGTCCAGCCCTGAATGACTTGTTTGAGTCCGAAAGTAATGGGTTCGCCCCTTTCAAAAGAGCTGTCGAAAACCTGGCCATTGAGCAGGCTCCCTTCATAGTGTACTTTTACCCGCGAGGTATCAGCGGGCATGGGGCCATCGCCCTTTACCAGTACCTCGTACTGCAGTCCGGATGAGGTGGTAAGGACCCCGTCGCGACTTCCGTTTTCATTTAGGAATGCTTTATTTTCAGCATTGGCTTTCGCTGCTTTGGCTTTTTCGGCTTCGAGGGTCAGGCGTTTCAGTTCATCCTGAAGGCTGCTGATGACGGCCCTGGCTTCCTCCTTGCTGATGGCTGCACTGTCCTGACTAACCGACAGGAAGCCCTCAGTAAAAAGATTGTTGTTTACTTCAAAGGGAGCTGTGGCCATGTCGTGCCCCATGGCGATGCCAATGTAAAAGCTCATCGAATCGGCAAAGTTTTGCAGCATAAGGGCCTGCTCTTCTTTCACGGGTTCAGCTACCGTAGTCGGAATTTCCCGGGCAGGTTTGCACTGGTACATGGCCAGTCCGAGGCTCAGAATGAGGAGGATATTTTTCATAGCAGTGGTTTAAGTCGATGAAAGTAGTGAAAAGACCCGAGAAACAGGCATAATTGTGCTACCTTTGCGGGCTTTTAATCCGATACGATAGATTATGGAACTCAGAAATATAGCTATCATCGCACACGTCGACCATGGAAAGACGACCATGGTCGATCGTATTCTACATCAGGTCAGACTCTTTCGTGATAACCAGGACATGGGCGAACTCATTCTGGATTCGAACGACCTGGAACGCGAAAGAGGGATTACCATTCTTTCCAAGAATGTTTCGGTCCGTTACCGGGATACCAAGATCAATATTATTGATACCCCGGGGCACTCCGATTTCGGAGGGGAGGTCGAGCGTGTGCTGAATATGGCCGATGGCGTATTGCTCCTGGTGGATGCCTTTGAAGGCCCCATGCCCCAGACCCGTTTCGTTCTTCAAAAGGCGCTTGAACTGGGGAAGAAGGTGATTGTGGTGATCAACAAGGTCGATAAGCCCAACTGCAACCCCGACGAGACCAACGAACTGGTTTTTGAGCTGATGTTCTCGCTCGATGCCACCGAGGATCAGCTGGAGTACCCGACGGTCTATGGTTCGTCCAAACAGGGTTGGATGGGCCCCGACTGGAAGAATCCGGCCAGCGACATGGCCTATCTGCTCGATACCATTGTTGATTATTTTGAGCCTCCTGTGAAGCATGAGGGAAGCCTGCAGCTTCAGATTTCTTCCCTGGATTATTCCTCCTACATGGGCAGGATCGCCGTTGGCAAGGTTCATCGGGGAAGCATAAAGATGGGCGACAGGGTTTCCATTGTTCAGCGGAATAAGCTCAGTCATGTTTCGACGGTGAAGGAACTCTATACCTTTGAAGGCCTGGGCAAGGAAAAGACCAAGGAGGCTGTTGGTGCGGGAGAGATTGTCGCCGTACTGGGCCTGGAGGATTTCGATATCGGAGATACGATTGCCGATGCTGAGGCTCCTGAAGCCATGCCGCCGATCTCCATCGATGAACCCTCGATGAGCATGCTTTTCACAATCAACAATTCTCCTTTCTTCGGAAAGGAGGGCAAGTATGTAACTTCGCGGCATGTCAGAGACAGGCTCTACAAGGAGACGGAAAAGAACCTGGCTCTTCGGGTAGAAGATACCGATTCACCGGACCGGCTGATGGTTTACGGGCGGGGTATTCTGCATCTTTCCATTTTGATTGAGACCATGCGGCGGGAAGGTTATGAGCTTCAACTGGGCCAGCCCAGGGTGGTGATCAAGGAAATAGACGGCTACAAGCACGAACCGGTGGAAATGCTCTTCATTAATGTGGATGAGGCCTTCTCGGGTAAGGTGATTGAGATTGTTACTGCCCGAAAAGGGGACATCGTGAACATTGAGAAAAAGGACGACAGGGTAAACCTCGAATTCAAGATTACTGCCCGTGGCCTGATCGGGCTCACCCAGCCCCTGCTCACGGCCACCGAAGGGAATGCGGTGATTTCGCATCGCTTCTCGGGCTATGAACCCTGGAAGGGAGAGATTAACAGGAAGCGGAACGGGGCGCTTATTGCCATGGAAACCGGCACCTGTATTGCCTATTCTATCGACAAGCTGCAGGACAGAGGCCGGTTCTTTGTGGAACCGAACGAGGAGATTTACATGGGCCAGGTGATTGGTGAGCATACAAAACAGGACGACCTGGTGGTTAATGTTATCAAGACCAAGAAACTCACCAACATGCGTGCTTCCGGGTCCGACGACAAGGTGGCCATCGCCCCACCGCTTCGCTTTTCGCTCGAAGAAATGCTGGAATATGTGGGGGAGGATGAGTATGTGGAGGTTACTCCCGAATCGATTCGCCTTCGAAAGATTCTGCTGCATGAACATGAGCGTAAGCGTGGCCGGAAGAATGCCTGATGCGCTTGCCAATCAGCCTCTATTTGCCATAAACCGCAGCTTTCGACCACCACTGCATGGTGAGTCCGCGGGCTGCCATAAACAGGATGAAGGCCAGCCATAGTCCGTGGTTGTCCATGAACGATCTGGCCAGGAAATAGGTGGGGAAGAAGACCAGAACGGTGGAAACCAGCATGGCATTTCGCATCTCCCTTCCAGCCGTTGCTCCAATGTAGATCCCATCCCATATAAAGGCTGCAAAGGAAAGCATGGGCACCAGCACAATCCAGAAAAAGTAAGGCCGGGCATTGGAAATAAGCTCAGGATTATTGGTTAGCAGCCGAAAGATGGACGCTCCTGCAAACAGGTAAATCAGGGTAAAGACCAGGGCAATTCCACTGCCCCAGATGAACAGCAGGCGGATCGATCTGCGGAGGTCAGTCTGGTTTCCCTCTCCTATGAAACGCCCCGTGAGGGCCTCAGCCGCATGTGCAAAACCATCGATGAGGAAGGAGAAAAACATGAAAAACTGCATGAGCAGGGAATTTACCGCCAGGATGCTCTCCTTTCCTCCCTCGCTGGCATCGACACTGGCCGAGCGGGCCGTGAAGATGGAGAAAACGGCCACCAGACACATGGTACGGATGAAGATATCCTGGTTCACCCGCAAAAAGGCTTTCATTGCTTTCACCTGCAGGCTGGCCCTGGTCGAGATGTGTTTGAGTTTATCGGAAAAGTGTTTATAGAGCAGAAACAGGGCAATCAGCAGTCCGCTATACTGGGCAATTACTGTACCCAGTGCTACGCCGTTCGACCCCATGTTGAGATGCATAACAAAACTGTAGTTGCAGAGCAGGTTGATGACATTGGTCGAGATGAGTACAATCATGGGGAGCCGCGCATTCTGCATGCCCAGGAAGTAGCCCAGGAGGGCAAACTGTCCGAGTGCTGCGGGGGCAGCCCAGATCCTGATCCTGTAATACGATCTGGCCAGGGTTTCGACGTCCTCCTCTGCATTTAGCACCAGGAAGCCGATCCATTCAATGGGGCGCTGGAGCAGCAAAAGGGCCAGGCCAATGCCTGCAGCGATCACCACTGCCCGTGTCAGAACATGCACGGTTTCGGCCATGTCGCCGCTTCCGAAGGCCTGGGCTGTAAATCCGCTGGTTCCCATACGTAAAAAACTAAGGCTCCAGTAGATGAAGTTAAAGATAAGCGATCCCAGTGCAATCGCTCCAATATAGGCATCCGATTCAAGGTGGCCCATCAGGGCCATATCCACGATGCCCAGCAGGGGGATGGAGATATTGCTGACAATATTGGGGAGGGCAAGCTGAAGGATGCGTTTATTCATAGGGTACAGGATGCTCCTGCGAAGATAGGCCCTGCAGCTAAAATACCATTGATATTTTGTGGCATTTTAAGCACCTTTACTAGCTCATCTAAAACCTACAACTATGTTCAAAAGGAATCTTCCCCTTTGTTTACTGTCTGCATTGTTTTTGCTGACAGCGCCGCTCCTTTTCTCTCAGGATAAACCTTCCGATGCTTTTCTGGGCACCTGGGCCCTCGATTTGGCGTATGAAAACAATAAAGCCGGCTGGCTCGAGGTGACCCGCGATCAGGCTTATCTGGACGCCTCCCTGTTATGGCGTTGGGGCAGTGTTTATCCTGTTGATTTTGCTTTTACCCGCGACGATGAGCTGGTTTTGGTGCACGGAGAGGATGTGGTGATGGAAAAGGATGCCGCAGGGAATGCCATCCGAACCCGGCATCCGGTTTACTATTTGACTATGAAGATTGTGTCAGAGGGGGTGCTTGAAGGAGAGGCAGTCTTTCCGAATCGAAACGGTGATGGCTGTAATTCGGTGCGCTTTAGCGGGAAAAAACGACCTCCTTACGGCAAGGTGCCCAAATTGAAGAAGGTGAAATACGGGGAACCTGTGAAGCTCTTTAACGGCAAGAATATGGATGGATGGATTCTGTCCGGGAAAGGTGCAAAGAATGGCTGGGAGGTAATCGATGGCAGCCTGGTAAATAATCCGGTTCAGGAAGAGGGCAAAGCCCACGTTTACTATGGCAATATTCGTACGGTCGATACGTTTGAAGACTTCAGGCTCAGCCTCGAGATAAATGTGCCCGAGGGAAGCAACAGTGGTGTGTATCTGCGCGGAATCTATGAAGTGCAGGTGATGGACAGCTATGGGAAAGAGCCGGATTCCCATAACATGGGTGCGCTTTACAGTCGCATCACGCCTTCCGAAGCGGCTGAAAAACCTGCAGGTGAATGGCAGAGCATGGATATTGTCCTGTATAAGCGTTACCTGACTGTTGTGCTGAACGGGACGAAGATTATCGACCATCAGCCTGTCAATGGGGTTACGGGTGGTGCACTAACATCCGATGAATGCCTTCCCGGTCCCATCCTGTTTCAGGGTGACCATGGCAAGGTCAGTTACAGAAACATTGTGCTCACCCCTATTTTGAACTAGGTTCCCGATGATGAAAAGAATGATTAGCCTGCCGCCGGGCATGGTGGCCGAGTTTGCCCTGCACGAGAAAAGGGATGCCGACTCCTGGTTTGTGGATGCCGATCCGGAGGGTTTGCGTGTTGGTTCCGGAGGGGGAACGGCCCATATCCTGGCAAATGCATGGAAAGCCAGTGGCGACAGTGATTTTGGGACCTGGCTGAACAAGGAAAAACGGTTGATCGTTCATTCGGGGGGAGAAAGTCGCCGCTTGCCCGCTTATGCATCCTTTGGAAAATCTTTAATACCCATGCCGGTATTCAGGTGGTCGAAAGGACAGTCGCTCGATCAGAAATTGCTTGATTTGCAACTTGGTTTTTACGAGGACATCCTTTCGCATGCTCCCCCGAATTACCGTACCCTGGTGGGTTCCGGGGATGTGATGTTTCTGTATGGTGACAGATTCAATGCGCTGCCCGAGGCCGATGTTCTGGTTTTTGGGCTTTGGGTGCCCGATGAGGTAGCCAGTCGGCACGGGGTCTTCTTCAGCCGGCGGACTTCACCGGAAGAGCTGGCCTTTGTAAAGCAAAAACCCGGGCTCAACGAACTGCAATCCAGTGCAGAGGACTACCTCTACCTGATGGACTCGGGTATTGTGCTTATGAACGAAAAGGCCACCCGTCTGCTAATGGAGCGCTGTGGTTGGAACGCAGATCGGGGGAGATTTAAAAACGGGTCCCCGGCCTATTACGACCTCTATAGTGATATGCTTACCGCCTTTGGTGAGGAGGCCTCCGGAAGAGATGAGGAATTGAGCAGCCTGAAAGTCAGGATGCATCCGATGAGTGATGGTTCGTTTTACCATTTTGGCAGTAACCGCGATCTGATTGATGCCTGTCTCAGGCTTCAGAACAGGGTTCGCGATCAACGGCTCACCCTGAGCAGGGAAGATGC
>PDRI01000149.1 GCA_002748055.1 Bacteroidota bacterium | reverse complement strand
CGATATTTCGACCTGGACCGTCCTGGGTGTAGGCCGAAAATCGAATCCGGACTCAATGAAGTAGCCGTGTTTGCTGTCGACCCATGCCAAACGGAATTGCATCAGATGTTCCTTCCCGCCAAAACTGTTGCCCCAGGTGAATTCGATTACGGAGAAATCGGGGGAAGGGCTTGGGCCAATGCCCCGGGCCTTCAGGGTATCGGCGATGTCCTTGTTTCCCCGCTGACGGGCCAGGTCATAAAGGTTGCATTTTCCCGTTACCTGATGCCCGGGCGATGCCCCCTTCTTAAGGAGCATGCTCACAGCTTCGTCCCGGCCATGAAATACAGCCTGGGAGAGCGGAGTAAGGTTCTGATTATTCACGGCCTCCGGATTGGCTCCATAGTCGAGCAGGAGATCGATCATTTCTTTATTCCCCTGTTGGGCAGCAATCATCAGAGGTGTGGATCTCAGGCTGTCGCGGCTATCGGGGCCAAGTCCGTTTTGGAGAAGGACATCGGCTGTTTCCAGATTCCCAAAATACACCGCCGTCATCAGTGCGTCATTGCCCAAACGGTCTTTAAGGCTGTCATTGGCTCCGTAAAAAAGCAGCAGGTCTGCTATGGCGTAGTTGTTCATGGCCGAAGCGTAGTGAAGCGCGCTTGCACCATGGGCATCCAGATGATCGGGGTCTGCACCTTTTTTCAGCAGGAAGTGACAGATCGTGAAATGCCCGCTTAGCACAGCTACCTGCAGGGGAGAGGTATTCTCAACCGGACTCAGCTCAATGTCGGCGCCGTTCAGGACCAGTAGCTTTACACTGGTACTGTCGCCGCTTTCAGCAGCATATTGCAGGGCAGTCATTCCCCCTTCGGCCGCGGCATTGGGGTCTGCACCGCGTTTAAGCAGATGAAGAATATGGGCGGGCTTTTTACGGAGCACAGCCTCGACCAGGTTCCAGTCATCCTCACCAGCCATAAAATAGCTGGTGTCGCTCAGATTCGTCAGGCCGGTCTGGGCAGTAAGTGCCGTAAAAAGCCCCGAAGTCAGCAGGCAAAGAAAAGCGAGTATGCTTTTTAGCTGTGTGCTTTTCATCAGCCTCCTTTTTGTTTGACCTGGTAGCCTTCTTTTCTCAGCAGATCGATTAGCTTATCCCGGAAATCACCCTGAATCAGGATCTCTCCCCCGGAGACTGATCCACCAACCCCACACTTTGATTTAAGGGTGCGGGCAAGCCTTTTCAGCTCTTCTTTGCTTCCCACAAAGCCTTCTACCAGCGTGGCAGTTTTGCCCCTGCGGTTTTTCCTGTCTCTGCTCACATAGAGCTTTTGCTTGTCAGGGGGAAGGGTTTCGCTTTCTACCGGCGCATGCTCCTCATAGGTGAAATCCGGATTGGTCGAGTATACTACACCCAGTCGTTTTTTCCAGTCGTTTTCCATCAGCTATCTGCTATCGTCCTTACAAAGATCGAAAAAATGTACCAAACTGCTCCGGCCTGCAGCGATCAGCTGCCGAGCTCCAGCTGGTTCCTGATCAGTTGATAATAGGCTCCCCTTTGTGCGACAAGTTCTTCGTGGTTTCCCTGTTCGACAATTCTTCCCCGCTCCAGCACAATAATCTGATCGGCGTGGCGCACGGTGCTTAAGCGATGGGCCACAATCATCACAGTCCGCCCCTTAAAGAAGCCCTGGAGATTGTCCATGATTTGTCTCTCATTATTGGCATCAAGGGCACTGGTCCCTTCATCCATAAACAGAAATGCAGGCGATTTGTAGATGGCGCGTGCAATCAGAATGCGCTGCTGCTCACCACCGCTCAGGCTTAGTCCTTCCTGTCCGATCCGGGTGTTGTAACCAAGGGGCAGGCGGTCGATAAAGTCGTTGATACAGGCTATACGGGCTGCATTGAGCAGCCTTTCCGCATCAATGTTTTCCTCACTCATAGCGATATTTCGGGCGATGCTGTCCGAGAAGATATAGCCATCCTGCATAACCACCCCGCATTGTTTCCTCCAGACATCGGGGGCCATCATCTGCAGGTTCAGATCCCCGATCTTAATTTCTCCTTCAGCGGGGGGATAAAAGCCGAGAAGTAGTTTCAGCAGGGTGGTTTTCCCGCTTCCGCTGACTCCGACCACGGCTGTGACGCTGTCTTTTGCCAGGCTCAGGTCGATGTTCTCCAGGACGGGCCGGACGATGGCACCGGGATAGGCAAAACTCAGATTTCGAATCTCTAATTGGTCGATTTCGGGCAGTACAGAGATGCTGTTTTCCCGTTCAAATTCATCCTTGATCTCATGAATCTCGTCCAGGCGTTCCAGGCTGATTTTGGCATCCTGTGCCCGGTGAAGGAAGTCGATCATCTGCTCAATAGGGGCATTTAACTGACCCAGAATCCAGCTAATGGCCAGCAGGGTTCCCAGGGTCAGTTCGCCATTCAGCACCGCAATGGCAGCAGTCACGTTGATCAGAATGTTCTTGGTTTCATTAATAAACACCCCGCCGGCTTCCTGGTACTGATTCAGTGAAAGGCTGTTCATATTGACCCGAAACAATCGGGCCTGAATGGCTTTCCATTCCCATTGCTTTCGGCGTTCGGCATTGTTCAGCTTCAGTTCTCTGATTCCCTGAATAATCTGAATAATCTTGCTTTGGTTTTCGGCCAGTCCCGCGAAGTACTGGTGGTCGAGTCGATTCCGGCGTCTCATAAAAATGAGAATCCAGGAAAAATAGCAGAGGAAGCCGATGAGAAAGATGAACAGAATCTTCAGACTGTATATGGCCAGGATAATGCCAAACACCAGGAGGTTGAACATCGAGAACAGGATGGTCAGGGAAGAGGTGGTCAGGAAGCTTTCGATCCGCCAGTGGTCGTTGATCCGTTGGAGGATGTCGCCCGTCATTTTTGTATCGAAATAGCCGGCGGGCAGCTTCATGAGCTTCACCAGAAAATCGGAGATCAGGGTGATATTGATCCGGGTACTCACATGCAGCAGAATCCAGCGCCTGATAAAATCAATTCCCATCTGAGACAGGATCAATACCAGCTGGAAGATCAGGACCATGTAGATGAAGGGCAGGTCCTGGTTCGTGATCCCAAAATCGACCATGGACTGGAAGAGAAAGGGAAGAATGAATTGAACGATGCTGCCCAGGAGCAGGCCCAGGAGCAGGTGGTTAACATAGCGCCTGTAGGGCGAAAGATAAGTCAGCAGCTGTCTGAAGCCCTTCTTTTTTTCACGTTCATCTTCCTGTTTCAAAAATGCAGGTGTGGGTTGGATCAGCAGTACAGCACCCTTTTCCTCGCCCTTTTCCCTGGTGCTGATCCACGACTTGAGAAACTCCTCTTTGCTGTATGCGGTGATCCCGAAACCAGGGTCGGCTACCCAGACTTTGTTTTTCCGTATTTTAAAAACAACAATGAAATGATTCTGTTTCCAATGCACAATGGCAGGTAGGGGCGCTTCGCTCCTGAGCCTTTCCCAATTAATGGATACCCCCATACTCTGTAAGCCAATCGATTCTGCTGCATTTGCGATGCCGAGGAGCGAGACTCCTTCTCTGTCGATCTGGGATTTTTCGCGTAAACTGTTTAGACTAAAGTGCCTGCCATAATAGCGTGCAATCATCCTCAGGCAGCTTGGGCCGCAATCCATGGCATCCAGCTGTTTGTAGAAAGGGAAGGAGGGCATGTTCTCAGCTTTGGCTCCCAATTTAGCCATTATTTTGACAGTTGATGCAGGAGTTGGCCGGCTTCCTCTCGGCGGACAGCTTCTTTGTTTGCAGACTGGCCGGGCCATTTCCCTGCAGGCATGGAGCATTCAGCCTTGCAGGGGCTTTTGACCTGGAGGGATGTGTTTTTTCATGATCCTTTTCAGGAGTTGCCTGAATGAATCTTCGTTTCTGGCCGCAATTTGCTCTTTCACCAAAAGCCATGCATCGCTCACCTCATGGTATTCAGCTGAGAGTTGAGCGTCCTTGCTTATTCGTTCCTCAAAGTCCTTTCTTTTTTCCGTTTCGAGATCACCTGATAAGTAGGCGACAATCAGATCAACGTTGCTCATTTTGTATTCGTTCGAACAAGGGGTCGTTCATTATTCGTTTGATGAGGCTTTTTTTGCACCGGTATTTTCTGTCAGCCGCATGGTGTTGGTTTTTGTAATTCATCGCTGCTCTGATTTGCTCCACACTTAGTTCGTTAAAGTACATTTGCAGGATCTGCTGGCAGTCGGGACTCAGGGCTGCAAAATGCTTGTCGAACAGTTTTCGGGCATACTTTTGCAGGAGGAGGTCCTGTTCGGGCCCGGAATCATGAACCACAAGCGGCTTTTTCTTAAGTAAATCCAGATGCAGGGAATACTTACGGCGCTCCTGCATCCAGATTTTTTTGCAAACGGCATAGAGGTAGGTGCCGAAACGACATCTTAATTCAAGTGCGCCGGCCCTGGATTTGTTGTAGATGATAATCATGGCTTCCTGAAAGACATCCCGCGCCTCCTCGCGGCTACCGTTGTTGTGTAGTACAAAGGCCTCAATAATCGGATAGTGTTTCCTGTAAATGCTTTCCAGGATTCGGACATCATGCCTTTTGATGCCTGCTATGACTTCATTTTCAGATAAGTGCGAGCTCATTTTTCGGTATAAAAAAAGCAGGCGACTGAGTATCACCTGCTGTAGATCGCAGTTCGGTTAGTGGACAGGTTTTTCTGCCACACCTTGCATAAATTAGCTGTTTTGCTGGTTATTCGCAGGTTAAAGGAATGCACTAAAACACTTTTGTACTTGATGTACTCAGATCCGAAATAATCAGCGTTGATTTTGTTTTTTTCTGAGAAACCGGGCCTGGATTTGGGGCAGTACCAGGCCTGTAGCTGCACTTTTAGCAGACTTTCTGCGGCTTCGATCGGGAAGCCTGGTGGAAAGGCGGAAAGGTTTAGAGACTGAATCGATAGCGCAGGACAAAGCCGAAATCCAGAAAGGCAGTACCCGTGTTGCGGTATAGATTAAGCATGGGCCGCCAGTCGAGGCCAAATTCCAACGGAAGATCACGGACGACATAGCTGAATTCAGCTACTGCGTTAATTCCGAGCGAAGTTGCATTGTCCCATTTCCCCGCGAAACCGGCACCACCGACGCCAAAAAGCCAATGGTCGGAACGGAAGGGCTCCCAGTGATACATGAGTGCTCCGGATACACTGAAGCCGTATTCATGATAGAGGGCATCGACCCGTACAGCAGTCATCCTGTGACGGAAAAAGGCCTTGTAACTAAGCCCGCTTCCATATCCCGCCCTGATGCCAAGGGCGTGTTCATAGGGCTGGGCCTTTAGTTCTCCCGGCACCTGCAGGGCCAGTATTAGCAGGGTTAGGCTTGAAAATATGAAGTGTCTATTCATTCTTACGACTTGTTTCACCCCGGATGTCAAAAGTGGTTTCCGTATAGGAGGGAATCTTCAGGCCGACGGGCAGATGGTTCGATTCGAGGATGGTGGTCTCGATGAGTATGCGTTGCCTGGAATTACAGCGTTTTGGCCATCCCGTAATGGGGTCCATCAGGTAGTCATAGGTCTGGCTCCCGCTCACTGCAGAGCTGAGTTCGCCCATTTCTGAGTGTTCCCGAAAGCGCTTGTCTTTTTCCAGCATGCCTATGCCCTGGATCAGGTTGCCCTCGGGCCCAACCTTGTTCAGGATGTAGGAGTTTGAAAGGGGGACGGGCTTGGAATTAAAAAAGTAGCGCATATCTCTGGTCCAGTTCTCCTGCATAGGCATAAGCGGATATACCGATATGAATAAGCCGAAAAGGCTTCTGAAGGTATCTGCACCATAGGCTTCTTCAAGCGTGAGGACGACCGTGCGTTTTTCGCTGCTGTCGGAGGCTGGATAGCGGTAGAGGGGCGCAAACAATTCCTCCATGCCATGGAGTTCGAGGAGGGTCCCATTGGGGTCCATAAGAACGTGGAAGTCTTTGTTTTCGAGGCTGTCGGTCAGGTTTTTCAGCATGCGGTTTTCGTTTCGGGACGAGTTCAGGTCGATTCCCATACCCGGTGCCAGCATCGACAGCTGCAGATCGGCATAGTGCAGCCTGAGGTAGATGGCTCCATCCTTTCGGAGCGAATCGACCCTGATGTGCCATTTCATCTGGTTCGACATGCTGAGGTCCTCATCAGAATAGGAGTCGGAGCGTGTTTGCTGATTTAAGCTGAAAATGAGCGTATAGCGATCGCCCGGATTGAGCCGGTAGTAGAGGCCGAGTGCCCCTGCGCTTTGGCTGCTCAGCAGGCCCAAACAGGCGGCTAACAAAAAAATGCATCGATTTGGATTCACTTTTCTTTCCTCATTAAGCTTTGGTAAAAATAGGAAAATATGCAGTCCATGCTTTGTTATCATGCTAACAATGCTTACTTTTGAGCCCGCTGATAAGCTGGCTGTTCTGGCTTAGAGGCTTCATAGAAATTAACTGATCCGGAGGAAGCTCTGAAGGAAAAGCAAGGCACAAAGCTACTTTACCATCTTTCCGACGGTTCGTAAATCAGAATCCGATGATCTACGATCCACAACTATGCGCCATAAAAGACGAAGCCATGAAACCTTTCATCTCCGAGGAGGAGATTGAAGGCATCCTTAAAAATTCAGTTGCCGATAAGGCAAGGGTGCGTGAGATTATTGCAAAAGCATTGCAGAAGAACCGCCTGAGCATGGAGGAAACAGCTGTACTGCTCAATGCCGATGACCCTGAGCTTATCGATGAAATCAAGGCGGGTGCTAGGAAGCTGAAGGAAATGGTCTATGGCAAGCGGATCGTTCTGTTTGCCCCGCTCTATGTAGGAAATCTCTGTATTAATGACTGTGAATACTGTGGTTTCAGGGCTTCTAACAAGAAGCAGAAACGGACCACACTGGGAAGAACCGAACTGATTAAAGAGGTCGAGAATCTGGAGGATATGGGTCAGAAAAGGCTGATCCTTGTTTACGGTGAGCATCCCCGATACAACGCCGATTTTATCGCTGAAACCGTGCGTATTGTGTACGGTGTGAAGAAAGGAAAAGGCGAGATCAGACGGGTGAATATAAATGCTGCACCTTTGGATATTGAGGGCTTTAGAACGGTGGGTGAGGCAGGCATCGGAACCTACCAGGTCTTTCAGGAGAGCTATCACCGGGGGGCCTATGCAAGCTATCATACCAGTGGCGTAAAAAGGGACTTTGACTATCGGCTCACAGCCCTGGATCGTGCCCAGGAGGCAGGGATTGATGATGTGGGCATTGGGGCCCTTTTTGGCTTATACGACTGGCGTTTCGAGGTGCTTGGCCTGATCCGTCACGTGAACCACTTTGAGGCCGTCTATAACATTGGCCCGCATACCATTTCTTTTCCCCGCTTAAAAGCTGCATCGGGCGTTAAGTACGATCCAAAGTATCTTGTTGCGGATGAGGACTTTACCCGTATGGTAGCCATCCTTCGACTGGCCGTGCCCTATACCGGGCTCATTCTTACGGCTCGTGAGCCTGCAGCGATTCGGGACGAGATTCTGGGCTTCGGGGTGTCGCAGATCGACGGCGGTACCAAGATTGAACTGGGTGCCTATTCCGAGAAACAAAAGCAACAGGACCTGGATGCGGAGCAGTTCCAGATTAATGATAATCGTTCCCTGGCCGAGGTAATGGAGGACCTGATCGACAACGACTATTTGCCTTCTTTTTGTACGGCTTGCTACCGCACGGGTCGGACCGGCGAGCATTTTATGGAGTTCTCGGTTCCCGGCTTTATCAAGCGTTACTGTACACCAAATGCCATCTTAACAATGGCAGAGTACCTGGAAGACTATGCCAGTAACGGGACCAGGGAAAAGGGCTATCGTCTGATCCGTAAGAATCTCGATGAGATGGAGAAAGACAAGTTTAAGACCATACTGGAGGAAAGGCTCGAAAGGCTTAAGCAGGGGGAGCGAGACCTCTACTTCTGAACTGCCTGCATACTCATCAGCCCTTTAGTTTACCGGCCTTCCCAGACCCGATTCCAGAAGCGCATAGATGGCAAAGCTGCCAAGCCAGTGTCCCCCTTCATAGGCATCGTCGAATAATTCGGGAAGACTGTGTGCCATATGGGCATCGGCAAGGGGGAGCAGGTGTTCGTATTCGGGATACTTCCGGGCCAGCCCGTAGATTACCCAGGCCCGGCTGAAATTGAGGCCATCGAGATGCACCAGCTTGCCATCACTACGATCCCCCACTTTTCCGGTTTCCATGCTGAAGTTCTGTTGCTTCAGCCCGGGTGCAAAAGCATCCATCCATGTCCTGAATTCGTCGCGAGACAGTACCCTGCACATAAGGTCAATCTCTTCGAGGCAGGGGGAAAGAAAGTCGAAGCCTCCGGGTTCCCAGGACAGGGGACAGCCTTTGTCGGCCAGATAGAATGCCCGGCTTTTTTCTTCGATTAGTCCGAGCAATGATTGCCGGCCTGTGCATTGCGCATAGTCCCAGGCAAAGCAGAGAGCAAAGGCCGTATTCGTATGCTCACCTACCCGGATTGGATACACCAGTTTATTCAGGAAGTCTTCCAGCCGGCTGCTGATGAAGCTGGTCAGGGGGCGCAGGTTGTTTTCAAGTTCTCTTGCAAGGGGATCGTCCCACTGATGGAGGCTCTCTGCCAGTTTCAGTAACCAGGCCCAGCCGTAGCTTCGTTCATAGGCATATTCTCCGGGCCGTTCAAAATAGGCCAACTCGGCTGCAATGTTTTCAGCCGACAGGTTTTCGGCAAGTTTCTGCCGGATCTCGGCTTCCTGCCTGAGCGATGGATAGATCCTGAGCAGGGTGACCAGCGACCAGTGGGCATGGACCGCTGAATGCCAGTCGAAGCATCCGTAGAAAGCCGGATGCATCGATTTTGGGGATCCGATTTCGGCAGCACTGCTGAGGGTTTGTCCTGTTTTATTCGGGTATTCGTTTTGCATACAGGCCAGCGGCAGGGCTGCAAGCTTTTCGGCCTCGGGCAGACTGAGTGTCGGCCTGAGCTTATCGATACTGCCCTTAGATGCCTGGGGGTTCTTTGGTTCCTGGCATGCGCCAATGATCAGCAGAGTGGCCAGCGCTATCCCTGCCCTTTGAAGCGTGGAAAGAGTCATGCTTTCGTGCTGTTTTGTCGTCGTTTAAAATGCTTTGAATCGCCCCATTCGCCATAGCCTATTTCCGAGTCGGCTATCTGTATACTCACATCCCGGCTGTTCTGGTCGGCATCGGCATCCGTATCAACACTGGGTTTGTTTTCGTAAAGGTCGTAATCGTTCCTGAACATGCCCGGGGTGATGTTGGGCATCACAATATTGGCACCAACGCGGATGCCTTTCTCCCTGCCTGTAGGATCGATGGCCTGCAAGGCGGTGGCCGCTGCAATATTGATGTCTTTCATGAGGATGCGCAGGCTGGCGATCATTTTCAGGGCCAGATTGAATCTTTCTTCGAGGGGGCGAAGCCTCTTTCGGTAGCGATAGAGCGGGGTTTCCTTGTGCTCGATATAGGGCCCCATGCCCACCATGTCGATATCCAGATCACGCATGAAAAGGAGGTCATCGGCCAGGTGTCCTTCATCCTGGAAAGGCAAACCGATCATTACTCCGGTTCCGGTCTGATACCCAATTTTTTTCAGGCTGTGGAGGCAGGAGAGCCGCCGCTGAAAACTATGAAGACTGTTCCTGGGATGATAGCGTTGATACAGCTTTGGATTGGACGACTCAATGCGGAGCAGGTAGCGGTGAGCACCCGCCTCATACCAGCGCTGGTAGGTTTCTTCGCTTTGTTCGCCCAATGAAAGGGTAATGCCCAGTTTCTGACCCGATAGGGCCTTGATTTCGCGGAGCAGCTTTTCGACCCTGTTTGTAAAGGCCGGCGACTCCAGTTCTCCGGCCTGCATCACAAAAGAACCATAGTTGTTTTCAAAGGCGAAACGTGCCGCTTCCAGGATTTGCTCATCGCTCACATTGTAACGATGTGCCTGCTTATTGCTCCTGCGAATGCCACAGTAGCAACAGTCCTTCCCACAGATATTGGAGAATTCCACCAGTCCCCTGAAATGCACTTTCGGCCCCAGCTCGTTTAACTTGACTTTCGAAGCGAATTCGAACAGCTCCTGCATCTCGTCTCCCTCCGCTTTTAGCATCCGAATCAGGTCGTTCCTTTCCAGTTCGGCTCTATGAAGCAATTCTCTCATTGTTTGTCAGAGGTAGGAGTAACTCCCGGGTTCGAGCCTGGTAAAGGGGGCAACGGCACGTTCGTAGATCCCATGCATGTAGGCAATGGCCATGCCATAGTTTGTAACCGGAATTCCCGCTTCCACTGCGGGCCGCAGGCGGTTGATCAACTGTTTACGGGTAATCATGCAACCACCGCACTGAATGACCATGCTGTAGTCGCTTATTTTACCGGGGATGTTGTTCAGTCCGCTTACCACCTCGTAAGACAGTTTTTTTCCACTAAAGTCTGATAGCCACCGCGGAATCTTTACCCTTCCAATGTCATCACAGGAGACGTGGTGGGTGCAGGATTCCAGAATGAGGATGCGGTCCCCATCTTTTAGTTCTGCTAATTTCGGGGTGCCTTTCAGATAGGTCTCGAAGTCGCCTTTGTAGCGCGCCAGCACCGTACTGAAACTGGTCAGTGGAATATCCTCGGGGACCGAGGCATCTGCTTTTTTGAAGACCTGGCTGTCGGTAATGACCAGGGCAGGTTTAGGCTGAAGGCGACTGAGAAGGCTGTCCACTTCCCGCTCTTTCACAACAATCGCTACTGCATCGTTATCGAGAATATCCCGGATGGCCTGAACCTGGGGAAGAATGAGCCTGCCCTCGGGGGCCTCCTCATCGATGGGGGTAATCAGCAGCACCAGGTCGCCCTGGGAAACAATGTCGCCCACCAGGCTTTTGGAAAGGTAGGCACTTTCAGGAATGGCTTTGCGAATGGCCTCAATCAATTCCTCCTTGTTGTCGGCTTTCCGGGTCGAGAAGTCGATGCAGCTCTGGCCGGTTTTTTGCTTTAAGAACCGGCGGAAATCAGGGCTGCTCTTTTCCAGGTCAGATTTATTGTGAAGAATGACTACCGGGAGCTCCCATTTTTCAAACTGCCTGAGGATGTCTTCCTCTTCTTTCCCGAAGCGGTTAGCCGTGACGAGCAAAATGCCCAGATCGATGTTGCGGATCATTTCCCGGCTCTTCTTCACCCTTTTCAGGCCCAGTTCGCCACTATCGTCGGTACCAGCCGTATCGATCATCACCACAGGGCCTATGCCAGGAATTTCCATCGATTTTTTTACCGGATCGGTGGTGGTGCCTGCCTGCGCCGATACAATGGCAATTTCCTGTCCTGCCAGGCAATTGATCAGAGAGGACTTCCCGTTATTTCTTCTGCCAAAGATTCCCAGGTGGGGTTTGGCATCCCTTCCTTTCTTCATCTCTTAAAGTGTTTCACGCATTTCGCGGACATCCTTCATGCTAAAGCCCCGTTTCAGAAGACTGGAAGCTTCCATGGCTTTTGCAAGCCGGGCTTCCTCTAAAATGCCCAGGGTCCGGTTTGCTTCAAAAACATTGCTGCCCGAGTGCTTCATTTCGTTGGCCAGTTTTGCAGCCCTGTGATAGCCAATCAGGGGGGTAAGTGCAGTGGTCACAGCAGGGCTCATAAACAACTTTTTGCGGGCTGCTTCTTCATTGACCGAGAGATCTTTCAAGAGGCCTTCCGATAAGGCTGTATTCATTGAGATCAGCAGGTCGAGACTTTCAAGCATGCTGCTGCCAATGGCTGGCAGATAAGCATTTAGATCCAGGCACCCCATGCCCGCGAGTCTGGAGACCAGGGCATCGTTGTCGTAGACTTTGTGGGCAGAGGATATTATGTATTCCGGGATTACGGGGTTGATCTTCCCCGGCATGATGGAGCTGCCCACCTGGCGGGCAGGCAGGGATACTTCGGCATGCTCATTGACACCCGAAGCCAGCAGCCGCAGGTCAGAAGCCATCTTTTCAAGGTTCACGGCATGTGCTTTAAGGATGGCATGCACCTCGACCCACCGGTCGAGGTTGGCGGTGGCATCACAAAGGTTTTCGCCCTGGGTAAGCGGCAGGCCACTCAGCCTTTTCAGGGCAGGGACCACCTCCATGATGTAGAAGCGGGGGATGGATATTCCTGTTCCAATGGCACCACCGCCCAGGTTCACCACCTTAAGCCGTTCGGTGGCCTTGCTGCTCCGCCACCAGTCCCTCGAAAGGGCTTCGCTGTAGGTGCTGAAAAGCTGGCCGAAGGTCGATGGCACCGCTTCCTGCATCTGGGTATAGCCCAGACGGAGGCTGTTTCGGTAGCGATTCTCCAGCGCTTCGCTCCGGCTCCGGCCCTGGTTAATGGCAGCTTCCAGTTTTTCGATCAGTTGCATACTCGCCAGGGTGAGGGCTGTTGGCACTACATCATTTGTTGACTGGTAGATATTGGCTCCTTCAATGGGGTCGATCAGGCTGTACTGTCCCGGGCTATGCCCCAACAAATGCAGGGCCCGGTTACAGATAATTTCGTTAATATTCAGGTTGATGCTTGTTCCGGCACCGCCCTGGTTTGCCGAAACAATAAAGTGTTCGAAATGCCTGCCTGTGGAAATCTCGGAGGCTGCCTCTTCCATGGCATCCAATAGCTCTGCAGGGGGAAGCCGCAGTTCCTTTAGCAGTTCGGGGTACTCCTTTTTTACTGCTCCGGAAAATTTTCGCACGGTCTGGTAGCAGGCCACCTTCACCGTTCCCATAGCCTTGTACCAATGCAGGGAAAAGGGTGCAGCATCGGGGAAGTTCTCTCTTGCCCTGAAGGAATGAATGCCGTAATAGGCATCGGCGGGGAGGGATACCTCGCCCAGAAAGTCCTGTTCTGTACGCATGCCTGGAAATTCCCTCAAAAATAGCTGAAATCTCTTATTCATCCATGAGTTTGTCCAGCATATTGCTCATATCTGCTGGCTTCAGCTTATAGAAGAGTTTCACCAGGCGTGAGCAGGAGACCAACATGTTTTTGCTCGACATCAGGATGGTCAGGATGAGTTCAGAATTTTTGCCACTCAGCTTTTTCGAGGTAGCGAGGGCGATTTGCTTCGAGATTCCGGTTTCGATCTGTCTGATAAGCTTCTTTCGGTTCTTCTTGAAGGCCTTGTAGTCTTCCTCCTGAATGTGCTCCAGACGAAGACGTTCGATGATGTCATCCAAAAAATCTTTTAGCTCTTTTCTGGCCAGTTTGAGCGATTCCAGCTGCTCTTTTCGCAATTTGGGATGGAGGTTGCTGACATGGCGGTGGCTAAAGCGGATGATGTTGCCCAGGTTATAGAGCAGGTCTTCCTCCAGGTCATAGACCAGCATCAGGGCCTTCCCGACCTCCCGAAAGGCCTCGGGCACCTCTCTGATTTGCTGGGTATGTATGACCTTGTAGCGCTGATTGGTCGATTCTGCATCGTCCAGTACCATGGAAATTTCCTGCAGGGTTTTCAGATCGCTTTCGATCAGTGCCTGAATAACCCGGGTGTAGATGTCGGAGATGCGCTGCAGGTTGAGCGACAGCTTTTCCCTGACCTCGGCTTCTATCTCATAGAAATCGCTTTTGAACCAGTTGTCGGACAGTTCCAGGGATATCCCGACCGTGTTTTTGTTGTGCTTGGAAAGGATGTGGCTTCGAAAGATCAGGACGGCAGCAATGCTGAACAGCACTATAAGGGCCCAGAGCTTAAAATTGATGAGCAGGGATGCAAAGATGATGGAAACCGTAAGCGCAATAATGGCTGTGAGGAACCAGCCCCCGATAACTGTCAGCATGCCCGAAACGCGATAAACCGCACTGCCGCTGGCCCATGCCCTGTCGGCCAGGGAGGTGCCCATCAGCACCATGAAGGATACGAAGGTGGTGGATAAGGGCTGTTTAAGCGAAGTGGCTGCCAAAATAATTCCCGAGGCCACAATCAGGTTGACCGAGGCGCGGACAATGTCAAATGCGGCCTTGTCTGCGGGGTCTTCATTCCCGGTGTCGGCTTTATTAACAAAGCGTTTATTGATGTTTACAGTCATTCTGGCAGGAATCAGCGATGACACGGCCCTGCTCATCCC
>PDRI01000148.1 GCA_002748055.1 Bacteroidota bacterium | reverse complement strand
GGTATATCCGAACAAAGAGGAGTCCGAGATCCGGCAGTTGAGCAAAGCCTTTTATCACCACTTCTGCGATATTTTGCTCGAAATGGCCGTTTTCCCCTTTAAATCTGAAAAAGCGGCCAAAAAACGTATTCATCTGACCAATCCCGAACTGCTGGAAACGCTCTATGCAGAAGGAAAGATGGTGATGGCCGTTTGCGGTCATTATGGCAACTGGGAATACTACAGCGTCATGGGGTTTTTCTCCTCCTACTCGACACTGGCTGTTTATAAGCCCTTAAAGAACCCCTACTTCGATCGCTGGGTCAGGCGTAATCGTATGCGATTCGGGAGTGCTGTCACCCCAATGGAAAAGGTCTACCGGGAACTCTTTTCGGCCCAAAAAGCGGGCCGGCAGATGATGACCCTATTTGTGGCCGATCAAAGTCCCATGTACCATCAGATCCAATACTGGACTAAATTTCTTGGCCAGGATACACCTCTTTATCTGGGGGTGGAAAAGCTGGCCAAGAAATTCGATGCCGCAGTGGTCTTTTTTCATATGACAAAGCCAAGACGTGGACGCTACCAGCTGGAAATCAAATTAATCTGTAAAAGCCCTGCTGAACTCCCGGGTCATGGGATAACAGACGGCCATGTGCAGCACCTGGAAAAGTTAATTAACGATGCCCCTCAATTCTGGTTGTGGTCGCACCGGAGATGGAAGCATTCCTACGAACGCTTTTTGAAGGAAAAGGCCTAAACCCTGCTTATCTAGGGCCGCGCATCGAGCATGGACAACAGCTGGTCCATGCTCCTGTCAAAGGAAAAACACCTTTCGACGCGCTCCCTGCCGGCCTGTCCCATTCGTTTCCTCAGCTTTTCATCTCTGCAAAGCCGGGCCACATTATCGGCAAAGGCATCGATGTCCCTCAATGGAGAAACAAAACCGGTCCTTTGGTGCTCGATTATCTCGGAAGAGGACTTAATATCGAAAGCAACCACAGGAAGCCCGCTCGCCATAGCCTCTGCAATAACGTATCCAAAGCCCTCATAATGCGACGATAACAAAAACACATCCAGGGAACTGAAAAAGGCGGGCATATCTTCCACAAAGCCCAGAAATTCGACATGAGCTGCTACCCCAAGTTCCACGGCTCTGTTTTTAAGAAAGGGCATCAGTGGCCCTGCTCCGGCAATCAGAAGCCTGATTCCGGGTTCATCTTTTAGCAGGATGCGAAGCACTTCAAGAAGATGAACATGCCCTTTCTCCTCCGACAGTCGCCCCGCTGCACCCAGCACAAGCTCCTTCCTGGCAGCCTTCACCAGGGGAGCACAGCGTGCATAGGGTTCAATACGTATGCCATTGTATATGAGCTTAATTTTAGATTTCGGAACCAGGTAGGGGTTGTTTTGAAAGATGGTTCTTCTGGTTTCCTCACTGTTGGCAATGATGTCGGTAAGCACCCGCCTGAACAGAAATCGATTCAAGGGGCTGTTCCGGATGGGGATGGCACTTCCCCTTCGATAAACGATTCTTTGCACGCCTGCCAGATGACATGCAGCACTGGCCAGTTTCATATCGACCGACAGATTGCAAATCAACACCCCGACTTGCCGTCGCTTCAATTCGCGCGCCAGGGAAATGACCCGAACGGGGTTCATAAAACTCAGGTTCGAGATATGCATCTGCTTTCCCCGAACGCCAAGCTCATCCATTCGTCGGGCCAGGGGGCTGCCAGGTACACTGATATAGCATATTTCCCTTCCGTGCTCCTTCATATAGCTGGCCAGATCGAAATGCCATTTCTCCCCGCCTCCCCAACTACGCATGCTGTTCATACAGCAAAGCACCTTTCGCTTCTCCCGGGCTCTGGCCCTGTGCATCTCCCTTAGCTTGACATACTTCATAAATACTTCGTGCGAGGAAATTACACTGACGACCAATCCAAAGTAACCATCCAGGATGCCAAGTCGGAGAAAGTAGTCCTTGAAAAAGCGCCATGCAGGCCTGATGATCAATCCGCTGAGAAGAACCCGTTTACCCAGGTCAAAATAAGACTTTGCGAGGATGCTTGAGAAGCGATTACTCTGAGCAAAGTGCTCATCAACAGAATAATAGGAATAGTGAAGGATGTCTCCCTTCAGAAACTCTTTGGAACTTCCCGGGAACAGGATGAAGCGATCATGTGGGTTGATTCCCCCCCAACTGCCCTTTCTGGAATCCCAGAGCCTGAGTTTACGGGAAGGGTACCAGGTGGTATGCCTGATCCATTTCCCGCAATAGTTGGTCATGCGATTAAAGTAGTAGGCATCGGACTTCCAGTTGGCCTTAACCTGAAGAATGGAGGCCTTCAGTTTGTCGGAAAGCGTTTCGTCTGCATCGAGCGAAAGAATGTGGGGATGGCGGGCTTGCAATAGCGCCCAGTTCTTTTGTTCGATATGCCCCACAAAGCGATGCCGGATGAAGCGGGCACCATGGGCAAGGCAAATGGCTTCGGTAGCATCGGAAGAATAGGAATCCACCACCACAATCTCATCGGCCACCCCCTCAAGAGATGACAGGCAGCGCCCTATATTCCGCTCCTCATTAAAGGTAATGATAACTGCCGATATCCTGACTTCCATGCTACTCCTGCAAATATACTCTTTTCACTCGTCCCGATAAGCCGGTCAGTATTTCATAGGGAATAGTCTCACACACTCTTGCCAATTCAGCAATATGCTGATGGCTGCCAAAGATTTCCACCTCATCGCCCTCCTGCAGGGAAAGCCCGCTTACATCAATCATGGTCATGTCCATGCAGATATCCCCAATGGTCGGAAGCAGTTTGCCGGCAATCCATACCCTTCCACGACCTCGGCCCAGCCTGCGATCCATGCCATCGGCATAGCCCACAGGGAGGGTTGCTACAAGGCTATCCTTTTCTGCAAATTGTGCCCTGCCATAGCCAATCGAGGCGCCCTTCCTTACCTGCCTTATCTGCGAAATCCTGGTCTTAAAACTGCTGGCTGCCTGCAAATGCCTGTCAAGGCCTACTCCATGCAAGCCAATGCCCAATCGAACCATTTCAAAATGAGCTTCGGGGAAGCGCTCAATTCCGGCCGTATTCAGAATATGCCTTTTAAAGGGGCCACAGTGATCGGCTATTTGACTGCAAAGCGAGCTAAATTCGGCTATTTGCCGGCGACTGAAATCATCGTGTTGCGGGGAGTCGCTGGCTACCAGGTGACTGAAAACCGAGCGGAGTTCAAGCCCGGGGGCCTTGAGCAGGGGGAGGGCAGCCTCCAGATCCTCTGCCTGGAGGCCAAGCCTGTGCATCCCGGTATCGAGTTTCAAATGGACGGGATAGCCACTCAAGTCACGGTATCTGCAAAGCTGAACAAAGGCCCGTAGTCCGTTCAGGCTATATAACTCGGGCTCAAGCCCGAAATCAATCATCCCTTCGTAATCGTCGCTACCGGCATTCATCACCATAATTGGCAGGTGAATGCCCGCATGCCGCAGTGCGATGCCTTCATCGGCAAATGCCACAGCAAGGGCATCTACTTTATGGTAGGCCAACATATGGGCTACTTCCTCCACCCCGCTGCCATAAGAAAGGGCTTTGACCATGGCCATCACTTCCACCCCTTCGGCAAGTTTTCGGCGAAAAACGCCCAGATTATGGGCCATGATGGAGAGGTTCACCTCCAATCGGGTCTGGTGACTCTTTTCCTGGAGCTCGCGGCTGATCTTTTCAAACCGAAAACGCCTTGAGCCCTTCACCAGAATCAGCCTGTTTCTGAAGAGCTCAGGATCGGCACGGTTCAGGAATTCCCGCACATCATGAAAAAAAAGGCTGCCTTCGTCGAAGCAGTCCTGCTGGGTAAGCAAGACCTTCCCAATACCAATAAACTGTTCAACAGCATATTGTCTAAGCAGGCGGGCCACAGACCTGTATACCCGCGAAGGATCGCCGCTCTGGATCAGATCCGACAGGATCACCGTCTTTTTCCTTTGAGGGTCCTGTCTTTGCATCAGATCCAGGGCCGCATCCAGGCCTGCCACATCTGCATTGTAGCTGTCGTTGATCAACAAACTGTTCCGGATCCCCTCCAGGATCTCCAGCCGCATCGACACCGGCTCTAACTGTCGGGCCCGTTCCAGAGCCTCCCCCGGCTTCATCCCGGCTTCAATGGCGAAAGTCAGGGCATGCAATCCGTTTTCCAGGGAGGCGCTGTCCCAGTCCGGCAAGTGGAAGGGAAAGCAGCCCGTTGGGCAATGAAGTTCGCCCTCTATTCCTTTTGCCGACCTGCTGTTGATTCGGTACCGGTAGGTGCCCGACTGACCCGTCGACCATCCCACAAGCATGCCCGGAAAAGCTTCCATAAAGTCGCTTAAAGGACGCCCCTCAAGTTCCTGGTCTGCTCTGTATATCAGACGCTCACAGGTGGAAAAGAGCTTTAGCTTTTCCCGAAGTTTTTGCTCGTCAGAACGGAAGTTTTCTCCATGTGCCGTGCCCAAATTGGTAAACACGCCTATTTCGGGACGAATAATGGCTGCCAGACGCTCCATTTCACCAGGCTGTGATATCCCCGCCTCATAGATGGCAAATTCATGATGGGAGCCGGCCATGCATACCGAAAGGGGCACACCCAGCTGAGAATTATAACTTTGGGGGCTTCTGTGCACCCGGAAGCGGGGATGCATGCACTGGTAAATCCATTCCTTTACAATGGTTTTCCCATTGCTGCCGGTAATGGCTGTAACCCTTCCCGTATAGAGCTCCCGCCAGGCCGATGCCAGTCTCTGCAGGCCAAACAGGCCATCCTCGACAAGGCAAAAGCCGGCTTCGGGAAAGGCTCCGGTATCGGGCAGGTCGGAAACCAGAAAAGCCCTGACTCCCCTGTCGTATAGCTCGGGAATAAAGCGATGGCCATCGTGATTCGGGCCCTTAAGGGCAACAAACAGGCTTCCCTCTTCAGCCACAATACTCCTGCTGTCGACGGCTATACGCTTAACCAGTCGGGTGGTATCGCCAAAGCTTCGACCTCCCAGCACCTGCCCGATATGTTCCAGGCTCCAGTTCATAGAATCAGGCTGTACTGTCCTTGTTATAACAGGCCCTGCACAGCGGCTCGTACTCCTCTGTCTCGCCAAGCACGATCAGCTTTTCGCTGGTCGATAACCTGTGCGTGTAGTGCGCCAGATCGCCGCATCTGACACAGATGGCATGGACCTTGCTAACATATTCTGCAATAGCCATTAAGCCAGGCATGGGTCCAAATGGCATCCCCCTGAAATCCATATCCAGCCCGGCAACAACAACTCTTACCCCTCTATTTGCCAGTGTATTACAAACCTCAACCAAGCCATCATCAAAGAACTGGGCTTCATCAATTCCCACCACCTCAACCTCGTTGGCCAGAAGCAGAATATTGGCCGAAGAATCGACCGGTGTACTCAAAATGGCATTGTCGTCGTGGGAAACAACCTCATCCTCGGAATACCTGACCTCGATCCGGGGCTTGAAAATTTCGACTTTCTGCTGTGCAAACCTGGCCCGTTTAAGGCGACGAATGAGTTCCTCTGTCTTTCCCGAGAACATCGATCCGCAAATCAGCTCTATCCATCCCCTGCCCCCGGGCCTGTTGACCGTGTTTTCGAGAAACATGATATAAGATTATACGAAGATTATCCTTAGTTTTGTGTTCATCCAGCCACCCAAAATACCTCTGCGAATGGACATCAAATACACCATAGAAATCCTGACTAAAGATATACAAGATATAGAGAATCTGGTCGGGAAGCTGCAAAATTCTCCGGAGGGTTCCACCCTGGAACTCGACCTGGCACTCTCTAAGCTGAGGAATGTTTACGATGTGCTAAACAGCATCCGGAACGACATGCTAAACCCGCCGGCCGGCCGGCAAGAACAAGGCCCCGGAGCTGAAGCAGCAGCAAGTGTGCAGCCGGTGACCGAAGAGCAAACCCTTCCTGGTCCCCGGGCTCCGGAAACAGCTGAGGCCGGCCTTCCGGTTCAAGCCGCAACTCCTTCTGCACCCGAGAACCATCCCGGGGCAACTCCTTCCACAGCGGAAGCCCAGGCCGGGGCAGCTCCTTCTGCACCGGAGAACCATCGCGGGGCAGCTCCTTCCACTGCGGAAACACAGGGCGGGGTAACTCCTTCCACAGCGAAGACTCAGGACGGGGCAGCTCCTTCCACAGCGGAGGCCCCGGCTGCAAGGCCACCCGAAGCAGAACCAGCCGGGACGGAAAGACCAATCCGACCGGAAAGCAGGCCCGGGGAATCCAAAATCCTGGCCGACACCTTTAGGGGGGAATCCAGTCTGAATGATAATCTGGCTGAACAATCGGCCCCCCAGTCCCGGGTCCTCGGCGAACGAATCGACAACATTGGCAGAAACATTGGAATCAACGACCGCTTCCTCATTATACGAGAGCTTTTCAAGGGCGATGCCGATGCTTTCAACCGGCTTATTGAACAACTCGACAATGCCGGCTCCTACGAAGCAGCCAGCCGGCTCTTAAACGCACAGTTTGCCGAGACTCCCGATCATGAAGGGGTTCTGATTCTGGGCGGTTTGACTAAAAGGCGTTATTCCTGATTTATGGGAAAGCTCTACCTGGTCCCAACCCCCATTGGCAACCTGGGTGATATCAGCCTCAGGGCACTGGAGGTGCTTCGCAGGGTCGACCATGTGCTGGCCGAAGACAGCAGGAAAACCGGGATACTGCTGAAACACTACGAAATCTCCAAACCGCTGGAGTCGCACCATAAATTCAATGAGCACAAACGAATCGACAGCCTGGTAGCCAGGCTCACAGGTGATCTGGAGATTGCGCTGGTGAGTGATGCAGGCACCCCGGGCATCTCCGACCCCGGCTTTCTGCTGGTCAGGGCCTGCCTGGAAGCCGAAATTGAAATAGAGACCCTTCCCGGTGCAACCGCCTTCGTACCAGCCCTGGTCAATTCCGGGCTCCCCTGCGAACGCTTTGTTTTTGAGGGCTTTCTTCCCCAGAAAAAAGGCCGGAAAAAACGCCTCGAATCACTGGCCGGGGAGCTGCGGACCATGGTCTTCTATGAGTCACCCTACCGGCTGCTGAAAACCCTGGACCAAATGGCCTTACACTTTGGCGCCGGGCGCCGGGCTTCGATTTCAAGGGAGTTGAGTAAAATCCATGAAGAAACCCGAAGGGGAAGCCTCGGCGAGTTGAAAGCTTACTACGAAAAGGCAGGCGTTAAAGGGGAGCTTGTTTTGGTTGTCGAGGGTGCAGGCAAAACCTGAGTCCGGGCTAAAAACTGCAATCTGAGAAAAGAAATCAAAACGGAGCCGGCTCATCGAATCCGGCATTCATGGCAATATCATCGTTTGAAACACCCTGGTCATTATTCATGCTGGACTGGAATGTAGCCAGCGCATTCCCATTGCCATCGGGATCCATCATACCAAGTGTGTCGTCAAGGTTGACAAACTTCGCAAACTCCCTGATAAATTTCAATTGCACATCGCCGATGGCACCATTCCTGTGCTTGGCCACGATGATCTCGGCTATACCCTTGAGAGAATTGCCTTCTTCGTCGATCTCCATTCCATAGTACTCGGGACGGTGAATAAAACACACCAGGTCGGCATCCTGCTCAATGGCCCCCGATTCGCGGAGGTCGGAGAGTTGTGGTCGCTTGTTTCCCGAACGCATCTCAACACTCCTGTTCAGCTGGGAAAGCGCTATAATAGGGACATCCAGTTCCTTGGCAACGCTCTTCAGTGAACGGGAAATCTGACTCACCTCCTGTTCCCGGCTGCCGGAATCCTTCGAACCACTCATGAGCTGAAGGTAGTCGATGACAATGGCCTGCACATCAAATTTCTGCTTCAGTCGCCTGCACTTGGCCCTGAACTCAAAGATGGAAATCCCGGGGGTATCATCCACATAGATCGGGGCCTTCTCCAGGTCCTTGATCTTGTACTCAAGTTGCTCCCATTCGTAGTTTTCGAGCTGACCATTGCGGACCTTTTCAGCGGATAACTGGGTTTCCCCGATAATGAGGCGGTTCACAAGCTGAATCGAGGACATTTCCAGCGAGAAGATGGCTACCGGCCTGCTGTGGTCAACAGCCATGTTCCGCGCCATCGACAGCACAAAAGCAGTCTTCCCCATGGACGGGCGGGCAGCTACGATGATCAGGTCGGAGCGCTGCCAGCCCGAAGTCATCCTGTCGAGCCGGGTAAACCCCGAAGGAACCCCACTAAGTGCACCATCATTCTTCCCGGCCTCCTGAATCTGATCGATGGCTGCTCTGACGAGAACATTCATGGGCTGGGTTTCCTTCTTGATATGCCCCTCTGCAATGTTGAGCAGTTCCCGTTCCGAAAAATCCAGTAGATCGTCCACATCGGAACTCTCGTCAAAGGCCCGTTCCTGAATCTCGGAAGATACCCTGATCAGCTCCCGCTGAATGTATTTCTGCGCCACAATGCGGGCATGATACTCCAGGTGAGCAGCAGAACCCACTCTGGATGTCAACTGTGCAATGTAAGAAGCCCCACCGACAATGTCCAGCTTATCTGTTTTCCGGAGTTCCTCGGTAACTGTAAGCAAATCGACAGGTTTCTCCTGCTGCGACAGAGAAAGCGCAACATTGTAGATATGCTGATGAGCCTCCTTGTAAAAGCTGTCCCCTTCAAGGATGTCGATAACGGTAAGTATAGCATCTTTCTCGAGCATAATAGCGCCCAGAACAGCCTCCTCAAGATCAGGTGCCTGCGGCGGTATTTTCCCGTAATCAAGGGCTACACTTGCACGTTTTTTCTGTGGTTGCGATTGCTTGGCCATAGGATCTGAGATATCGATTCAGCACTGCAAAAGTACAATTGCGCCTCCCCCCACAGCTTAATGTGGCCCATCACTTTTAAACAGCGCTTTTCAAGTTATCATAAACAATTGTTGAAAAAGCGCTACCTTTAGTACTATGATACTCTTCTCGCCCGCAAAGATCAATATCGGCCTCCGGATCCTTCGCCGCAGACCCGATGGCTTTCACGACCTGCAATCATTGATGTACGCGGTAGGACTTTGTGACATCCTCGAAATACGGGTCGAAGCGGAAGGCGAAAGCGCACTCCGGTTTAGCCAGACAGGCATCCCCATCCCGTCCGGAGAGGGCCCAAACCTGGTAGAGCGTGCCTGGAAGCTGTTTAGCGACAGGCATCCCCTGCCCCCCCTCTCCATCCACCTGCACAAACAGATTCCCATAGGTGCCGGCCTGGGAGGGGGCTCATCGAATGCAAGCACCTGCCTGCTGGGCCTGAACCGGCTCGCAAATGAAGCCATGCCGAAAGAGCAACTATTGGCCATGGCTGCTGAACTCGGAAGTGATTGTCCCTTTTTTGTTCAAGGTGGAGCCATGATGATGGAAGGCAGAGGCGAAAAACTCCGTGAGATCCCCTTTTCCATCAGTGAATTTCAGCTTGTTTTACTGTTTCCCGACATCCACATTTCTACCGCAGAGGCCTATGCCGGTGTGAAAGCAGCCATGCCGGAAAGCCATCTCGAGGAAGTGCTCCGGGCCGCACCCAAAGAATGGAAGGGAAGGGTGGTCAATGACTTCGAGGCCTCCCTGTTTCCGGCTCATCCCATATTGCGCGAAATCAAAGACGGGCTCTACAACTGTGGTGCTGTCTATGCAGCAATGAGCGGAAGCGGATCGGCGATATACGGCCTTTTCGATCAATCTCCGGACCTGCCCGGGGAACTGGAAGCCTTTAAGGTATGGGAAGGCCCGGCGAGCCTGCCCAACATTTCTAGCTAAAGGCAATCATCAGGTGGGCCTTTCGAACGTGCTCACCTTCCTTTACGTAGATTTTCTCCACCGTCCCGCTCACAGGGGCCAGAATCTCGTTGCGCATCTTCATGGCCTCCAGGATAAGCAGAGGCTCGCCCTGCTCAACGCTTTGCCCCTCCTTTACCATAATCTGCTGTATGGTCCCGGGAATAAGGGCTTCAAGCAAGTGCTCATCGGGTCTGTGCCAACCCTGTCGCTCACTGAACTTCCGGGTCAGCTTGGTTTTATAGCGAACGGCGCCAATCTCCAGTTCCCCATCGGGAAGATGCTGGATCCTCGTTTTTGAAGCTTTTTCGTCTTTGCTCATGAGATCGCATTAAAATGGTGGAATACCATGTTTCTTGGCAGGCATGCCTACACTCTTTCCTCCGGAAACCCCCAGGGCATGCAGAAGTGAACGCCTGGTTTCGGAGGGTTCAATAACGGAATCGATGTAGCCTTTTGCTGCAGCCACATAAGGATTGGCAAATTTCTCCTTGTATTCCTGCACCTTTTCCCTGCGCATCTGCTCGGGATCCTCTGCCGATGCAATCTCCTTGCGGAAAATAATATTGGCTGCGCCTTCCGGCCCCATAACGGCCACCTCGGCATCGGGCCATGCAAATACGAAATCTGCCCGCAGGTGGGTCGAATTCATGGCAATATAACCTCCACCATAAGCCTTACGCAGGATGACAGTGATTTTGGGGACTGTGGCCTCGCTATACGCATAAAGCACCTTGGCTCCATGCCGGATTACCCCGGCATGCTCCTGATCGACACCCGGAAGATAGCCCGGGAGGTCGACAAACGTTACAATGGGAATATTAAAGGCATCGCAATAGCGGATGAAGCGCGCAGCTTTATCGGAGGAGTCCACATCCAGTACCCCGGCCATTACAAGGGGTTGGTTGGCTACAAAACCGACGGTTCGGCCATCCATGGTCCCGAATCCAATGACGATATTGGCTGCCCAGCTTTCCTGAATCTCGAAGAAATCGGAACCGTCTGTTACCGCCCTGATCACATTTCTCACATCGTAAGGCTGACGCTTCTCACCCGGAACCAGGCTCTCAATGTTATAGTCCTCAAGGGGAGGGATGGTTTCCTTTTCGGGGGGTACATCTGTGTTCGACCAGGGCAGATAACCCAGCAGGGACTTAATCTGCTCAAAGCAGTCCTCTTCGGTCTCAGAAAAGAAATGGGCATTCCCTGTAATCTCGCTGTGAACCCTGGCGCCCCCCAACTCTTCCATCGTAATATCCTCACCCAGAACAGTCTTTATAACCTCAGGCCCGGTGATAAACATCTTGGAGATATTGTCAACTACAAACACGAAATCGGTAAGCGCAGGAGAGTATACAGCCCCTCCGGCACAGGGCCCGAGAATCACTGAAATCTGCGGAATAACCCCGGAAGCCAGTGTATTCCGGAAAAAGATCTCACCATAACCGGCCAGGGAGTTGACCCCTTCCTGAATCCGTGCTCCACCCGAATCGTTAATCCCGATCAGGGGCATGCGCATTTTGAGGGAATGGTCCATTATCTTGGTAATCTTCCTGGCGTGCATGAATCCAAGCGATCCGCCTGCAACTGTAAAGTCCTGTGCAAAAATACAGACCGGCCTGCCGCCAATGGTACCGGTTCCGGTAATAACACCATCGCCATGCAGCTTTTTACGATCCATACCAAAATCCTTGGCATCGTGTTCGACAAACAGATCGTATTCATTGAAAGAGCCTTCGTCGAGCAATCTGACGATTCGTTCCCGGGCAGTCATTTTGCCCATGGCCACCTGTTTCTGGATAGCCTTTTCGCCGCCTCCCAGAAGTACTTCCTCCCGGCGTTTCTTTAACTCCTGAACCTTTTTTGTAGAAGCCATTGATTTTTAGGTTGATTTAAGGTTACAATCTTACGAAAAAGCAGGGGCATAGAAAAATCGTTTCATAACATACTGCTATCGGGGCGCTAATCTGAAAAGATAAATGGCGATCAGGACGAAAAAGACGTTTGGGAGCCAAACAGCGGCAACCGGTGTCAGCATACCTCCAATCGCGAACTGTTTCGAAAACTGGGTAAAAAGGATGTAGCTAAAGCTGATAACCACCCCGATTGCGATCTGAAGCCCAATCCCTCCGCGCATTTTTCTGGACGACACAGCAACCCCGATCAGGGTAAGAATATAGGTGGAAAAGGGAAATGCCAGGCGGTTGTGTCGCTCGACCTGGTATGCAACAACATTGGTCTCGCCCTGCATGAGCTGCTTTTTAATGAAGGCATCGAGCTCCTTTAGACTCATGGTTTCGACGATGTTCAGACGCATCTTAAAGTCGTCCGGATGAATGGCCAGGGTCGTATCAATGCTCTTCCCTTCCTCCAGGGTCTCATGGAGGCCATCAATGGTCCTGATGTAATAACGGCGCGCCTGCCACTTGTTTATTGCAGTATCCCACCTGATCTGATCGGCAAACATCTTTGAAACCAGCTGCCCGTCTTCGAACTTCTCAATGCTGAAATTATAGCCCACCCTTGACACATTGCTGTAGTTCTGCAGATAGATGAAAATTCCGGGTTCTACCTGCCGGTGAAAATTCTTGGTTTTGAACCTGACGGGACGCTTGTGAATGAACTTTTCTTCAAAATCAAGCTTAATCTTATTGGCCCCGGGAATCACCTGATCGCTCAAATAAAAGGAGACCCCCGCAATCAGGGAGGCGGAGATCATATAGGGAAGCAAGAGGCGACGCAAACTCATCCCCGCATTCAGGATGGCTATAATCTCGGTGTTATAAGCCATCCTGGAAGTAAAATAGATGACCGATATGAAGGTGAAGAGGCTGGAGAAAAGCACCCCGAAATAGGGTAGAAAATTCAGATAGTAGTCCACCACAATCTCGTGCATGTTTGCACCGTTCTCAATGAAATCGTCGATCTTCTCCGAAAGGTCGAAAATAACCACAATCGAAAGAATGAGTACAATGGCCAAAAGAAAGGTGCTCAGAAACTTCCGGATAATGTATAAATCCAGCAGTTTCAGTCCAAGGCACCTTATAATCTTGTGCCCAAAACCGATGTCATGCTTTCTTTCCATGCACTGAATGTTCCCTTTTCAATTTCTATGCCTGCCTGCCGCACCAACCAGCGATAAAAGGATAAATTATGCAAACTGGCAATCTGCGCCCCGAGCATCTCCCCGGAGATGATCAAGTGACGTAAATAAGCCTTGCTGTATTGCGTATCAGCAAAACAATGCCCGTCGGGGTCGATGGGTGAATGGTCGTTCATCCACTTCCTGTTCCGCATGTTCATGATGCCATGTGCGGTGAAAAGCATGCCGTTCCGTCCATTTCTGGTAGGCATGACACAATCGAACATATCAATTCCCCTGGCAATTCCTTCGAGAATATTTACAGGTGTCCCCACCCCCATCAGGTAACGGGGTTTATCGGCCGGAAGAATGGCATTGACTTCCTCAATCATCGCATACATCTCTTCGGCCGGCTCACCAACAGACAAGCCTCCTATGGCATTCCCCTCTGCGCCTTTTTCTGCAATGTACTCGGCCGAGAAGCGACGAAGGTCACTGAAGGTACTGCCCTGAACGATGGGGAAAAAGGCCTGCCTGTGTCCATAGTGTTCTTCGCTTGAATGAAAGCGCTCCAACCCCCTGTCGAGCCATTGATGGGTCAGGGCAAGTGATTTTTCCGCATAGGCATGTTCGCAGGGCCAGGGGGTGCATTCATCAAAGGCCATCATAATATCGGAGCCGATCAGCCTTTGGGTATCCACCACATTTTCAGGGGTAAACATATGTCTCGATCCATCAATATGGGAACTGAACATGGCCCCTTCTGAACTCAACTTCCGTTGAGCAGCCAGTGAAAACACCTGATACCCCCCACTGTCTGTCAGAATGGGCCGGTCCCAGTTGATAAAGCGATGCAGACCACCCGCTTCCTTCAGGATTTCCATCCCGGGCCGGAGGTAAAGATGATAGGTGTTCCCGAGAATAATGGGTGCATCTACCTCCTCTTTCAACTCGCGCTGGTGTATCCCCTTTACACTGCCGGTAGTCCCTACCGGCATAAAAACCGGGGTCGGAATCCCGCCATGATCCGTTAATAGCCTGCCCTTACGGGCCTTGGATCCCGGGTCAGTGTGTTGAATAGTGAACTCCATACAGACCCGTCAAAGATAAGCGAATTGTTGAAAACCTGCTGTAAGAGATTGTGCCCTCCGGTATTAAATTTACAGCGATGTACCTGCTACCCGAAATCGCCGAAATCGCTCCCCTGGTCTGGGTCCCTTTTGCACTGTTTTGCACAGCCTGGCTCATCCAATTGTATCTGTGGCTCTTTGTATTCACGCGTATGCTGAAGGCCCGGAACCAGATCCGGCACTCTGAAAAAGAGGGGGTCTCGGTGATCGTATGCGCACACAATGAAGCCGGCCGGCTGAAAAATTTTCTTCCCCTGATTCTGGAACAGGACTACCCTGAGTTTGAACTCATCGTAGTGGATGACGCCTCCGCGGATGAAACGACAGAATTGCTGGCCAAAATGGCAGCTGCCAATCCGCGTTTACGTTTCACTTCCATTCCGGCCAATGG
>PDRI01000147.1 GCA_002748055.1 Bacteroidota bacterium | reverse complement strand
TCCGCTACCATACCCGGGGCAACACTAAAATGGTGTATGATGCAAATGGCTCGGGCGAAAAAGTACCTGTACACTACGGAGGAAACGACATGGCTCTCCTGGGCCCTGCCGGCGGATGGGTAGCCTCTGCCCCGGAACTGATCAAGTTTCTGACAGCCATCGATGGATTTCCTGCTCAGCCCGACATCCTTAGTTCGGAAACCATAGCTGCAATGACAGATCCCGAATTGGCGGGTAAAGGCCGCTTCGGCTGGCGTGGAAGTGACAGCTACGGAACCTGGTGGAGGACGGGCTATCTGACCGGCTCTTCTGCACTGATGGTAAGGCAGGGTAACGGGCTGAACTGGGTTGTCCTCTTGAATACCACTACGCAAAAAGAATCCAGGATTCACCGGCATGTCTCGGGAATGATGTTCAGTGCAGTGAATCATGTGCGTGAATGGCCCAAGCTGGACCTGTTCAACCTCAAGTATGAAAATCCATACCCCATCGCAAAGATTCCGGCAAGCAGCCCAAATCTTTAAGTCTTTTCCAAGGTTGTACTGATAATACTGCTAACTTCGTAACTGAAGAGAAAAGCTATGGAATTATCGTCTTTGCGACATATTGACCCATCTCAATTGAAGGACTTCAGGGCTGATTTGTTCATCGCTTTTCTGGGATATGAGGCCCGTTGTACGCATGTAGCCAGAAAAGTAGAGGGCATTGCCTGCAGGAAAATAGCCCTCACATCTGCGGGACATATTTCTGAGTTCTCCTATGCCTTAAACAAGGCTTACTACCTGAAGCAGGGCTTTGAAATTGTTCCTGTAAGGGGTGAGGTCCCCGATTTAGAGCCCTTTCTTCCGGCTGATTCTTCCGGAAAACTAAATATCCTTTTCGATTGCACCGGGATGTCGCAACGCTGGTACTATGAGCTTTTTCGCTGGCTAAGTGTATTGGAAGGCTATGAAAAGGTCATGCTCCGTTTTACCTACAGTGTAGCTGAATACACAGCCCCTGCTTCAGCCCCAAAAGTTAAACGAATCCAGGATTTTCTGAGCAGCGAGACCAAAAAGAAGAAGCTAAAAGAGGCACTCATCCTCGGGCTGGGCCATGAAGAGAATATCGCCAGATCGATTACCCGGATGATTAAGCCCGATCTGCAATACCTGTTTTACACAGATCCGGCCATCGATGTCCAGTATGTTCAGAAAGTCCTCGTGAACAACCACGAAATAATAAGCGATACACCTATCCGGAACCTGATTGCCTATCCGATCAGAAACGGGCAGTCCATTTACAAAAGCCTCATTGAAATTATTTTACCCCTCCGGAACGAATATGCACTCACCCTGATCCCTCAGGGGCCCAAGATCTTTTCTGTAGCAGCCATGTTGGTGCATCTTTCATACCCGGATGTTAGAATCTCCTACCCGGTTTATCACAAAAAACTTGCCCTGGAAAAGCATGCAAGCGGAGAACCCGTACTCCTCGATATTTCTTTCGAGACCGATGAATAAAACAATTTCCCCCCGGGTGTTGTTATACCAGCGGAATTTTAACAAAAACACATCTATTTCATATGGCAAATTTCGAACTGATCATGCCCAAGCTGGGTGAAAGTATCGAGGAAGCTACAATCACCAACTGGTTTGTAAAGGTCGGTGATAAAATCGAGGAAGAAGATGTTCTTCTGGAGATTGCAACGGACAAAGTAGATTCTGAAATCCCTTCACCGGTAGATGGCATTGTCAAGGAAATCAGATTCAAGCAGGATGATCTGGTTCCTGTCGGAACAGTGATCGCAGTCATTGGAACCGGGACAGAGGAGGAAGCATCTCCCGATGCCGAAGCATCTGCAGAAAATGAAGTGTCACAAGAAACGGCACCTGAGCCCCCCCCTAAGAAAGAAAAGATCGAAGCAGACGGGGACAGATTCTACTCTCCACTTGTTAAGCGTATTGCGCTGGAGAACGGCTTAACAGCTGACGAACTGGCGAGCATACGGGGTTCGGGCCGGGAGGGACGTGTCCGAAAGAACGACATCCTCAGCTACCTTGAAAGCAGGGGGGCAAAAATCGTTTCAGGCTCTGAAGCTGAGTCGGCATCCGATCGGCCAAAGCAGGAGAATCAGACTGTGGTTCAGCAAAACGAAGGGGAGGAGCTGATTGAAATGAGCCGGATGCGAAAACTAATCGCCGGTCACATGCTTCAGTCCAAGCAGATTTCCGCACACGTGAGCAATATGTTGGAAGTAGATGTAAGCTCCGTGGTTGAATGGCGTAACCGGGTGAAAAACGATTTCCTGGAAAAAGAGGGCGTGAAACTTACCTATTTACCGGTGTTTCTGCAAGCTACTGTTCTGGCACTGAAAGACTTCCCGCAGATCAACGCTTCGGTGAGGGATGAACACATCGTTCTAAAGAAAAGCATTAACCTTGGGATAGCTGTTTCTCTACCCGACAATAACCTGATTGTACCCAACATAAAAAATGCAGACCACCTAAACCTCGTTGGCATGGCTAAAAGCCTGAATGATCTCGCAGGCAGAGCCCGAAGCAATCAGTTAAAGCCCGATGAAATCAGCGGGGGAACCTTTACGGTAACGAATTTCGGATCCTTCAACAATGATATAGGAACACCGATTATCAATCAGCCGGAAGTTGCCATACTGGCCGTTGGTGCCATCAGGAAGAAGCCTGCGGTTGTCGAAACGGAGGCAGGCGATGCCATTGTTATCAGGCAGCAAATGTGGTTGTCACTGACTTACGATCACCGAATCATCGATGGTGCGCTTGGTGGAGCCTTCCTGAGGCGGGTAGCTGACTATATTGAATCCTTTGACGCGAAAAGCGGTCAACTAAAAACAAATTGATCATGCACATTGAGAAAAAATACAGCATAAAGAACACGGATAAGGAAACCCTGGGCAAATGGTTCAGGCTCATGCTTATTGGCCGGGCAATTGACGACAGGGCTCCAAACTATCTGAAACAGGCACTGGGTTGGTCCTACCATGCGCCCTATGCGGGACACGATGGCATACAACTGGCCATTGGTCAGGTTTTCGACAAAGAAACCGATCACCTCTTTCCTTATTACAGAGATATGCTTACGGTTTTGTCTGCCGGCATGACGGCAGAAGAGCTCATCCTCAATGGCATATCCAAGGATGCAGATGTTGCCGGTGGAGGACGGCATATGTCGAACCATTTTGCCAAGCCCGAGTGGAACATCCAGAATGTCTCATCCTGCACCGGAAACCATACCCTGCATGCAACCGGCCTTGCCCGGGCCATGAAAGCCTATAAAGTGCCGGGGGTGAGTATCAGTTCGCAGGGAGAATCATCTGTATCGGAAGGCTATGTATATGAGGCAATCAATGGAGCCAGTAACGAAAAACTTCCGGTTATCTTTGTTTTCCAGGACAACGGCTACGGAATCTCTGTTCCCAAGGCCGATCAGACCGCCAACCGTAAAGTGGCAAACAATTTCTCAGGATTTAAAAACCTGAAGATCTTTCATTGCAATGGGAAGGATGTATTCGACAGCATGAACACCATGCAGGCTGCAAAAGAGTGGGTCATTGAGCATGAACATCCGGTAATTGTACAGGCCAATTGCGTAAGAATTCATTCGCATTCGAATTCGGACCGGCACGACCTGTACAGAAACGATGCAGAATTAAACTATGTGCATGAATATGATCCCCTGGCCAAATTCAGGCGCTTATTGCTTCGTTACGGAAGGTTCACCGAGGAAGAACTGCAGCAATTTGAAAATGAGGCGAAAGATGTTGTCAAAGCTGCCCATAAAGCAGCAATGGCTGCCCCGCATCCCACGCCCGAATCGATTCACGACTTTGTGATACCCGAAGCGCTGGTTAGTGAGAAATACCCGGAAGGCCTGCACAAGCAGGAAGGCCCGCCAAAGAAACTGATCGAGGGCCTCAATGAGACCCTGAAAGCTGAATTCCGTCACAACCCGGACACCTATATCTGGGGGCAGGATGTGGCCAACAAAGAAAAGGGGGGAATCTTTAACGTCACCAAGGGCATGCAGAAAGAATTCGGGAAACACCGGGTCTTCAATGGCCCTATCGCCGAAGACTTCATTCTTGGAACAGCCAATGGTATGAGCCGTTTCAACGACAAGCTGCGTATTGTAGTCGAAGGAGCTGAGTTTGCAGATTACTTCTGGCCGGCAATGGAGCAATTTGTCGAAACATCTCATGAATACTGGCGCACAAAGGGCCAGTTCTCACCGAACATCACCATTCGTCTGGCTTCGGGAGGCTACATCGGGGGCGGCCTCTACCATTCCCAGACCATAGAGGGTTCACTGGCCTCCCTGCCTGGAATACGTATTGTTTATCCCAGCTTTGCAGATGATGCAGCAGGATTGCTTCGCACCAGTATGCGATCCAGGGGCACCACCCTCTTTCTTGAGCCGAAGGCACTCTACAACGCTCCCAAAGCAGCAACACCCATACCCGACGATTTTGAAGTGCCTTTTGGAAAAGCGCGTCTCAGAAGAGAAGGGGAAGACCTGAGCATCATCACCTATGGCAACACCACGCATATGTGCATCGAGTTGGCTGATAAACTTGCCGAATCGGGCCGGGCCAGTATTGAAGTGCTCGATCTCCGTTCACTCAGTCCACTCGACGAAACAGCCATAGTGGAAACCGTCAGACGAACAGGCAAAGTACTTGTGGTTCACGAAGATAAGGTCTTTGGTGGCTTTGGCGGAGAGGTGGCAGCCAAAATCGGCGAACTGGCCTTTGAACACCTCGATGGGCCTGTCAAACGTGTTGGTTCCAGCTTTACGCCGGTTGGATTTAACCGCATCCTTGAAGCTGCAGTTCTGCCCAATGCAGAACGGATCGAAAAGGCCGTCAATGAATTACTCGACTATTAAAACCCCGGAAATGAAAAAAACAGCCATTGTATATAGTTTCAATACCCTTAAAACGGGAAAGATTGCCAAACAGATTGTGGAGGACTTTGGAGAGGGCCAAATCGACGCACACAATGCTGAAGAGGTCAATGAAGAAGTTTTCCTGGAATATGAGCAGCTTATTCTGGGTGTACCAACCTGGTTCGACGGAGAGCTCCCCAATTACTGGGACGAGTTCTTACCAGCTCTGGAAGACCTGAATCTGGAGGGTAAAAAGATCGCGCTTTTTGGCCTGGGCGACCAGAAAGGATATCCGGAGAACTTCCTTGATGCAGTTGGCATTATGGCAGATACACTCGAATCCTGCGGGGCCGAACTGGTCGGCTTCACGAGCTCGGAAGGGTATTCCTTTGAATCATCCCGGGCTCTGCGGGGCGATCAGTTTGCCGGTCTGGCCATTGATTTTGAGAACCAGGGCAAAATGAACGGCCAGAGAATTGCGGACTGGGTGGAGCAATTAAAGACCCAATTCGCATAAAAGGGATATGTTGAATAGCATATTTTGCATTTTATTTGTTTTTTTGTGAGGACTAAGCAAGCAGAAAACCAAATACTATGGCAAAAGATCGCGTTTTCATTTTCGACACAACCCTCAGAGACGGTGAACAGGTACCCGGTTGCCAGTTGAATACCATTGAAAAGATTGAAGTGGCCAGGGCGCTCGAAGAACTGGGTGTCGATGTGATCGAGGCTGGATTCCCCATCTCAAGCCCGGGCGATTTCAATTCAGTTGTAGAGATCAGTAAGGCTGTCAGTGAACCCACTATCTGTGCCCTTACCAGGGCTGTGAAAAAGGATATAGAGGTGGCTGCCGAGTCCCTGAAATTTGCAAAGAAGCCCAGGATACATACGGGCATCGGCACCTCTTATTACCATATCGTTCATAAACTGAACAGCAATCCGGAGGAGATTATCGAAAGGGGTGTTGAAGCGGTCAGATATGCCAAGTCCTTTGTGGACGATGTGGAATTCTATGCCGAGGATGCCGGACGAACCGAAAATAAGTACCTTGCCCGTGTGATAGAGGCCGTTATTGCTGCCGGTGCCACGGTGGTGAACATACCCGACACAACCGGCTATACGCTTCCGGAAGAATATGGGAAGAAGATCCGCTATCTGAAAGAGCATGTTTCCAATATCGATCGGGCCGTTATTTCGACACACTGCCACAACGACCTTGGTATGGCTACAGCAAATACCATGAGTGGCATACTCAATGGAGCAAGGCAGGTGGAGGTTACCATAAACGGAATAGGCGAGAGGGCCGGGAATACCTCACTTGAGGAGGTTTCCATGATCCTGAAAAGCCGGAAGCACCTGAAACTCCAGACCGGGATCAATTCGCGGAAGATTTACCGGACCAGCCGTTTGGTTTCAACCCTCATGCGCATGCCGGTGCAGCCCAATAAAGCCATTGTCGGCCGGAATGCCTTTTCCCATTCCTCCGGCATTCATCAGGATGGCGTATTGAAAAAGAGAGAGAATTACGAGATCCTGAATCCAAAAAGCGTAGGCATTAATGAATCGGCTATATTGCTGACCGCCAGAAGTGGAAGGGCAGCTCTCAAGCACAGGCTTGAAAAGCTGGGCTATAGCTTCGATAAGGCGGCCCTGGATAACCTCTATGAAGAGTTTTTGCATCTGGCCGATTCCAAAAAAGAAATCATAGACGAGGACCTGAAGATGCTTGCAGGCGCCAATGCGCGTGATATTAAGCGCAACCTTCACCTGCATAGGCTTCAGGTGGTTTGCGGGAAAGGAGCCGAGCCTGTTGCAACCGTAGAGCTGGAATGGAATGGCGAAATCTCGAAGGCCACTTCCGACGGAAACGGGCCTGTAGATGCGGCGATTAGAGCCATCAAAAGCATTCTGAAAAAGAAGGTAAGAATTGAAGAATTCCTGATTCAGGCCATTACCAGGGGCAGCGATGACATCGGTAAAGTGCATATGCAGATAGAATACAAAGGAGGTGTTTACTACGGCTTTTCAGCTTCGACCGACATTGTCACCGCCTCAGCTGAAGCCTACATCGATGCAATGAGCCAGATCGTCTAAACCGCTGCCTGTCGACAAAGCACTATCCTTTCAGGCTGCAGATTGCACCGGATATAGCTGCTAATAAAAAGGGCCACTCAAAGGTGGCCCTTTTTATTGAGTCAATTGTTTACTAGTAGAGATCAAGCTGTCGGCGATGCTTCACTACAATCTCGGGAGTGCCGTCGAAGGTGGTAATTAAACCGGTAACGGTCAGGTGTTCTCCAAGGAAGTAGCGCTCGGGTCTCCGACTGAATCTCCTGGCGATGTGGCCCGGAATCACAACGGTAAATGCCTGGGCCGGATAGTCGCCTCCAAAAAAGAGCAGAAGGTCATCCGTATCCTCGTTGTACCAGGTGGCGTAAACCCTGCCGTAAACCATGGCTACCTCGCCGAGGTTGTATCGGGCATCAAAGACCGAGATGATCTGAATCCTGTGCCCATAGGCATAGTCCCAACGATAATTCGGGTACCAGCGATGATAGTCGCGATACATGCTCCTGGTCCAGAAAATATCGTAGTAATCGGGCCTGTACAAAACCCTGTAGTCGTGCACATAGGTATCGTTGTGGCAGTGAATCCTCGCATTTCTTTTGGGATAAACGTAGTGGTAGTGGTGTCCACCATAATAGCGTCTTTCAGAGAATTTATTGGGTTTTCCGGCCCGGGCCCTGTCGTAGGTGTAAACCCTGCTGCCGGCCGAACGGTAGTTGCTGGAAGGATTACGTCGGGTGCTTATGCTAACCGGAGTTTCAGTCCTTGTTCGACGCACTTTTCCTGAACGGGAGTTGCGCTGAATGCTGGCAGGTCTCTGGGGCGATTGAAGCTGCCTCGATTCGGACCTCCGTGCCTCAAATGTTCGGCTCGGTTGATGAACCGGCTTTGCTTCCCGCTTTGCTTTTGTCTGCTGTACTTCTCGGGGAGCGGACCGAACAGCCCTTTGCCTCGAAGCCTTGCTTACAGATGGTCTGCTTTCAACACTGCGTCGGCCCGACTCGCTGTTTTGAGTCTCATTCACAGAAGCGCGTCTTTGAGACTGCGCATCGATGGTAAAGGTTCCGGCCATCATCGCAATCATTATCGCTATGCTAAGGTTTCTTGCTTTCATGATTTCCCGGTATTGGTTAAACATCTTTTACTACAGGATTTCAAATACAATGCCAAAAACAGCAATAGCAGAACAGATTGCCCATGATTGCTTGTTAATCTATTAATATACAGGTATTTGGAAAGCAATAAGAAAGTCCCGGCTATTCGTAACCGGGACCTTCAAGAACTGATTCAATTCCAGGGTTAGTGACTATCTTATCGATGTCTGATCGAACACAGTTGAAACAAATATAGCCCATATATGCAATATTCCAAAGATCGAATCAGCAAATATGATTCCTGATGTACACTGCTGCAGGAAGTTTTTAAGCTTCCGAACAAATGCTTGCCTTAGCCGGTTATAGCAGCAGGGAAAACGATGAAAAAATCAATCCATATATTTATACTTCTTTCGCTAAGTGGAACAGCTATGGGACAAGCACAAACAGTCCGGCTTGAAAAGGCCACTCTGGGAGCCGGATGCTTCTGGTGTGTGGAAACAATATTTGAGCGGCTAAATGGAGTAGAAGAGGTGGTATCGGGCTATGCCGGCGGCCATCTGGACAATCCGGATTACAAACAAGTTTGCGCTGGTACAAGCGGTCATGCCGAGGTTGTTCAGATCACTTACAATCCCGATATAATCAGTTATACAGGGCTTCTTGAGGTGTTTTTCAGCGTTCATGATCCTACCACCCTGAACAGGCAGGGTGCAGATCGCGGAACCCAGTACCGCTCGGTTATTCTTTATCATAACGAGCTGCAGCGAAGGAAAGCTGCCGAGTTAATAAAAAAACTGGATGCAGAAAAAATCTGGCCGGATCCGCTTGTAACAACACTCGAAGCCTTCGATGTTTTTTATCCTGCCGAGGGTTATCACCAGTCCTACTTCGAGAACAACCCCAATGAGGGCTATTGCAGGGTGGTTATCCAACCAAAAGTGAAAAAATTTGAGGCCTTGTTCAGGGATATGCTCAAATAAGCCTAATGGCCAATCCGGGGCAACTCGACCCTGAACACCGATCCCTTGCCATCCTCACTTTCGAGCCAAATTCGTCCGCCATTCTTCTCGGTAAATTCCTTGCAAAGAATCAATCCCAGTCCCGAACCTGCCTCTCCCGAAGTGCCAGGGGTTGAGTTCATCTCATTCGGGCTAAAAAGTTTATCCCGGACCTCAGGACGGATACCTATGCCCTGATCCCTGACCGAGAGCACGCAAAAGGCACCGGCAGGACTGGAAGATATCAAAATACGGCCACCCGGAAAACTGAATTTAACGGCATTCATAAGCAGGTTCCTGATGATGGTCCGCAGCATGCTTTCATCTGCGTAAACCGTACAGTTCTTTAGCACCCGATTTTCAACCGCTACCTTCTTATACTCAATATTGGGCAGAAGTTCGTTGTAGCAATCGTTCGTTACATCCCAGAGCGAGAGCAGCTCAGGCTCGCATTTTATCGCTTTCATCTGAGAGCGGGCCCATACCAACAGATTTTCCAGCAAACTCTGCATGCGCTGACTGGCCTGGAATATCTGCATGATGTAGTCCTTCTGGATCTCGGTATCAAACTCATCAAAGCCATCGTTCAGCAACTCTGCAAAGCCCGAAATAGCGGCCACCGGATTTCGGAGATCGTGGGCAACAACAGAGAAGATCTTATCCTTGGAGGTATTCAGGTGCTTCAGCTTATTCTCCGAATCACTAATTCGTCTGATGGCATCGCTGATCTGTATGTTTCGTTCGGCCAGAATGGTATTGCTTACCTTCTTGTCGCGAAGATTAATGGCTACGATGACAACCAATGCCAGCACGAGAATAATCACGATGACATATACCTTGTTTAAGCTGCGCTGGGCTTTTGTTTTGGCTTGCAGGCCTGCAATCTTTTTTTCGCGAATCTCCTGTTCATACCTTACTCGCAGTTGATTTATTTGCCGGGTCTGGTTTTCGTTATACACCTCCCTGTTAAGGCTGTCATAGCGGACACGCCAGTTATAGGCACTGGCATAGTTCCCCAGACCGGCATGCAAACAGGCGAGTTCGTCATAGGCATCGATAAGGAGATCCTTGTAGCCAAGTTCCTGTGCAATGGAAGTGGTGCGGTGTAGAAAATAGAGGGCTGAATCGGCCAGATCTGTTTCCGTGTAGATAGAACCCATATTCAGGTAAACAGTTGCAACTGTATAAAGGTCATTGTCCATACGGGCAAGTCTCAGCCCTTTTTCCAGATAAGGAAGCACTTCACGTTTTCCGCCTTCTTCAATCAACGAAAGAGCGATGTTATTGTAAACGCCCGACAGGACATAGGCGACACTGTTTATGGGAATACCACTGTTTTCCAATTTGCCAAGCACTTCGTTGAAATAGACCCGGGCCGAATCATAGTCCTGCCTGTCGAGTCTGATCAGTCCCAGGTTGTTCATGGCCATGCACTCCTCTTCCAGCAGTTTATTCTCCCGGTAATAGGTCAGCGCATTCTTATAGTGTTGCTCCGCCTCGGAATACTTCTCCATTTCATGAGCCACATTACCCAGGTTGTTTTCCATAAGTGCCATGCCATGCTCATCCCCCCGGTTTTCTGCTGCATTCCGGCTGGTCATAAAGAAATAATAGGCCTGACTGAAATCGGCCAGTTCATAATAGATTCCTCCCAGGCTCCAGGCGCTGGAGGCAATTTCGGCCTGATTCCCGCTTCGGACAAAGCTTTCGTAGGCCTTTCGATAATGACTGAGACTCCTGTCAAACCGATGCTTTTTCTCGTAGATTTCTCCCTTTTGCATGTAAAGAAAGGGGAGAAGGCCATCCGGATCATATCTGGCAAGAATGCGCTCCGAGCGATCGACAAAATGCAGCGCGCTGTCGGGCATGCTGTCTATCATAATTTGTGCCAGCTCGTAGTATATGTGCGCGAGTTCATTCCCGCTTGCAACAGGGATACGCTGCATCAGGCTGTCTGCGCTGTCTGTCCGGGCGAGGACAGAAGACGGCAGCAGAAGCATAGCAAAAAGGATGAGGGAAAAGCTTTTCATCAGAACCTTAAGTATTCAAAGCGCTTGAACAAATATACCTATTCCGGAACGAATTCATCGATTTCCGGCCGGGAATGAGTCGGGCCCGCACACAATCCGGAAAAGACTCAGGCTTCCATACCGGCCTTTTCAGGAGCCTTTTTTTAGATCATTTTGCACCTGTTGTTAAAATGTTTTGCTGTTTGTTATTTTTAGACTGAAAATGTCTTACTTTTGCTTTATCAACAATTCTTAATTCATACAATGAAAGAAGGTAAAGTAAAATTCTTCAATGAGTCCAAAGGTTATGGTTTCATTAAAGACGTCGAATCAGACGAGGAATATTTTGTTCATGTAACCGGTTTGGTAGACAAGATCAAGGAGGACGACTTTGTATCTTTCGAACTCACTGAAGGACGCAAAGGATTAAATGCAGTGAATGTGAAACTTATATAGTTGACCAGGTCATTTCGTATTAATTCTGACCCATCGCCCAGGCGATGGGTTTTTTTCGTATTGCGACTGGAATGCCGAAAAAATCAGGCTTTTGAATAAAAAACCCTCATTTTAGTTTGGATCTATCGCAAGAATCCTTACTTTCGGGACAAACAGAAAGATGAGATCCGGCTTTTCATACAACAACTGGCGATGGTTCTGGTGGCACCTGGTGTTATCGGCTTCGTTGTTGTGGTATAGATAGGTCTGATTACCATAAGATTTCACGGGGCTTGATACAGGTCCCGTTTTTTTTTGTCAAACCCAACCAAATCCGAAGTAGAATGAAAAAGAGTAAGAAGATTTACCTGGACGAGAAAGAGATGCCAAGGCAATGGTACAATGTTGCAGCCGACCTGCCTGGCACCATGAATCCTCCGCTTGGGCCTAATGGTAAACCCATTACCCCAGAGGATCTTGCGCCTGTTTTCCCGATGAATCTGATTGAACAGGAAATGAGTACGGAACGATGGATAGATATTCCTGAAAAGGTCATGGATATGTTGAGTATTTGGCGTCCGGTTCCCCTTGTACGGGCCTATGAACTGGAAGAAGCTCTTGGTACACCTGCCCGCATCTATTACAAGAATGAAAGTGTCTCGCCCGCCGGCAGCCATAAACCCAATACGGCCGTGGCACAGGCCTACTACAACAAAGAATTCGGGATCAAAAAGATAACTACGGAAACGGGGGCCGGTCAATGGGGAAGCGCCCTGTCTTTTGCCTGCGCCCAACTTGGACTGGAATGCAAGGTCTTTATGGTGCGGGTGAGCTTCGACCAGAAACCCTTCCGAAAAATGATCATGCAAACCTGGGGAGGAAACTGCGTGGCAAGCCCCAGCACAGAAACCCAGGCAGGTCGCGATATACTGGCTAAGTATCCCGATACTCCCGGGAGCCTCGGCATCGCCATCAGTGAGGCCATAGAGCAGGCGGTATCAGATGAAAGTGGCGAAACCCGGTATTCACTTGGCTCGGTTCTGAACCATGTTATGCTCCACCAGACCGTCATTGGCCTTGAAGCGAAGAAGCAGCTCGAAAAGGCAGGCGAGAAACTGCCCGATGTGGTCATCGGTTGTGCCGGCGGAGGCAGTAACTTTGCCGGCATCAGCTTCCCCTTTATTCAGGATAAAATCAACGGGGCTGAGATCGAAATCATTGCCGTTGAGCCGGCATCCTGCCCAACACTGACCAAGGCACCCTTTGTGTATGATCATGGAGATATTGCAAAAATGACCCCGCTAATGGCTATGAACTCACTGGGGCATGGCTTTATTCCGCCTCCCATCCATGCCGGTGGACTTCGCTATCATGGAATGTCCCCCCTGGTTTGTCACGCTGTTAAAGAAGGACTCATCACACCCAGCGCTTTGCAACAACTCGAGTGCTATGAAGCAGGTATGCTTTTCGCACAAACAGAAGGCATTATCCCCGCCCCGGAAACCACCCACGCCATTGCCTCCACCATCAGGGAAGCCAAAAAGGCCAAGGAAGAAGGTAAGGAGAAAGTCATCCTCTTCAACCTGAGCGGGCATGGGTTGATGGACATGGTTGGTTATGAGAAGTTCATCAACGGTGAATTGCAGAATCACTCCCTTTCCGAGGCCGAATTTTCGCAGTACACCGATGTCCTGAAGGACCATCCTAAACCAAGCTTATAAAGCTGACTGCTTATTCGCGGTATAAAAAGGCGATGACTATCTTTGCCGGATGAAAAATCTGGCTGTTTACTGTGGCTCGAGTCCGGGCTTCGATGATGTTTATACAAAAGAGGCCCAAAGACTGGGCCGCATCCTGGCCGAAAAAGAGATCGGCATTGTTTATGGCGGTGGCAAGGTAGGCCTGATGGGCAGCCTGGCTGATGCAGCCTTGGATGCAGGAGGAAAGGTGTGTGGAGTTATTCCGGAATTTCTGGATACCCTGGAGCTGGGACACGACGGGCTGGAGCAGCTAATCCGGGTCGAAAGCATGCATGAACGCAAGGCCCTCATCGAAAAAAAGAGCGATGGGGCCATTGCCCTGCCCGGGGGCTTTGGCACACTGGATGAATTCTTCGAGATGCTTACCTGGGGCCAGCTTGGCCTGCACAAGAAACCGGTTGGGCTGTTGAATACCAATGGTTTCTTCAACCATCTCCTGGCTGCGATAGAGCACATGGTGAAGGAGGGCTTCCTCAGAGACGTGAACCGGGATATGTTGCTTTACGCAGAGGATCCCCGGAGCCTGCTCGAAATGATGCAGAACTATGTCCCACCCCTGGAAGGCAAATGGATCATGGATAAAAGGAAATGGAAGTCCATTTGACCCCGTAAAGAACTGAACTAAACGGCAAATGTCCCGCGGCTCTGTTCGCACTTTTAATGATCGGCCTGTTTGCTGTAGAACCTGTGCTTATGGGCCTCGGCATGACGAATAAGGCTTTCTGCGATTTCGGACTCCTCCTGCAGGACGTTTCGGCCTTCCATCGGATCGGCCTCCATATCGAAAAGTGCCGTATCAATCTGAAGATGAATGTAATGGCCGGCCATCCCCCCGTTTCCGGCCGAATCAAGGCTGCGATACTGATGAGGCAGATGCAGCTTCCAGCGACCATCACCGCTCATAACCCCGTCGAGATTCCGGTTGTTGGAAAAGGCATAGTAATCATGAGGGTTCACAGCGCCTTCCTTGCTGCAAATCAGGTCCCACACATTGTAGCCGTCGATCTCGTTTTTGGGGAGGGGGATAGCGCATAGGGCACAAAGACTGGGAAGCAGGTCGATGGAACACCAGGCCTTTTCCGAAACCCTTCCCGCCGGCACATGCCCCGGATAACGCACTATGCAGGCCGAACGTATTCCCCCGTCAAAGCTTGTTCCTTTTGCTTCACGAAAGGGGGTAAAGCCCGCATGATCACCATAGGAAATCCAGGGGCCGTTGTCCGAAGTCAGTATAAAAATGGTTTTTTTATCCACC
>PDRI01000146.1 GCA_002748055.1 Bacteroidota bacterium | reverse complement strand
TGAGGAAGGGTTTTTTCTGTGCGAATACATCCGAAAGCATGATTTTTATCAGTCCTGAAAGCTGCTCTTAATCATACTTTTCCGTTTGTTTTATCCTGACTGAAATAGCAATTTTACATATCCGTAGAAGTGACGGACGATGAATACACCAACGTTTTAAACATACCGTTATGAATGTAGACACCATCATGAATGACCTGGTGAAGAAGCACCCGGGTGAAGTGGAATACCATCAGGCTGTTCGCGAGGTCCTGGAATCCATTGAGGAGATTTACAATGAGAATTCGCATTTCCGTACGGCCGGGATTGTGGAACGCATTATTGAACCCGACAGGGTTATGGTCTTTAAGGTACCCTGGGCAGATGATCAGGGGGTGGTACATGTAAACCTGGGTTACAGGGTTCAGTTCAACAATGCGATTGGCCCTTACAAAGGCGGGCTTCGTTTTCACCCCAGTGTGAACCTGAGCATTCTGAAGTTCCTTGGTTTTGAACAGATCTTCAAGAATAGCCTGACCTCCCTTCCGATGGGTGGAGCCAAGGGGGGCTCGGACTTTGATCCCAAGGGCAAATCCAATGCCGAAATCATGCGTTTCTGTCAGTCCTTCATGTTGGAGCTGTGGCGGAATATTGGTCCGGATACCGATGTTCCTGCCGGAGACATCGGTGTAGGAGGACGTGAAATCGGCTTCCTTTACGGGATGTACAGGAAACTGGCCCGCGAGAATACGGGAGTACTGACCGGCAAGGGGCTGAACTGGGGCGGATCGCTGATCAGACCAGAGGCCACCGGATTTGGTTGTGTGTACTTTGCAAATGAAATGCTGGCCACCAGGAATGAGCGTTTCGAGGGTAAGACGGTTGCCGTTTCGGGCTTTGGGAATGTTGCCTGGGGTGCCGTACAAAAGGTGACTGAACTGGGAGGAAAGGTTGTAACCCTTTCAGGACCCGACGGTTATATCTACGATCCCGAAGGAATAAGTGGGGAGAAGATCGATTATATGCTCGAACTCAGGGCCTCAAATGAAGACATTGTTTCGCCCTATGCCCTGGAATTTGAGGGCGTTGAATTTGTTCAGGGTAAGCGTCCCTGGGAGGTGAAGGTGGACATTGCCCTGCCCTGTGCTACCCAGAACGAACTCGATGCAAATGATGCCGAGAACCTTATTAAGAACGGGTGCATCTGCGTCTGCGAAGGTGCGAATATGCCCTGTACCCCCGAGGCCATCGAAAAGCTGCAGGAGAAAAGCTTGCTTTATGCACCTGGAAAGGCAGCCAATGCAGGAGGTGTAGCTACCTCCGGACTGGAAATGGCCCAGAACTCAATGAAGATAAACTGGACCCGCAGGGAGGTCGATGAACGTCTGCATCAGATCATGACCAGTATTCACGGAAACTGCGTGAAGTACGGAACCAATGCAGATGGCTATGTGGACTATGTGAAGGGGGCCAATATTGCCGGTTTCCTGAAGGTGGCCGATGCCATGGTTGACCAGGGGCTGCTCTAAAGTCTTTTGCTTGTGTCTGAAGACGACTGATCCTCTATACTTCTGCTGGTCGGGAACCATCTGGTTGCCGGCCAGTTTTTTTGTCATGGAAACCGGCCCGTTTATCCCAACTCTTTTGATATCTATCAGGGAAGTCCGGGGCGGGAAGTGCTGCTCTTTTGTATTCGTCGGGAATCTGCTCTGTCTGACCATCGCTAAAGGGGGGTTGATCAAATAGCGTATCTTTTTCAGCTTCATTTTCGTACCTTAATTATGGATGTGAATCTCCTCCTCTGCAGAGGGATCGATCCTGAAATGAATCGGATAGTTTTAGTACAGTAATTAGAATTGGTTCAAATGAGCGACAAATTAAAGATTGAAGAGGCTTTGTTTGCCTACGTAAAAGAAAACACCTATAAAGAGACGGACTCTCTCACGGCCGATACCATGTTGTTCGTTGAGGGAATCTTCGATTCCATGGGTTTTGCCTTATTGCTGGATCATCTGGAGGAAGCCTTCGGTGTAAGCCCCGATGACGATGATCTGGTAGAGGAGAATTTCGAATCGATCAATGCGATTGTGGCCTTTATAGAAAAGAAACGTCTTTCCGATTCCTAAAACCCATGTGCGGAATCTCCGGTATTTTTCAAGCAACCCGTCCCCTTGTCAGGGCCGATACCATCAGGGCCATGCTGACCCGGATTCAGTACCGGGGGCCCGATGAGTCGGGCATTTATATAGGTGAGCATGTTGGATTGGGGAGCGTTCGTTTAAGTATTATAGATCTGGCCCATGGCCAGCAGCCCATGTCCACACCCGATGGGCGCTATTGGATTGCCTACAATGGGGAGGTATTCAATTACCTGGAGCTAAGAGCCGAACTTGAGTCGCTTGGCCATGCATTCCGCACCAATAGTGATACGGAGGTTCTGCTCAGGCTTTTCGTGCAGTACGGGGAAGCCTGTTTGGGAAAACTCAACGGGCAGTTTGCTTTTGCAGTCTGGGACAGTGAGGAAAAGGAATTGTTTCTGGCCAGAGACCGGATGGGGATTCGCCCCCTTTTCTATGCAGATACAGAAGAGGGGCTTGTGTTTGCCTCCGAGATCAAGTGCATTTTTGCCTCCGGGGCTGTCGAAGCGGAGCTTGATCCGGAGGCCCTGAACGCGGTCTTTACTTTCTGGTCTGTTCCCACTCCGGGGTCGGTCTTTAAAGGCATCCGGGAATTGTCTCCGGGCCATTTCCTGAAGGTGAACGCTTCCGGGATCAGGATGGAGGCCTATTGGGAACTGAGCTATGATGAGGCCATGGACGAACCGACCCCGGGAGGGCTCAATCGCCTTCAGGAGGAACTGGATTTTCTTTTGCAGGATGCCGTAAGGCTTCGGCTTCGTTCCGATGTTCAGGTGGCTGCCTACCTGAGTGGAGGGATCGATTCCGGTGCTACCACCCATTTCGTTAAACAGATTGAGCCGGGTTTGTTGAATACCTTCTCGATTGGTTTTGAGGATGCGGAATTTGATGAAACCGACTATCAGCGTGAAGTTGCCCGCTGGCTGGACACCCATCATTCTTCCATTGCCTGCAGAACAGAGGATGTGGCCGGCCATTTTCAGCAGGTAGTCTGGCATGCCGAGACCCCCTTGCTCAGAACAGCTGCGGTGCCCATGTTTATGCTTTCGGGCCTTGTACAGGACAGTGGAATAAAGGTGGTGATCACCGGCGAAGGCGCTGATGAGTTTCTGGGAGGTTACAATATTTTCAAAGAGGCCCTGATCAGGGAATTCTGGGCGAAGCAGCCCGATTCAAAGATCAGGCCCCTCCTTTTGCAGAGGCTTTACCCTTACCTGGCTCAGTTTCAGGGCAGATCGGCAAGGACCCTGAAGTTCTTTTTTGGCCATGGTCTGACAGAGCTCGACAATCCGGTCTATTCCCACATGATTCGCTGGAACAACAGCAAACACATTAAGGAACATTTTTCGGAGCAGCTTCGGGCTCGGGCAGGCAGGGATCCTGTCGGGATTCTTAAAGAAAGGCTTCCCGGGAGCTTTCAGACCTGGGACCTGCTCGACAGGGCCCAGTGGCTGGAGTCCCGGCTTTTTCTCTCGGGCTACCTCCTTTCCTCCCAGGGCGACCGGATGTCGATGGCGCATTCTGTGGAAGGACGTTATCCCTTCCTCGACCACAGATTTATCGATTTTGCTACCCGTATTCCTCAAAAATACCGGATCAGGGGCTTAAATGAAAAGTATCTCTTAAAAAAGTTAATGAGCAGGCGTTTACCCGAAAAGGTGCTTAAACGCCCGAAGCAGGCCTATCGGGCACCTGTTGCTTCCAGCCTGCTTTCAGACCAGGCTCCCGCCCTGCTGAGAGAGATGCTTTCTGCGGGAAGCATTCAGAAGTATGGCTTGTTCAATCCGCTTACTGTAGAGAAACTTGTGAACAAAATGCAGCAGAGTGGCCGGGCCACCGAGAACGAAAACATGGCTGTGGCCGGAATTCTGTCAACACAAATACTCATGGAACAGTTTGTTCACGGAAATTGCCGCTTTCGGGCAGATGAAATGAAGGTTCCTTGCAAAGTAATATATGATAAACGATTAAAAACCACGGACAATGACTAGAATGGCCAAAGGATTTCACAGAGATATTCTGAAAATCAAAGATGTTGAAGGGCTTGTCGGGCGTATTACAAGCCGGTTAAAGGAAGATGTACTGCTTCGTTTGCAGCGTCGTGGGGGGGTAATCGGACTGAGCGGGGGAATCGACTCCTCGGTTACAATGGCCCTGGCTGTAAGGGCATTGGGGAGTGAGCGAATTCTGGGCATCATGATGCCCGAGAAGGACTCCAGTCCCGACAGCAGGGTGCTGGCGACGCAGTTGGCCACGAAGTTTGGCGTGGAAACCCTGGTAGAGGACATTAGCAACACCCTGACGGGTTTTGGCTGTTACAAACGCAGGGATGAAGCTGTAAAGAGCATCGTCCCTGAATATGACCCCTCTACCCATCAGATGAAGATCGGGGTAAAGGAGCGGCTTTCAGGAGGGAATCTTCCACCGCTGTTCTACCTGACTGTGGTAAACCCCGATGGAACACAGATTGTTAAGCGGCTGCCCTCAAAGCAGATGAGGACGATTATTGCGGCATCGAATTTCAAGCAGCGCAGCCGTATGTCCTTTTTGTACTACCATGCAGAGCGTCTGCACTATGCGGTCGTGGGCACCCCGAATAAGCATGAAGTTGAGCAAGGCTTTTTCGTGAAGTTTGGGGACGGAGGCAGTGATGTTTTTCCGATTGGCCGTCTGTTCAAAACCCAGGTTTATCAGCTGGCCGATTACCTGGGAGTACCGGAGGAGATCAGGCAGCGGACACCTACGACCGACACCTACAGTGCAGAGCAGACCCAGGAAGAATTCTTCTATCAATTCCCCTTTCAGGAACTTGATCTTTTGTGGTATGCATTTGAAAACCACTATGACAAGGCAGAGGTTGCGGAAGTAATGGGGTTGACAACCAAGGATGTAGCCACGGTTTACAGCAATTTTGAGCGACGAAGTAAGACCACCGCTTATTTGAGGTCGGCTGCGATTAACGATTACGATTTTTTTGAGGGAGCGGATGAATAGCAGTAGCTTATGAACGTCTATGACTATCTGATGAGGGAGTCGGGCTTCCTTTACAAGGATTTTCTGCTTGGCAATGCCGAGCAGATGAGCTATCCCGAATTAATGCATGAATCGCTCAAACTGGCCCGCTATCTGAAAACAAGGCATGGAGAACACAACAACATCCTCCTTGTAAGTCCGAATTCCGGCTTTTTTCTGGTGGCCTACCTTGCCATCATGAAGTCGGGGAATGTTTGTGTGCCGCTTAATCCATCGATTGAGCCCGGCAACCTGGCTTTTATCCGAAAGCGCTGCGCTGCCGAAATTGCATTTGTGGCCCCCCGCCTGAATGATGAACGATGGAAGGGGATGAGGGTTTACAGCAGCCTGGAACAAATTCCCGATACCAGCTATGAGAGCCCCCCGACACCGGACGAAGCCGAGACCTTCGATGAGGAGCGGCTGGCCGAGATTATTTTTACCTCGGGTTCGACCGGAGAGCCCAAGGGGGTGATGATCAGTCATGGCAACATTATTGCGAATACCGACTCCATTATCCGGTATCTGCAGCTTACGGGTGATGATACCATGTTGGTGGTTCTTCCTTTTTACTATTGCTACGGCCTGTCTTTGCTCCATACCCACCTCAAAGTAGGGGGGAGTATTGTTTTCAATAACAGTTTTATGTTTCTGGGAACGGTCATCAAGGATTTGAAGAACTACCACTGTACAGGTTTTGCAGGAGTTCCCAGTCATTTTCAGGTCTTGCTCCGTAAGTCGAGGAGCTTCAGGGATGAAGACTTCCCTGCGCTTCGGTATGTAACCCAGGCAGGAGGAAAGCTGCACAAGGCATTTATCAGCGAATTCATGGAGTCCCAGCCGGGGATTCTGTTTTATGTTATGTATGGGCAAACGGAGGCAACCGCACGTCTTTCGTATTTGCCACCTGCTATGCTGCCCGAAAAGCTGGGTTCGCTGGGAAAGGCTATACCGGGAGTGGATCTTAGGTTAGTAGCTGAGGATGGCAGTATGATTCAGGAGGCAAATAAGCCAGGTGAACTGATTGCCAGGGGGGGGAATATTATGAAAGGCTATCTGGGCGATGAAGAAGAAACTGCAGCGACCATCAGGGACGGGTGGTTGCATACCGGTGATATCGCTTACATGGACGAGGATGGCTACTTCTATCACCAGGCCCGGATCAAGGAAATAATTAAGGTGGGAGGCCGGAGAATCAGCCCCAAGGAGATCGAGGAAGTGATTGTTTCGATTCCGGGTGTGGTCGATTGCTCCATCTCTGCCGTAAGTGATGATGTCCTCGGGGAAGCCCTGAAAGCCGACATTGTCGTATCGGATATGAACAGCGAGATCGTTAACGAATCCCTGTTCAAGAAGTTGTGCGGGGAGAAACTTGCCCGGGAGAAGATCCCCCAGTTTATTCAGTTCAGCAACCGCCTGGAAGTTGCTCCAACCGGTAAGAAGCTAAAGAAGGGCAGTTAGATAGGCCCTGAACGCTTCGTATTCGCCCGATAGTCTGGTGGTTTTTTTCTCCAGTTGGGCAAAGCGGGCAAGCCTTTCGGGGATCTGAATCTTTTCAGCGATGACCGCTTCTACACTTTCAGTGAACTTGGCCGGGTGGGCCGTTTCCAGAAAGATGCCTGTCTGACCGGGATGGGCCTCCTGAAAGGTCCGGGCTGCCTGGCAGGCCGTGGCCCCATGGGGATCGCAGAGATAGCCCGATTGTTGGTAAACCCTGCCGATGATTTCCCGTATTTGTTCATCGCTGTAGGCATAGCCTTTGATATGTTGGCTGATGCGGTCGTGCCTGTTGTCGAAGAGATCGAGAATGCGGTCGAAATTGCTTGGATTGCCCACATCCATGGCATTGGCAATGGTGGCTACCGAAGGCCGGGGCCTGTAGTTGCCACTTTTCAGATACGCGGGAACTACATCATTCCTGTTGTTTGCCGATAGAAAGGTGTGCACAGGCAGTCCCATTTCCCTGGCAACCAGTCCGGCCGTCATATTTCCATAGTTCCCGCTCGGAACGGCAAAAAAGAAATCGGATGGTGTTTCCAGCTGCGCCCATGCCCGGAAATAATAGAATGCCTGAGGCAGAAAACGGGCCAGGTTGATTGAGTTTGCCGAGCTAAGCCGGATCTTTTCCTTTAGTTTGCGATCCATGAAGGCCGTCTTGACGAGTCTCTGACAGTCGTCAAATGTGCCCTCTATCTCGATAGCAGAGGTATTCTGTCCCAGGGTGGTAAACTGTTTTTCCTGAAGAGGGCTCACCAGGCCCGAGGGGTAGAGAATATGCACCTGAACCCCGGCTACGCCCAGAAATCCGTTGGCCACGGCACTCCCGGTATCACCCGAAGTGGCCACGAGAATGTGGGTTTCATGTTCATTTTCCCGGGCAAAGTAGCCCATTAGACGAGCCAGAAAGCGTGCACCGACATCTTTAAACGCAAGGGTGGGTCCGTGAAACAATTCCAGGCTGTAGAGATTCTTTCCGACCTCTTTCAGCGGAGTGTCGAAATAAATTGCATCGCTTGTCAGCGAACGGAGCTCATCTTCAGGGATGTCTTCACCAAAGAGCAAAGCGGCTAAGAAAACCGCAATCTCCGGCAGGCTTTTTCCATGCAGTGCCTCGAGTTGTTTTCGTTCAAGAATCGGAATGCCGAGCGGCATATACAATCCGCCATCGGGGGCTAGTCCCTGCATGAGGGCTACCCTGAGTGGATCGCGGAGTGCTTTGTTTTTGGTGCTGTAGTATTGCATTTTCCTCAGTTGCTGATTCGACGAGCGCCTGGTCCGACTGCCGAAATGTACAATTTGCAGTCGATCCCGCGTTGAATGAAGTGCTCCTGCATGACTGTACCCACCTGTCGGGCCACTTCCTTTCCTTTGCACAGACTGAATACCGAAGGTCCCGAACCGGATAAACCGGAACCCCTTGCACCTGCCTCCAGGGCTTTTGAGCGAAGGGTTTCAAAGTCGGGGACTTGCTGTATTCTGTAGGGCTCGGCAAAAACGTCCTTTACCGATCTGCCGATCAGTTCATAGTCTCCGGTACAAAGTCCGGCAATGAGTCCTGCAAGGTTTCCGCACTGGGTCAGTCCGGTTTTCAGGGAGATTTCCCCGGGGATCAGTTTCCGGCTCTCCATGGTTCTGATCTCAATATGGGGATGAACCAGGGCACAATAAAGGTCGCCGGGATAGGGGATGTGTTTTATATCGATGGGATCATAGCTTCGAATCAGGGTAATTTTTCCCAACAGGGCAGGGGCCACATTGTCGGCATGGGTCGATCCGGATGCCAGTTTTTCGCCCTCCATGGCAAAGGGAAGAAGACTCGCTGTTTCAAAGGGATGGCCCAGAAGGGCATTGATGCCAAGCACAGCGGCAACGCAGCTTGCTGCACTGGAACCGATTCCGCTTCCGGGGGGGATCTTCTGACGAAAGACCAAATCGAAGCCTTCATCGCTCTTTAAGGCACACAGGAGAGCCCGGGCCGCAACGCCGGCCACGTTTTTGAGGGGATCAAGCGGAAGAGGGATGGCCGTTTCATTCAGTAGCCGGAGTTTCCCGCTTTCATTCGGTCTGATGATCATCTCATCACCGGGGGCTTCCAGCGCAAATCCCAGCAGATCGAATCCGGGGCCGATATTGGAAACAGTTCCGGGGCTGAATACACATACTTCCTCTTTGTTCATTTTGTCATTTCTCAACTGTCGATGATTGTTTTGAGCGTTTCCTGGTTGAGTTCTTCAAGGGAGCCAATCTGCAGGTCTGCTGCCCCGAAACGCAATTGTCCGGCATCCTCAGCGGCCGGCATGACCACAACCTTCATCAGGGCCGCCCTGGCTGCGATCAGCCCGTTAAAACTGTCCTCTATGGCAAGACAGGCCGGGGGGGCGATTCCGAGTTGTCGGGCCGACTCAAGGTAACCCTCCGGGTGGGGCTTCCCCGGCATGTCCATTGCAGCCGAAACCACTGCATCAAAGGCCTCAAGTATGCCATGCCGGCCCAGCGCCGTTTCAATCTGCTCCATACTCGAACAGCTGGCCAGCGCCAGGGGCATGCCCAGGTTCTTCAGCCGGGTGAGGAGATCGCTGACCCCCGGATTAAGGGGAATACCTCTGCGCAGGATGCCGAGCATGTGCTCATCGTACTTTCGCATCAGCTCATCGGGCGATCTGCCATCCATATTGTAGATGCGATGCCAGTGCGCAACCATTTCCCTGCTTCGCAATCCCTTGGTTTGTCTAAGCTGCGCTTCGCTGAGTGAGATTCCAAGTTCCTGCCACAGCATTCGTTCTGCCTGCTGCCAGTAAGGTTCTGAATCGATCAGAACGCCATCCATATCAAAGACTACAGCTTTTGTTCTCATCCGCTTCAGACATTCGCAACCTTAATCACATCGGCAAAGACACCAGCCGCTGTCACAGCGGCACCCGCACCATAGCCCTTGACGATCAGCGGGAGCTCTTTGTAGCGGTCGGTTGTGATCATAATGATGTTGTTACTGGCTTCCAGGGGGTAAGCCGGATGATCCGGGCCCACCTCTACCAGGCCTGTTCGTCCCCTGCCATTCTCCAGACTGGCCATGTAGCGCCACTTGTTTCCCCTCTCGAAAACAGCCTTCCGCTTTTCTTCGAAGTCTTCATCCAGTTCTCCGACCTTGAGCCAGAAGTCCTCTGTTTCGCCCTCAAAGAGTTCGTCCGGGAGAAAGGCTTCAGTTTCAATGTCTGCTTCCTCAAGGGCATATCCGGCTTCCCTGGCCAGAATAAGGAGTTTTCGCTTCACATCGATGCCGCTGAGGTCGAGCCGGGGATCCGGTTCTGCGAAACCAGCATCCAGTGCCATCCGGATGGCCTTGCTCAGCGGAAGGGTTTCAGACAGGGTGTTAAAAATGTAATTCAGGGTTCCGGAGACAACAGCTTCCAGTTTCAGAATGCGATCTCCACTTTTGATCAGATCATTGATGGTACTGATCACCGGAAGGCCTGCTGCCACGTTGGTTTCGAAATTAAACTTAATCCCCTTCTGGATGGCCTTCCTTTTCAGCTTCGCATAGATCCGGTAGTCTGCACTGCAGGCTGTTTTATTGGCAGTAACCACAGAAACGTAATGATCAAATAGTCGCTCGTAGAAGGGGCTTACTTCGTCGAGGGCTGTACAGTCGATGAATACAGAGTTTCGCAGGTTGTTTTCTATAATTCTTTCGGTATAGTTGACCAGATCTGCATCCTCCCCGGCCAGAAGTTCGTCAGCTATGGTAGCAGGGTCGAGACCGGCAGGGTCAATGCACATCTTCCTGCTGTTGGCAGCGCCCACCAGTCTGACCTTCAGGTGGAGTGAATCGAGTAGTTGTTCCTGTTGTTTTTGCAACTGCTCCAGGAATTTCCGGCCTATATTTCCCACCCCGGCCAGGTAGAGGTGGAGCACCCTGTAGTCGGAGAGAAAGAACCCCTCATGGATCACATTGAGTGCCTTTTTCAGGCCACTGTTTTCAATGACGACAGAAATATTTAATTCGTTGGATCCCTGTGCAGTAGCGATAACGCTGATTCCATTTCGTGCCAGGGCACCGAAGAGGATGGCCGATATTCCCGGGGTATGTCGCATTCCCTCCCCGACAGTGGCAATCACCGACAAATCGTGGATGAGTTCGACCTCCATTTCCTTTCTGTGTTCGATTTCGATTTCAAAGCTTTGGTGAAGGGCCTGCATGGAGGCCTCAGCATCGGCAGGGTCAACGGCAAAAGAGATGGTCATCTCGGAGGAGGCCTGGGTGATCATGATCACATTGATCTGTGCTGAGGCAAGGGCACTGAATATCCTTGAGGAGGTTCCCGTATTCCCTACCATACCACTTCCTTTGACTGTGATCAGGGCAATATCATTCATCGATGAAAGGCCTCTGACCGGACCATTCTGCCGGCAGTCTTCCGAGCGGCTGATGAGCGTACCTTCGTTCTTCAGATTGAAGGTATTCTTTACCCTGATGGGGATGTTTCTCCTGTAGGCGGGTGAGAGGGTGGGTGTATAGATGACCCTTGCACCGAAGTGTGAAAGCTCCATGGCTTCCTCGTAGCTCATGCATGAGACTGTATAGGCTTTGGAAACGATTCTGGGATCGGCGGTCATAAAGCCATCGACATCGGTCCAGATCTCGAGCACATCTGCCTGAAGTTCAGCTGCGATCAGGGCTGCGGAGTAGTCAGAACCCCCTCTGCCGAGGGTCGTGGTCCGCTCCATTTCGTCGGCAGCGATGAAGCCCGGGAGTATGCAGTGATGTGCTATGTGTCCCAGGCTGCTTCTGATACGCTGTCCCGACTCTGCAAGCTTTACAGAGGCATTTCCGAACGCACTGTCGGTTAGGATCAGCTTCCGGCTGTCGATCAGTTGGCTTTCCGGCACGTAACGCGAGATGATGGTGGCCGAGATGCGTTCACCAAAACTCAGCAGGTAATCCAGGGTTTTCGGACTCAGGTCTCGCAGAGCATATACCCCGCGAATCACTTCGGTGAATTCAGAAATCATCGATTCCACCTCTTTCCTGGTAAAGCGGGCATTTTCGCCCTGCAGGAGCTGCTCCAGGACCTCGATATGCCTGTTGCCAAACTGCTGAATGGCTTCCCGGTACCCCGGATCGTGCTGTTCAGCAATCCGGGCTGTTTCTATGATCAGATCAGTAACCCCACTGAAGGCACTGACGACGATTACACAAGCGGCCTCCTGGCTTTCGAGAATCTGCCTGACCCGTTTCAGGCTTTCCGGACTTCCTACAGATGTGCCCCCGAATTTAAGGACTTTCATGGCGGGCAATATTTAGGTTAGTAAAGGCTTCAGGCACTCCGGGTCGGGATGCTCCGGTCCACTTTCTTGATCAGTCCCTGAAGGACTTTCCCCGGACCCACCTCGGTGAATTCAGCGGCTCCATCCTTCAGCATTGCTTTTACCGTCTGGGTCCATTTGACCGGAGCGGTTAGCTGCGCTACCAGGTTTTTCTTGATCCGGGCCGGATCCTTGGATGGAGATGCGGTAACATTTTGGTATACAGGGCATATAGGGGTATTAAAGGGCGCATCATTGATGGCCTTCTCAAGTTCAGCCCGGGCTGGTTCCATCAGAGGGGAGTGAAAGGCTCCGCCCACGGCCAGCTTCAATGCACGTTTCGCACCCATGGCCGATAACTGTTCGACAGCGGCATCAATCCCCGGTATGCTGCCCGAGATCACAATCTGGCCGGGGCTGTTGTAATTGGCGGCTACGACCACCTCGGCGATTTCCCTGCAAACTGTCTCCACCTGCTCATCTTCCAGTCCCAGGATGGCGGCCATCGTGGATGGCTGCAGTTCACAGGCCTTTTGCATGGCCAATGCCCGTTTCTGTACCAGTCGGAGGCCATCTTCAAAAGTCAGGGTTCCATTGGCGACGAGTGCTGAGAACTCACCAAGTGAATGACCAGCTACCATATCGGGTCTGAACTGCTCAATTGTAGAGGCCAGGATGACAGAATGGAGAAAGATTGCCGGTTGTGTAACCCGGGTTTGTTTCAGATCCTCATCACTGCCCTCAAACATCAGATCGGTGATGCGGAATTCCAGGATTTCATTCGCCTTTTCAAACATCTCTCGGGCCTGGGGGTTTCCTTCATAAAGGTCTTTTCCCATTCCTACGAATTGGGCACCCTGCCCTGGAAATACATATGCTTTCAAAATGCGTATCGGTTTAATGGTTGTTAGTAAACAAGGAGTGTAAAGTTAAGCCTTAAAAGTGAATAACCGACAGGCCTGTCAAATTGTTAGTGGAGATTGACGCCGATGAGGTTGATAAATTCCTTCCGGGTTTTATCCGAATTGAGAAAGGCACCCGTGAAAGCCGAACTTGTGGTGACAGAATTCTGTTTCTGAACCCCCCTCATCACCATGCACAGGTGGGTGGCCTCAATGACTACCGCCACGCCCAGCGGCTTCAGTGTTTCGTGGATACAATCCCTGATCTGGACTGTCAACCGTTCCTGAACCTGAAGCCGTCTGGCAAAGGCTTCAACCACCCGGGCAATCTTGCTCAGCCCTGTAATCCTGCCATCGGGTATATAGGCCACATGTGCCTTCCCAATGAAAGGAAGCATATGATGCTCACACATCGAATACAGGTCAATGTCCTTCACCAGGACCATTTCACTGTAGTTCTCGTGAAAAACAGCCGATTTTAAGATATCACTGGGGGCTATCCCATAGCCATGGGTCAGGAATTGCATGGCTTTGGCCACGCGCTTCGGGGTATCGAGCAGTCCCTCGCGCCCGATATCCTCGCCGAGCAGTTCCAGAATCTTTCTGTAGTATCCGGTGATGGCCTCGGTGCGTTCATTGTCCCATTTCTCAATCTTGTCGTATCCGCCTTTCCGGTTTTCGCCCAATCCGTTGTTGATTGTCTCCATAGTGCAAAGAAAATAAATATATATGTGAATAACATCGCTTATCTTTACCCGGGTATAAATGTAAATGAATATGATTGTTGTTACGGGGGCAGCAGGTTTTATAGGAAGTAATCTTGTGACAGCCCTGAATGAGGCCGGTTACAGGGACCTTCTCCTGGTGGATGATTTCAGCCGGTCCGATCGCGAAGCCAATTATCTGGGAAAGGCTTATACCCTTCTGCTCGACCGGAAGGACTTTCCCAAATGGCTGAAGGCCCACCATGAGGCTGTGCAAATCGTGCTTCACCTTGGTGCAAGGACCGATACTGCTGAGTTCTCGAGGGAAGTATTTCAGGCCCTGAACCTGGGCTATTCCAAGGAGGTTTTCCGCAGCTGTACCAAATATGGTCTTCCATTGATTTATGCCAGTTCCGCTGCCACCTATGGGATGGGTGAACTGGGCTATTCCGACGATCACGAAGTGGTTGACAAGCTGAAGCCACTGAATCCCTACGGCGAGAGTAAGCAAGATTTCGATCGCTGGGTGCTGGGGCAGAGCGAACAACCTTTCTTCTGGGCCGGACTTAAATTCTTTAATGTTTACGGCCCGAACGAGTACCATAAGGGCAGGATGGCTTCGGTGGTCTTTCATGCCTTTAAACAGATCCGGGAGAGCGGAGAGATGAAGCTTTTTCGCTCGCATCATCCCGATTTCAGGGATGGTGAACAGAGCCGCGACTTTGTGTATGTAAAGGACGTGGTAAAGGTGATTCTCTTTCTGATGGAACAGCGTCCAAAAAGTGGGCTTTATAATCTGGGCACCGGTAAGGCTGAATCATTTCGCTGCCTGGTCGAGTCAACATTCTCTGCCATGGACCTGGAACCGAATATCAGCTTTATCGACACCCCCGGGGACATCCGCGATAAGTACCAGTATTTTACCGAAGCCAGGATGGAAAAACTCAGGTCGGTCGGATACACAGCGCCTTTTACATCCCTGAAAGAGGGAGTGAAGGACTACGTGCAACGATTTCTGATGGATTCGCGTCATATTTAACATCCCCTTAAGTGTTTCCTGCTTCTTTGTTTTGTAATTTGCGGGCAGCGCTTAAGAAAAATGGAGGTTATGATGAAACGATTGGCATTGACGATTCCGCTTTGTTTACTTGCATTGGGTTTGCTTGCCCAGGGCTATGTTGCGGGGCACTCAGAAGCCCGGGAAGAGGTGCTTCGCAGTATTCCGACCCGGTACATTGATGCCGCGCGGGAGGGGCTGGTGATTGCCTATCAGCACACTTCTCATGGC
>PDRI01000145.1 GCA_002748055.1 Bacteroidota bacterium | reverse complement strand
TTTTTCTTTGGTGACGGCTATGAAGGACTTCCCTCCTACGCCCCTTTCGACAGGATATTGATCACTGCTGCTGCCCCCGAAATACCCCTCAGACTAATCGACCAGCTTGCCGAGGGAGGCATTTTGGTTGTTCCCGAAGGGGGTGACTCCGGGCAGGTTATGGTCAAAATTCAAAAAAAGGACGGTACCCTTATCCGCAGCGAACACGGAGACTTTTCTTTTGTTCCAATGTTAAAAGGAAAAAACAGCTGATATGATCCGGATAGAAACCCTCATCTTTAATCCCTTCCAGGTAAACACCTACCTGCTTTCGAACGAAAAAGGTGAGGCCATCGTCGTTGACCCTGCCTTCACAGAAGGTCCGGAACAAGAAGGTTTCGATCGGCTGATCGTGGACCGGGGATACAGGCTTTGCGGACAGCTGAATACGCATTGTCATGTCGACCACCTGCTGGGTGTCATGCACCTGAAAAATGAATATGAGCTCCCCCTGAGGGCCCATAAAGAAGAACTCATGCTGGTCAGAAATGCCCGCCAAATGGGTGAAATGTTTGGCTTAACCATCCCCGGTTTTGAGGCCATCGATGTTTACCTGGAAGACGGGGAACAAATCCTCCTTGGTGAGGATGAAATTCGGGCCATTCATGTACCTGGTCACAGCCCCGGAAGCCTGGCCTTCCTCGTTCCGGAAAGCCGCTTTGTAATTACCGGGGATGCCCTGTTTCGTGGAAGCATTGGACGTACCGATCTGCCGGGAGGAAACTACGACACACTGATCGCTGCCATCCAGACCCGGCTGCTTTCTTTACCCCCTGAATACCTGATATATCCAGGCCATGGCCCCTCCAGCACCATTGGCCGCGAACGCAACGAAAACCCCTTCCTCTGATCACGCCCAAACATGATTTGCGACATATTTATTCCTGCCCCGAATCGCTATATTTGGACTCCCGAATAAGGGAGTGGATCTAACGAAAAATCTCCGCTATATGAAAGCTGACCGATTCAGCCTCCGTCACCTGGGTTCAGGCTCCGGCGAAATTAATGAAATGCTGGCAAAGACCGGCACTTCCTCCATGGAGGAACTCATAAAGAAGACGATCCCTTCGAGCATTTACAAGCCAGAAGTATTTCAACTTCCGGAGCCCCTTGATGAGCAACATTATTTGGAGCGAATGCGCTCAATAGCTGCCCGAAATAAGCGCTATAAAAGTTATATCGGGCTGGGCTACTACAACACCTGCCTTCCTTCAGCTATTCAGCGAAACATGCTGGAGAATCCCGACTGGTACACCTCTTATACCCCCTACCAGGCTGAAATTTCACAGGGCCGGCTCGAAGCATTGCTAAATTTCCAAACCCTGATCATGGAACTTACAGGTATGGAACTCGCCAATGCCTCCCTCCTCGACGAAGCTTCTGCGGCAGCCGAAGCCATGATCATGCTTTATAAGGCCAGGCCCAAAGCAGCTGTAAAGGCCGGATGTAAACAGTTCTTTGTGGATGCCAATACTTTCCCACAAACCCAAGCTGTATTGAGTAATCGTGCCGAGTCACTGGGGATTGAGCTGGTATTCGGAGAATATGACGAAGTGGAACCCGGAGAAGAGGTTTTTGCCTGTCTGTTGCAGTATCCCGCTGCCGATGGAAGCATCAGAAACTATGCCTCCTTCGCTGATAAGCTGAAGGCCAGAGGCATCGCTTTAGCCGTGGCGGCAGATCCCATGAGCCTGGCCATGCTGAAGCCACCGGCAACATGGGGCGCAGATGTCGTTGTTGGTTCTACCCAGCGCTTCGGCATTCCCATGTTTTACGGAGGCCCTCATGCAGCCTTTTTTGCCACCAAAGCTTCCTACAAGAGGCATATCCCCGGTCGCATCATCGGCATTTCGGTCGACCAATATGAAAAACCAGCACTGCGTATGGCGCTTCAAACACGGGAGCAGCACATCAAGCGCGAACGGGCAACCTCAAACATTTGTACTGCCCAGGCCTTACTGGCCAGCATGGCGGGAATGTATGCCGTTTACCACGGACCCGAGGGACTCGCGCGCATTGCCGGAAACATCCACGAGGCTGCAACAGAAATTGCCGGGCATTTAATCGCCCTGGGCTATTCCCTGAAGAACGATACCTTTTTCGATACCCTGCATATTGTCCTGCCGGATGGCATCACTGCCGATGACATCAGGGAAGAAGCGGAAAAGCAGGAGATCAACTTCTACTACCCAGACAGGGGGCACGTCCAGTTTTCCTGCGATGAAAGCTGTGAAGAAGAAGAAATTCAGGAAATCATGCAGGTCTTTGCCCTTGTCGCCAGAAAGGCCCTTTCACCGACAAAGCCCGGTCTGGATTTTGATCCCATCCCGAAAAACCTGCGCAGAAAAGACCCTATTCTCAAACAGGAAGTCTTTCACCGTTACCGGACAGAAACCGAACTCATGCGTTACATTGCCCGCCTGGCCCGGAAGGACATTACCCTGACCCGTTCCATGATTTCGCTGGGTTCCTGCACCATGAAACTAAATGCCGCCACCGAACTCATGCCCCTAAGCTGGCCGGCTTTCAGTTCGATACACCCCTTTGTCCCGATACAACAGACCGAAGGCTACCACCAGCTTATCAATGAGCTGGAAGCAGCCTTACGGGCCATTACCGGGTTCGAGGCCGTTTCCTTCCAGCCTAATTCGGGCGCCACTGGAGAATACACGGGCCTGATGGTCATCCGTGCCTACCAGAAGGCCCGGGGTGAGGGCCACAGAAACATCGTACTGATCCCTGCATCTGCCCATGGCACCAACCCTGCAAGTGCAGTTATGGCAGGCCTCACCGTAAAGGTGGTGGACTGTGATAACAGGGGTAATATCGATTCCGGATGCCTCCGGAGAATGGCTGAAGCGCACAGCAGGGAACTCTCCTCCATCATGCTTACCTACCCCTCCACACATGGCGTATTCGAAGACAATATCAGAGAAATCATCGACATTGTGCATGAATGCGGCGGACAGGTTTACATGGATGGAGCCAACATGAATGCGCAGGTTGGCCTGACCTCACCGGGGATTATCGGGGCAGATGTATGCCATCTCAATCTGCATAAAACCTTTGCCATTCCTCATGGCGGAGGCGGCCCCGGCGTGGGTCCCATCGGGGTTGCAGGGCACCTGGTAGAATTCCTGCCCTCCCATCCTTTGGTTGAAGCAGGTGGCATCCATGGAATTGCCCCCGTTGCTGCAGCACCCTACGGCAGTGCCGGCATCCTCGCAATATCCCATGCCTACATTCACATGCTGGGTGCTGAGGGCTTGCAGGAATCCACCAGGCTTGCGATTCTGAATGCCAATTATGTGGCCGCCTCGCTAAGCGAGTACTATGACATCCTTTACACAGGAAACAAGGGCTTCGTAGCTCACGAAATGATCCTCGATTGCAGGAAGTTCAAAGGCCTGGCCGATATCAGCGAAACTGATATAGCAAAGCGGTTAATGGACTACGGCTTTCATGCACCCACCCTTTCCTTCCCGGTGCACGGGACCCTGATGATGGAGCCCACCGAAAGCGAATCAAAGGCCGAGCTCGACCGCTTCATTGAAGCCATGATCGACATCTATCACGACATCATGGACATTGCCGAAGGACGGGTAAAAGCCGAAGACAGTGTTTTGCGAAATGCCCCGCACACGGCTTCCATCCTGATGGAAGCAAACTGGGACAGGCCTTACAGCAGGGAAAAAGCAGCCTTTCCTTTGGAATGGGTCAGGGAAAACAAGTACTGGCCCACCGTGAGCCGGGTAAATGAGGGCTATGGCGACAGAAACCTGGTTTGCTCCTGTGAGCCTATCGACAGCTACAGCACCGGGGATTAGGCTTCAGCGACTTCCTGCACATTTCTTGGCGACAGGAAAAGGAAGCTTTCACAGATGATCTCCGTGCTGTATTGTTTGTTTCCCTCTTTGTCGTCCCAGGAGCTGGTGGAGATTCGCCCCTCGATATAGAGGGGATCCCCCTTTTTGACATAACGTCTGACAATGTCGGCTGCCTTATTCCATACCACAATCCGGTGCCATTCCGTGTTGGAGATTTCTTCTCCCTCTTTGTTTCGGTAGAAGGCATTGGTTGCAAGCGGGAAATTTGCCACAAAGGCCTCCCCCTCCTTTTCTGTCACACGTGGGTCATCGCCCACATGGCCAACAAGGGTCACGCGATTTACACCATATTTCATCATACTGAGTTTAAGTGTTCAGAAATTGATGTGGCGAGAAGCAAATCATCGGTGTATCCGGGGCTACTTTTTCATCCAGAGATAAACTCCGAAAGGACCTGCCTCGTAATTTAGCTGCAGGATATACACCCCGGGGGGCAGGCCCGAAACATCGATTCGGAGTCCGGTAACAGGAAGCTGTGGAAAGGATTCCAGGTAAACCCTGCAGCCTCTTAAATCGGTGATTTGTACAAGCCCGCTGCCAAGCTCCTTATGCGGTTCAAAGATCAGGGTTTCCGAAGCAGGATTGGGATAAACCCTTCCTGAAACCATGCTCCGCTCAGGAAGCGAAGACAGCACAATCGACAGGCTGTTCACAGGGAGTTCGGGCAGCCTCACGTTCCGGTTTAATGCAGCGTCCTCAAGCACAATCGCAGCCTCAAGGGCACCGGGCTCAACCGAAGCATCCCCCTCGGAAACCAGGTAGATCAGCCTGTAGTCTCCGCCAGACAAATCCTCCAAAAGGATACGCCCCGTAGCCGGGGTAATCCCGTTAACATGGCTGTCTTCCGCCAGCCGATAGCCTTCCTGGTCGGCTTTCAGTCCCAGCCAAATACTATCCCCGGCTGCAAAGACGGAATCCGGCACAGTCACACCGGTGATCACCGGTGATCGCCCGTCGAACAAGTCGTTTGGCTGCACAATCGTCCCTCTGTAACGTATGCCCTTACCTTGCGCCCCGCTAAGGACAAGATTTTCTACCGGAATGTCCTCACTGGCCAGGTACTCGTTCCCTCCTTCCTCAATATCGAGTCTCGACAGATATGTGGCCGTTCCGGTCCGTTCCAGTCCGTATAATTCGTAACCGCCTACCTTTCCCGAGAGGACGCTCAGATCCGGTCCCCGATCCGCTGTTAGTTCAATGAGGACCTCAACAACATCACCCACCCGAGCAACGGTGTCGGGAATCTGGACTGAGGAAACGACAATATCTCTGCCGAAGTGCGCCTCAATGGTGGCCGCACCTGATTCAAGCACAACACTGGTCGAAAGTGCCTCATCGTCAAGAATGCCTACACCTCTGCCCTGGCTTATTTCCCAGTGACTGAACAGATAACCCTCGGGAACCTCCACCACCTCAATGGCCTGATTCGCACCATGATCAACCCATATCGTTCCTTCGGGATGCACCACAGCACCCGGGGTTCCGTCAGTTCTGAGCTCAAGTGCATACTTCAATGGCGAGAAACGGGCAGTTACCGCCTTGTCCTCATCCATCAGCAGATCGACAGGATTTTCACTCCCCCCGATGGAACCCGACCAGGCCGTAAATACATAACCAGGATCGGCGATGGCTTCAAGCTGTACATGGCTGTTGTGCTCAAAACTACTTCCCTCCGGTGTGCGAACCACCTGACCTCCTCCATCTATGGTTACTGCAAGCTGATGCTTCAGGGTAGAAAAAACGGCACGCACACGAGCGTCTCCGTCGGAAAGGGTAATGGTTGTACTTGCCTGCTCCGGATCAGCAATGCTGACACCTTCACCTGAAACCAGCTCCCATCTGACAAACATATAGCCATCGGGAACCTGGCTTACCTCAATGCTTGTTGCCTCCCCATGGGAAACCATTACGGGTGTGTCGGGCTGAACTTCTGCACCGACTGTTCCATCGGTTTCAAGCCTGAGTTCGTATAGCTTTTGAGGGGGGCTGATCCAGGCAGAAAGTGCCGTGAACCAGGCATCTGCCATCTTATCATAGCCAGTCTGGTTGGGATGAACCTCGTCGGTCAGATCGCTGTTATAGTCGAGCCCTGCCCCACACTCCATGTCAACAAGGCTGATCTGGTCTCCGGCCGCCAGCCTGGCAGCCACCAAATCTTCGATCAGGGCATTGTAGGCCTGGGTTCCGGGATGGGTTCCGCAAGGATAGCCCCGCTGCCCGATAATGCGAGCCACAAAAACCATGACCGGCTGTCCGCTCCACTCCTCATAGTCATCAATAGCGTCCAATATCCGGTAAACATCCTGGGACTGCGTATCGGTCGCCAGCACATCGTTGGTCCCAATATGTAAGAGCACAACATCGGCCGGATAACTCTGCATGTAAGGCCCGGGTGTATAGGTGGTGGTTACCCCCCTGTAAGTGGTCTTCCCATACAGCATTATTTCGGCCAATTGCCTGTCGTTATGTCCTCCGAATCCCGCACAATCGGGGTCCTGCATCAGGTCATAGCCAAAGTGCTGCGATCCTACAAAATCGATTTGATAACCCGCTGCGCTCAACAGCTGATACAAGCGTTGGCGATAGCCTACAGCCACATTTCCGCCCAGGGGGGTACATCCCGTCCAAATGCTTCCATTTGTGCACATACTGCCTGCCGTAATAGAGTTGCCAAGTGGCATAATCCGAATGGTCTGCGCATCGCTGCGGCTAATAAACAGCAAAGAAAAAACCAGTGTGAAAACGACCCTTAACAGCCGCCCGGGCAAACGCATATTCGCAGGTGTTTTAGACATTGTCGACGACAAAAAGGTGCAAGTTAGCATTTTTAACTTCAGGGCAGCCTATGCAGATCCTCCGAAACGACTGCGAATGAACAGATAGATTTTGTATCTTTCGACCTCGCATTACAATAACAACCTAAATTCTGTTTTAATGAAAAAGATTGCTCTTTCCACCGTGGCCCTGCTGATGGCTTGCCTCACAATCGTTTCCTTTTCCTGTAACACGGGAACGAAGACCGGCAATGAAACCAAACAGGAACCCAAACATGAAACCACTCATGAAAGCAATGCCGACTTTCAGATTTCACTTGCACAATGGTCGCTGCACAAATCCTTCTTCGGACCTGCCCTTACGGACTGGGGCACCTTCGGTCGACTGCTGAATGAAAATCCGGATTCCCTTCTGCAGGGTGAACTGAGTCCGGACGACTTCCCGACTATCGCTGCCGGATATGGCATCTATTGCATCGAACTGGTCAATACCTTCTATTTCGGCAAGGTCGATGACATGGCCTACTGGGAAGCCTTTAAGAAGCGTTGCGATGAGGCCGGAGTAAGCGTTGGACTGATCATGTGCGATGCCCTCGGTAACCTGGGAGATGCAGATCCCGAAGCCCGCCAGAAAACCGTCGAAAAGCACTACGCCTGGGTCGATATTGCCAAATACCTTGGCGCCAAGACGATCCGTGTAAATGCTGCCGGATCGGGTACTCCGGAAGAGGTCGCTGCCAATGCCGCAGATGGTCTGCGCAAACTGGGTGAATACGGAGCCTCCAAGGGCATCAACATTGTGGTTGAAAACCATGGCGGTTATTCCTCCAACGGAGCCTGGCTTTCTGGTGTGATGGAAGCAGTTGGCATGGACAATGTGGGAACCCTTCCCGATTTCGGAAACTTCTGTATCAAATACGGACCCGATGGCTGCGCTGAGTCTTACGATATGTACAAGGGAATTGAAGAAATCATGCCCTATGCCAAGGGGGTAAGTGCAAAGTCCCATGAATTTGATGCTGAAGGCAATGAAACCGCCAAGGACTACCTCCGCATCATGAAGATTGTAAAGGCATCCGGATTCAAAGGCTATGTGGGCATCGAATATGAAGGAAGCGTTCTTTCCGAAGATGAAGGCATTAAGGCCACCAAGGCCCTTCTTGAGAAGGTCTTCGCTGAGCTCTGATAGCTGAACACACGAACAAGGCTGTCTTGAAGCTGCTTCAGGACAGCCTTGTTTGTTTATTTTAGATAGCTGGTAATCAATCGCTTCAACTAAGCCCGGAAGCGTACCCAATAAGCACCAACCTCCTGTGTCATTCGGAGCGCATATCGGAATGGATCAGGCCCAGGCCATCGTCAACAGGTTTTATGGGCTTGAAGGGCAATTGAAGCAGCTGCCGGGAGAAGAAGACATGAATTTTCGGCTCGACAGCCACTCGGGGACTTACTTACTGAAGATCAGCCGGCCCGGCACCAATCCCGATGTACTTGATTTTCAAACGGCTTTACTCGGGCATCTGGCCGGCTTTTCCGGTAAGCTTGTTGTGCCCGAACTCCAAGGAGGCAAGAATGGCGATGTACTGCAGGAGTACAGAGGGGCAGACGGGAAGGTGTATCCCGTGCGCCTGCTGACCTGGATCGAGGGCAGGCTTTGGGCCAATGTTAATCCGCGGGGCGAGTCCCTCCTGCAAAGCCTGGGCGAAAAAACCGGAACCCTTACACTTGCCCTTCAGGGTTTCACTCACCCAGAGGCTTCCCGATCGTTTATCTGGGATCTGGCCCGGGCCGAATGGACTTACGCTTGCCGCGATTTGTTCGATCCGGCAGAATGGATGGTCCTGTCCACCTTCCAGGCGCGCTACCGGGAAATGGCTCCCCGCTACCAAAAACTCCGAAAAGGCGTGGTACACAACGATGCCAACGACAATAACATTGTTGTTGGTACTGACCTGGAATCCCCGGAGGTGGTGGGGCTTATCGACTACGGGGATGCCGTTTATACCCAGCTCATCAATGATGTAGCCATCTGCATCGCCTATGCCGCAATGGACAGTCCCGATCCGCTGGAGGCAGCCGTGCACATCCTGAAGGGCTATCACAAGGCCTTCCCCTTACAGGAAGATGAGCTCGACATGCTCTACACCCTGGTGGGCATGCGGGCAGTGGTGAGTGTCTGCCGCTCGGCCCAAAACAGGAAGGCTGAACCTGAGAATGCCTATCTGCAGGTAAGCGACGCGGGCATGTGGTCCCTGCTGCGGACATGGGCCAAAATTCCACCCATACTGGCTCTCTGCAGGTTCCGCACAGCCTGTAACTACGCTGCTCACAGGCATGTTAGTCATTTCAGCAGCTGGGCTGCTCAACAACGATGCAATGCGCCGGACCTCTTTCCGGGCCTGAGCTTTGAAGGCCTTCACCACCTGGATCTGAGCGTAGGTGCCGACTGGACAGGCCATATCGGAAACCTGAACGATCCAAATGAACTCGAAGGCCGGATCGCCTTGGTGCAAAAAGATGCGGCTTCCTTCCTGCTGGGAGGGGGCTATGGGGAAGCGCGGGCGCTTTACAGTTCGGAAGCCTACGAAAAAGCAGGCATTAACGGACCAAAAAGCCGGAGTATTCATCTGGGCATTGACTTTTGGGTAGCGGCCGGCACAGCCGTCCATACGCTGTTCGACAGCGAAGTGGTATTTGCCGTAAACGATGCCGGTGATAAGGAATATGGAGGTCTGGTGGTGCTGAAACATGCCATGGGCCAGGAAAGCTTCTACAGCCTCTACGGCCATCTCGACCCACGGAGCATTGCAATGCTCCGAAAAGGCGACCAACTAATCAAAGGCGAAATGATCGGCCTCATTGGAAACTGGCCCGAAAACGGGAACTGGGCTCCTCATTTGCACTTTCAGTTGATGCTCGACCTGCTGGATTACACGGACGACTTTCCCGGGGTATGTTTCGCAGATGAACAAGAGAGCTGGCTGGATCTCTGCCCGGATCCAAACCTCCTGTTTAAGGAGGAAGCCCTGAAGCAGCAGACCGGCCAACCGGGCCTGAACGAAACAAAGGACTACAGAAAAAAACACCTCGGAAAAAGCCTCAGCCTGTCCTACCACAAGCCCCTGAAAATCGTCAGGGGTGATGGCCCCTGGCTGATCGACCACCTTGGACGCCGCTTTCTGGACACGGTAAACAATGTAGCGCATGTAGGCCACGAACACCCCAGGGTTGTTGCTGCCGGTCAGGCCCAAATGGCCATCCTCAACACCAATACCCGCTATCTGCACGATAATATAATTGCATTTGCAGAGTCGCTGCTGGAAAGCTTCCCTCCCGAGCTCAGTGTGGTGCATTTTGTGAATTCGGGCAGTGAGGCCAATGAGCTCGCCCTGCGCATGGCCATGACAGCAAGCGGACAGAAAGACATGATTGCCATGGAAATGGGCTACCATGGAAATACCACCGGCTGTGTAAGTATCAGTTCTTACAAATTCGATGGAAGGGGGGGGACCGGCGCAGCGGAGCATACCCATGTCCTTCCGCTGCCCGACCGTTTCAGAGGACGATACAGGGGAAGCAATACAGGCCCCCTTTATGCTGCACATATCAATCCCATCATTGAGGAGCTGGGGCAAAAAGGCCGAAAACCGGCGGCCTTTATTTGTGAAAGCATCCTTTCCTGTGCCGGACAGATTGAATTGCCCGAAGGATTCCTGAAACTGGCCTATGAGGCAGTCAGGAAAACCGGCGGGCTGTGTATAGCCGATGAGGTTCAGGTGGGCTGTGGCCGGCTAGGCTCGCACTTCTGGGGCTTTCAGCTCCACGAAGTCATCCCCGATATCGTTACCATTGGCAAACCCATTGGAAACGGACACCCGCTGGCCGCCGTTGTTTGCACCCCAAAAGTAGCCGATGCCTTTGCCAATGGCATGGAGTATTTTAACACCTTTGGAGGCAATCCGGTTTCCTGCGCCATCGGAACGGCTGTCCTGCAGGTTATTCGGGATGAGCAACTGCAGGAGAATGCCCTGAGCACCGGAAACTTCCTGAAATCGGGGCTGCGCGACCTGCAGCAACGCTTTCCCATCATTGCTGACGTCAGGGGCCAGGGCCTTTTTCTGGGCTTCGAACTCAATGGGTCCAATCTGCAACCGCTTGGCGACAGGGCATCCTACCTTGCCGAAAGGATGAAGGCTTCAGGCATCCTGATGAGCACCGAAGGAAGAGACGAAAACGTGCTTAAAATCAAGCCCCCTCTGGTGTTCAGCGAGAACCATGCCTGCCGCCTGCTGGAAATGCTGGACAAGGTTCTGCGTGAGGATTTCATGCAGATCTGAGCTTTCATGGGGCAAGATTCGTATCTTCGTGGCCATAATCCAGCTCGATCTCCAATGAACGCCAGACCACTAGTTCTGCTATCCCTGATCATGCTCATCAGCGCCTGCTCCGATGAGCATATCAAACTGGAGGCCGAAGGCCCTTTTCCCGGGAAGCTCATCACCCTGAAGGCCCTGGATGCCGAAACCATGAGCTACCAGACCATCGATACTGCGACGGCAGATGCCAGGGGAAAGGCAAGCTTTCTTATGCCTTTCGCCGAACCCAACATACTATTCCTGAGCTTTGGAGACCTGGTCCACGCACATATCTCGGCCGACGAACCCGGCCGAATCCGGGTCAGACACGATGGCCGCCTGGCCCGTTTCAGGGGCTCGGAGCTTTCGGCCAGAATCGCCGGCTTCGATGCCGAACTTGAAAAGCTGAAAGCACTGCATCTGAGCAAGATTGAAACCAGTTTACAGCAAGCCTTACTGAGCAACGACCCGGAAAAAATTGCGCTCAACCAGGCCATCCTGGACACGGCCATGCGGGCTTTCATCCTGGACTTCAGAGCAAAAGTCGATGATATGGGCATCAACCCGGCAGCCTTTTACGCCCTTCAATTCGCAGACTTTTCAAAGGAACTGGGTTATCTGGAACAAAAACTAAGGGCCTTTGATGCCGAGTATCCCAGCAGCCCGATGACCCTTACGCTAAGGAAGCAAGTCGAACAATACAGGGCTACGACGATCGGGCATACACCTCCCCGCTTTGATGCCATCGACCAGGAAGGCATGCCTGTCAGCCCCGACATGTATCTGGGGAACTACCTCTTCATCGATTTCTGGGCTTCCTGGTGTCCGCCCTGCCGAACAGAAAACCCACTGATTGCCGCTGTATACGAAAAGTACATTGCCTATGGGCTCCAGATGCTCGGCATCGCTCCAATGAAGAATGAAAACGAATGGCGCACAGCCATTGAGACAGACGGAGTGGGTGCATGGTCCCAGATCATGGATGAAAACTGGGAAATCTCTAAAAAGTTCCACGTTTACTCCCTGCCCCAGAATATCCTCCTGAATGAGGAAGGCCGAATCGTTGCAAGGAACATTTCTTCCGAAGAGTTGGACACCCTTCTGGCCGGGACCTTCGGAACAGAATAAATGGCATAAGCCTGACCGCTTAGCGGGAAGGCTTATGCAATCTGAAAAACAGAAGGCGTCCGGTAAGCAGGTCATAGCGGTTGTGGAGCTGGTAAGGATAGCCCTTACGCCAGGAGGACAGGCGGATGAAGGGGATCAGAAACGCAAGCAAGCGGGACGATTTTTGCCTTTTGTCGATGTCGAGTTCGATACGCTCAAAACCGCTGCTAACGGCAAGATGCCTGTACTGATCCACCGTCAGTGAAGCTGTATGCTGAAGCCCGTCAGTCCGCGCATAATCCAGGGGTTTAAAAGCATAGAAATAGCCACAAAAAAGAAAGCGCCATCTCGATTTTAAGGACATGATATTGGGGGTCGAAAAGAACAGCATGCCCCCCGGCCTCAGAACCCTGTAGCACTCTTCGAACAAGACCTGATGATCATGAACGTGTTCCATGACCTCAATCACCATCACCACATCGAAGGAAGCATCTTCATAGGGCAAAGCCTTTGTTACATCTGCCCATCTGCATTCAATTCCTTCCACATGGAAATGATCCGGCATGAAATCACAGGCCGACACCCTGTAGCCATCCTCATGCAAGCGAAGCGAAAAGGCCCCATGTCCGGCGCCAACATCCAGAATATCAGCCTGCCTGGAGGGGGCCATATACTTCTGGAGATAGCGATAAACCCGACTGTGAACCCCGGGCATGGTAATGGGTTTAATCTCACTTGAAGCCATAGCTCTGAAACTGTTCTATTCTCTAAATGTAAAAACTATCCCTTTCTGTTCAAAGCAAATCAGGCCTTGTCTGCAGATGAGAATTGCTAACTTGCAAGCACATCCTTCAAAACCAACAACATGAACATCCGAGCATCCTGGAACTTAGCCGCAGTGCTGCTTCTTTCTGCATTATTCTCGACATCCCTGTTTGCCCAGCTTTCAACAACTGAGATCGACCAGCTGGTGGAAGAGGCCATGGAAACATTCAAGGTGGCCGGAGTGGCCCTGGGGGTGGTTAAAGATGGACAGGTGGTGCATTGCAGGGGCTATGGCCAACGCTCGGTAGACAGCGGTGAGCCGGTTGATGCACAAACAGCCTTTGCCATTGCCTCCAACTCCAAAGCCTTTACAAGCTGTGCCCTCGCGCTGCTGGTAGAGGAAGGAAAGCTTAGCTGGACAGACCGGGTGATCGATCACATTCCCGAATTCAGGATGTACAACGACTATGTCACCAGGAACTTCAATGTGCAGGACCTGCTGACCCACCGAAGCGGGCTGGGGCTTGGAGCAGGCGATTTGCAAAAATGGCCTTCGGGCTCGGACTTCAGCATCGAAGACATGCTGGTTAATTTCCAGTACTTTGAACCCCAATCGGCCTTCCGCACCAGGTACGACTATGACAACATTCTTTATCTGGTGGCCGGGGAGCTGATTAAAAGGCTTAGTGGGATGCCCTGGGAGGACTTCGTCCGGATTCGCATTCTGGAGCCCCTCGACATGAAGCATTCCTATACCCTTCCCCCCTCGCTGTGTGGGGCAGAGAATATCGCTGCTGCTCACCTGGCAAGGGAGGGCAGGCTTCGTGTCATTCCCTATTATGAATTTGATCCTGAAAAAATCAACGGAGCTGCCGGCGGGGTCCTTTCCTGTGCCGAGGACCTCTGCAGGTGGATGCTTTTGCACCTGAATGCAGGGAAATACGGCAGCAAGCTGGAAAAAAACCTGTTCAGTCCTGAAAGCCAGCGTGAGATGTGGAAGATCCATACCACCATTAAGGTCCGGCCCGACGATCGGTATAAGACCCGGTTTTCGGGCTATGGCCTGGGCTGGCGGATCTCCGATGTACTGGGCCTGATGACCATCTCTCACACCGGCGACCTCTCGGGCATGCTGTCAAAAACCTATATGATTCCTGACATGAATCTGGGTGTCGTCGTACTCACCAACTCCTACTACGGCGGAGCAGCCCTTTTCAAGGCGGTTTCCCAGACCATTGTCGATGCCTATCTGGGCCTGGAGGATGCCAATTGGACCGAGGTTTACCGGGTCTCAGAGGCGCAGTCCTCAGCGCGTTCCCAGGCGGTAGTCGATGCCGTTTGGGAAACCGTGGAAACAGGCGAGCATAACTATACACCTGCCGATTTCACAGGCATCTATGTCGATCCATGGTTCGGAAAAGTGGAAGTCAGCTTAAAGAACAAACAACTCTGGTTCAGGTCGCTGCGATCGCCCAAATTAAATGGCCCCATGTACCATTACAAAGCCAACAGCTTTGCCATAAAATGGCTCGATCGCGAGATGGATGCCGATGCCTTCGCCATCTTCAGCCTGGATGAAGAAGGAAGGGCCGTTGGCCTGAAAATGAAAGGTATATCACCCGATATTGATTTCAGTTACGATTTCCAGGACTTGAATTTCAACCGTTCAAAGAACTAACCCCACTGCTTCATAAGCACAGCATCCAAGGCATTCCCGGCGGAGTTGATTGCTCAGGTGCGGGAACCTTGACTGAAGCACAATAGCTCTTAACAGAACTGTCCGGTACAAGAAGCGTAGCCTGCCGATGGCTATGATTGCTTATCAGTCAGATAAAGAGGCTTAAACCCGTGTTTCTGAGGATATCTCCCCTTTATAAACAACTTTCACCCCATTCAGGTGTTATCCATTAAGCTAAACGATCGTTAAACGCACAAGAGATGAATAAAGCCTTCCTGATTTTTACCCTGGGCATCCTGATGATAGCGGG
>PDRI01000144.1 GCA_002748055.1 Bacteroidota bacterium | reverse complement strand
GCTAACCTGGCCTCGAGCCGGCAAAGGGGACGGGTCTTCAACGGCCACGATGCCTCCATGGAGCTGGGCGGAGCCCTGCACATAACAGCCGATTGGGATTCGACCCAGTACAGGAAGCAACTCGATCAGGGTATTATCGATCCGGATGCCCCCATGATCAGCGTAGAGCCCGGCTCCGGAGGAGATGTGGATGCCATTACCTCTGCAACGGAAAAATACTATGCCTCAAGAGGCCTGACCACGACGAATATCAATGGTAGAAATGTCGACGTCACTCACCTTCACATCAAAGAATGGCTCGATTGCATCAGACACGGAGGAGAAACGAGCTGCAATATTGAACGTGCCTTTGAGGAGGGCGTCGCCTGTCTGATGGCGCACAAATCCTACCTGGAAAAACGCCGAACCGAATGGGATCCTGTAAACCGGAGGATCATTTAACAAAGGAACATGAAACTGAAAGGGGTTGAAGTTCTGGTCCTGATTTTTGTCCTTGCGGGCTGCAAGCCCGGATCAGGGGACCATTGTCCCTTTCAATTTCAGGAAGACGAGAATGGTGTCTTGCTGACCGAAAAAGGAAACAGGGTCTTTTGCTACCGGAAAAGCCCCAAGAGCCTCAACGGAGAATATGTATGCAACCATTACATCCATCCTCTTTATGCCATAAATGGTGATACGCTCACTGAAGAATTTCCCCCGGACCATCCTTACCATCGTGGAATCTTCTGGTCGTGGCACCAGCTGTATGCTGACAGCCTGAGCCTGGGTGACGATTGGGTCATGGACGGGATCAGTCACGGAGTAGAATGCATCCACACCTGCTGTCATCGCAACAAAGCCCTGCTTGAACTAAAGGTCATTTGGAAGTCGTTTTCCCGGAGTGAGGAAATGCCTTTTATGGAGGAGATGACCCGCATTGAGGTCCATCCACTGGAAAAAGGCATGCGGACAATCGATTTTACAATCAGCCTCCGGGCTCTGATTCCGGATCTGAGCATAGGCGGAGCGAATAACGAAAAAGGATATGGCGGCTTCTGCACTCGTCTGAAGCTGCCCGATGACCTCAGCTTTGTTTCGGAAGGGGGAACCGTGGAACCAACAACCCTTCAGCTGAAAGCAGGAAGCTGGATGGACATTAGAGGGAGCTTTGGTGCTTCGGGCCGAAAGAGCGGAATAACCATCTGCTGTCACCCGGATACTCCAAACCATCCGGCTCCCTGGATTCTGAGAAAGAAGAGCTCCATGCAGAATATCGTCTTCCCCGGAAGGGAGAGGGTCGCAATTTCCATGGAAGAACCCACCGTACTGCGCTATCGCCTGATCGTACATGAAGGCAATACAACAGGAAGCGGAATGGCCAGACTACAGACCGAATTTGAAGAAACTGTTTTTGTACAATGAACGAGATACTTATGAAAAGATATCATTTGCTCCAACTGGTGAGCACAATGTTCTTGGGCATGACCACCGTTTCGGGCCAACTAAAGGAGCACACCCAGATCGTAACGGTTCGGGACTTTGAATACGAAATAGAAGTGGGTGGAAGCCGTGCCCCTGTGAATGAAACCATTGTCATTGAAAATCTGGGCGACCAGGCTCTGGTGAACCCCCGAATTACAGTAGATGGCCGCTATGACTGGTTCGACGTGGAAGCCATTGCCCGGGAGGCCACCCGGGGCTGTAGTACAGATGAAGAAAAGGCCCTTGCAATCTGGGATTTTATTCGCCTCAACTTCGACCATCTCGCCTCTCCCGGCGACCGCGAATGCCATAACCCGGTCATCGCGATGAATGTATATGGTTATGCCAATTGTGCCTACCACAGTACGGTATTCACCTCCCTTTGCCGGGCGGTCGGTATTCCGGCCAGGGTTTACGAAGTATGGCATCACACCGTGTCCGAGGCCTATTACAACAATGCCTGGCACATGCTCGACAGCGACATCGGCCTGTATTACCTTTCGGGTGACAACCGGAGCATTGCCTCGGTCGAGCAATTGTGGGAGGACCAGCGCATCAGTGGTGGAAAGGAATCCGGTGCGGCACTAACAGCCTTTTCGGGCCGGAACAAGGCCGTACGTGCCATCTACACAGATGTGGAGGGTAAGCATCCTTACCTGTCGCAGGATGGCAAAAAGATCCGTGGCTACCGCTACTATTTTGGTCCGTCCGAGTGCTTCATATCCACTGGCTACGATCGCTTCACCTATGAGGAACACGACATGTCCATGACCCTGCGTCCGGGAGAGAAGCTCATCCGAAACTGGAAGGGCGGTGATAAATACTACGACTATAAACGGCACGACCGCAATCTTGCGCGGGGACAAAAAGAAGCCAAACCTTTTCGTTACGGCGATGGTCAGCTCATTTGGAAACCGGACCTGAAATCGGAATTGGCCCCTTCCTTCTTCAACACCTACCTGGCCCCCGGCTTCCAGGTAAAGGATGGTCAGTCGCCCGCCATACATGTCCGTCACAAACATGGTGGGATTTATGACTTCCCTGAACGGGCCATCCTGTCCGTAAAAACCCCCTATACCATCCTGGGTGGCACACTAAAGGCCAGATTATACCGTGGAGGGTGCAATGAATGGGACCGGTTAACGGCAAAGGTTTACAGCCCGACCGGCCCGGTCATTGAACAGGTCTGGAGTGCCCCGGAGGGGACAAGCGGAACCATAGATGCCAAGATCAGCCTAGATGAGCTCCTGTTTCCCAGCGGAGAAAGGGGCCGGCACGCCTACCATGTGGAATTCGGTTTCATGGCCGATGAAGGCAATGATCCACCCACCCAAAGCGGGATGGAGGAGGTCGAGCTCATCACCGACATCCAGGTTTGTTCCAACTCCCTGCCTGCCCTGCACCGGGGACGAAATGTCGTTCGTTATCGCGACGAGACCCCGGGAGTGCATAAGGTAAAGATTACCCATATCTGGACCGAGCGAACCGACAACAACCCTCCCGATGCACCTGCCAGGGCAATCTTTCCGAAAGAAGGCGAACACATTGCTACGCTGGCTCCCCTTTTCAGATGGGAAGCCTCCCCGGATGCCGACAAAGCCGACAAGATTACCAACTATAACATTCTGATCAGTTTCGATCCCGAATGCCGCTGGCCCATTGCCACGGCCCTGCATAAAGAGACCGATTCGGGCGTACCCGAATTTCAACTTCCGGAGGGCTGGCTAAACAAGAACAGCAGCTATTACTGGAAGGTCAGAGCCCAGGACAGTCGTGGCGAATGGAGTGAATGGAGTGAAATATACAGATTCAAAACCGAATAAGATGAAATGCGCTGCCCGATTTACCGCACTCTTGTTTCTGCTGGTCCTGTGTCTGGCTCCCTGCACCAGTGCGGATCGTATCCACATAGAAAAACCCGATGCGGAAGAGAAGGATGCCGGCGCCGCAGATCCTCCTTTCGAAAAGGCCACTTACCCGGGGGAAATCTCAACGCCCTATCCCACCATCCATTGCCTGGCTATCGAATGGTTCATTCAGGGAGATGACAACCTGAATGGCCTTGTAGAGGTGTCCTACCGTAAGCTGGATAAGGAAAAGCAAGGCCTTGGCGAAGCATCCTGGATTGCTGCCATGCCACTTATCAGGGTGCCAAAAGGAAGCACCGGAAAACATACCAGACCCACTTACACCTGGGAAAACAAGCACTCGGGCAGTATTTTCAATCTCGAACCAGATACAGAATACGAGATCCGACTCTCACTCATCGACCCCGATGGCGGAAACACAACAGAGCGCATCACTGCACACACCCGTCCCATCCCCCGCGAAGCAGAAAATGCAAGAACCATCAAAGTGAATCCCAAAACCCTGAACAAAGCAGCCATGCTGGCCCAGGCGGGCGACATCCTGCTCCTGAGTCCGGGACATTACCACGACTTCCGCATGCCGGTCGACGGGGAAGCCGGCAAACCCATTGTGCTCCGGGCCGACAATGCCCACCCTGTCATCGGCAGCACCTTTAACTCGGTCGATCTGGAACATCGCAAACACGTGATCATCGACGGACTCACCGTCTGGGGGCCGGTTCGCCTGCGCTGGGCCGAAGATGTGGCCGTGTGCTACTGCAAGATCGAATCCCAGTACGGCATCATTGCCCAGGAACAACCCGGCTGCAAGAACTGTTACATTGCCGACAATACCGTCACCTATAAAATCCCCTGGGCAGCCGAAAGCATTGGGTCCAACAGCATCTGGGGCGGAGAAGCAAACGTTGGCGAAGGGATCGAAGTCACAGGCCCGGGCAATGTAATCTGCTACAACCGGGTGTCGGGTTACCGCGACTGCATATCCACCATGGAAGACCTATGGGTTTACGACCAGATGTGCATCGACATCTATAACAACGACATTTCGAAGGGCGTGGACGATGCCATTGAACTGGACTTTGCCATGCACAACTGCCGGGTCATGAACAACCGGATTACCAACTGCGGCATGGGACTCAGCTCCCAACCCGGTCTGGGCGGCCCCGTTTACTTCATCCGCAATGTGATGTACAATATGGGCCTGGCTCCCTTCAAACTGGAACGCCACAGTTACGGCAACCTGTTCTGGCACAACACCGTGGTCAAGACTGGAGACGGCCTGTTCGAGCATCATGGCCAGGATGCTTATTTCAGAAGCGAGTGGATCAACAACCTCTGTCTGGGCGGCTCCGGAGGTGGAATGAGCGGCCGCTACTCCAGGGGCACAGAAGGTTTGGCCGTTGCGCTCCCGGGCTACAACAACAGCTGCAGCTTCGATTACAATGCAGTGGGATCGGTCAACACCCCCTTTGCCGGGACAATCGGGAACGAGCGATTTGAATCCATTGGGCAGCTGCATAAGCTCACCGATGCCGGACACTGCGTAAAGGTCAACATCAATGTCTTCGCTGCACCTTTGGTATTCCCGGATCCGCCCTTCCCCGAACGCCGTCCCCAGGACCTTCGCATCGCCCCGGGCTCGGCTGCAGCCGATGCTGCCCTGCTAATGCCCAATGTGAATGACAATTTCACCGGGAAGGGTCCCGACATCGGTGCCTATGAGATCGGTAAACCCCTGCCCCACTACGGTCCGAGACCCCGAGAATAAAGCCCCTGACTGTCCTGCGGCCTTCATCCCACTCTTCCGCAAAAACGAAGAGGAGCATCGCCGGACCCAAGAACATAAAAGACCTATGCTTCAACAAATAAAAGACTTTCTAAAATCGATTGGACCGGGCTTCATCATTGCCTCGGTTGTCCTGGGGCCCGGCAGTATCACCGTGGCCTCCAGAATTGGTTCGGAATATGGCTACGACTTCCTCTGGGTAATCTTTTTTGCGGCGATATTCATGATCACCTACAGCTCAATGAGCGCGCGCTTTGGAGTGATAAGCAAGACATCCTTCTTGCAATCGCTTGCCGATCAGTACGGACGATGGTTCGCCATAAGCGTTGGCATATCGGCCTTTCTCTCCGCTGCCAGCTTCCAGTTTGGCAACAACCTTGGGATTGGGATTGGAATGGAGGGAATCACGGGTATCGACGAAAGGGTCTGGCCCCTCATCTTCACGCCCCTGGGAATCATCCTGATTTTCGTGGCAAAAAACCTTTACAGGGCCCTGGAAACCCTGATGAAGTTCTTGGTCATGATCATGATCATTGCCTTTTTTATCAATCTCGTTCTGACCAAGCCCGAAGCCGGCGTGCTTGTCAAAGGGCTGATCCCCGGAAAAATCAGTGCTGAAAGCCTGAATATTGTAGCTGCGCTGATGGCCACCTCTTTTGCCCTGGCAGCCGCGCTTTACCAATCCTACCTCGCACAGGACAAGGGCTGGAAAAAGGAACAGATGAAGAAAGGGATAAGGGATACCTACATGGGCATAGTGATCCTGGCCCTCATCTCCGCTACCGTCCTGATTACCTCGGCGGCAGCCCTGCACAACAGGGGAATCGTGGTCAATTCGGCCGCTGACATGGCCCTTCAGATGGAAGCCCTTTTCGGAAATTCGGCCAGGATTGTTTTCAGCGTGGGGCTTTGCGCCGCCGCCTTTTCCTCCATGATGGTAAATGCTGTAATAGGGGGAGGCTTGCTGGCCGATGGATTCGGATTCGGAAGATCCATGAATGACCGGGTAACGAAAGTTTTCATCATATCCGTTCTGCTCATCGGCATGCTGGTAAGTGTGTTTTTCAAGGGAAATGTAATCTATACCCTCATTATGGCCCAGGCCTCTTCCATGCTGTCGGTCCCACTCATCGCCATCGGCCTGTTCCTCATGCTGAACAATAAAAAGGTCATGGGTAAATACCGAAATAGCAAGCTCCAGAATGCCATCGCCATTGCAGGCTTTTTTGTGGTGATCCTGATGGTTTATTTCATGTCTCAAACGATGATCCATTCCATTAAATCCATGTAAACCCCGAGCCCTTGAACAGAATAGACCCGATAGCACTCACCCGGGAACTGATTTCCCAAAACACGATCAACCCGCCCGGGAATGAAGCCGAAGCAGCCAGGATCCTGGGCAGGCTCCTATGCACTCATGGCTTTGAGGTCAGCTACCACGACTTTGGCCCCGGGCGGCTGCACCTGCTGGCAGAGAAAGGCCTGTCGGCCTCCGAATCCCCCCTCCTGCTCTCGGGTCACCTCGACACCGTTCCCCTGGGCGACAGCCCCTGGTCCGTTGATCCTTTTGGTGGCAACTGTACAGAGGACCGCATCTACGGACGTGGATCGAGTGATATGAAAAGCGGGGTGGCGGCCATGACCATTGCGGCCATAGAGGCCATGGCCATAAGCCCTCCGAAAGGAGGGGTCAGGCTGGTATTCACCGCGGGAGAAGAGCTGGGGTGCCAGGGTGTACAACAACTTCTGAAAAGCAGCAGAGCGATGGGAAGTGCCCGTGCAATCATCGTGGGCGAACCCACCGCCAACATCCCGGCAATCGGACACAAGGGCGGGCTCTACCTGCAAGCAACAAGCAGGGGAAAGACAGCGCATTCATCCATGCCCGAACTGGGAGACAATGCCATATACAAAGCGGCAAAAGCCATTTGCAAAATCGAAAACTTCCGCTTTGAAGCAGAACCCGATCCCCTCCTGGGATTGCCTTCAATCAATGTGGGAAAGATGGAAGGCGGTCTGAACCTAAACAGCGTTCCCGACCATGCTTCCTTCAGCATCGATATCCGCTCGACAACCATGGTCCGGCATTCATCCATCCTTGAAAGGCTGGGCAGCGAGCTGGGCCCCGATATTAAACTGGAAACCCTGGTCGATCTGGGGCCGGTCAGCACCCCCGAAAACCATCCCTTTACCGAACTGGTCCTGGAAATATGCCAGATAAACAAAGAAAGCAAGCACTGGAAAAAGGCCCTTCCCTATCTGACCGACGGATCGGCCCTGCAAGCCTTTTATGGCGGCGTACCCACCATTGTCCTCGGCCCCGGTGAGCCCGAAATGGCCCACCAGACCGATGAATACTGCTTCATCTCAAAAATCTGCCAATCAATAGCAATCTATAAGAAAATCATACTGAACAGGAGGACCTAATATGTTGAACTATCCCGAAAAAATAAACAACAAATCCGAACTCAAAGCCCTGCTATCGCAGCCCGGAGAAGAGCTGATCAAGATGTTCCGGGAACTGGATGGGGACATCATTTTCCTGGGTATCGGCGGAAAAATCGGCCCCTCCCTGGGCATGATGGCTGTAAGGGCCTGCAAACTGGCAGGCGTGCAAAAACGCTTTTACGGGGTTTCCCTGTTCGAATCGGAGCAAGAACGCAAAGAGATTGAAGCCCTTGGAATAGAAACCCTGGATGGCGACCTGCTCGACACCGGCTTTGTCAAATCCCTGCCCCGTGTAAAAAACGTGTTCTTCCTGGCCGGAATGAAGTTCGGTTCGGAAGGACAACTCCCATTGACATGGGCGGTGAATTCTTTCCTGCCGGCCCTGGTGGCCGAACACTTCAGGGACTCCCGGATTGTGGCCTTCTCAACCGGATGTGTCTACCCAATGGTACCGGTCGAATCGGGCGGATCGCTGGAGACAGACGGCCCGCTACCCAATGGTGAATATGCCCAATCCTGTCTGGGAAGGGAGCGCATGTTTGAATACGGAAGCTGGAAATACCAAACGAAAGTATGCCTGATCCGCCTGAATTACTCCGTTGAACTGCGCTATGGCGTACTGGTAGATATTGCCACAAAAGTGAAGAACCAGGAAGCCATCGACCTGTCGATGGGCTACTTCAACGTCATCTGGCAGGGCGATGTGAACGACATGGTACTGCGCTCCCTGAATCTGTGTGAGAGCCCGGCCATGATCCTGAACATCACCGGAGAAGAAACCCTATCGGTGAAGCAGGTTGCCCTCGAATTCGGCAGGCTGTTCAAGCTAAAACCCGTATTCCTGAATGAAGAAGCCGACAGTGCCCTGCTGAACAACTCCGGGAAGGCCTATCGGCTTCTGGGCAAACCGAAGCTCGGCACCGGGCAGATCATCAAGTGGATTGCCGCATGGCTCAGTGAGGATGGCGAAACCCTGGGCAAGCCCACCCATTATGAGGTAAGAGACGGGAAATACTAAACAACACGGATTGAACATGAAAGCTACAAACCTGGAAAAAGGGGCCCTGAGTCTGCTGCAAAAGGGGGTTGTTATCCCCGCCTTGCCCCTGGCACTGAATAAGGAAAGAAAGCTGGATGAACGAAGACAACGAGCCCTGATAAGGTATTATCTGGATGCGGGTGCAGGCGGGGTAGCTGTGGCAGTACATACCACCCAGTTCGAAATCCGGCTTCCCGAAGTCGGTTTGTATGAACCCTTACTGGAAATCGCCGGCGAAGAGTTTGACCGCTTCGAAGCGCAAAAAGCAGAGCCGCGTATCAGGATTGCAGGTGTAATCGGCCAGACAGCCCAGGCCTGCGCCGAGGCCCGTCTGGCAAAGTCGAAGGGATATCATGCCGCTCTGCTGAGTCTGGCTGCATTTCCCGATGCCTCGAATGAAACCCTGCTGGAACATTGCAGGACTGTTGCAGAGATCATTCCCCTGGTGGGCTTTTACCTTCAGCCTGCTGTGGGAGGCCGGGTGCTGGATGTCAACTTCTGGAGGGCCTTTGCCAGCATAGATCGCGTGATTGCGATCAAAATAGCGCCCTTCGACCGTTACCGGACCCTGGATGTACTCAGGGGCGTTGCCGAATCGGGCCGCTCCGACAAGATAGCCCTCTATACCGGCAATGATGACAACATCCTGGTTGATCTGCTCACCGAATTCAGGATCGGGGTGGGCTCCGGGCTGAAAAGTCTGCGCATAGTCGGCGGACTGCTGGGACACTGGTCGGTCTGGACCCGAACAGCGGTTCTGTTGCTGGATAAAATCCATAGCGGCGAGCTGGACAATGACGTTCAGAAACAACTTGGCCTGGCCATGCAAATCACAGACTGCAATGCCGCATTCTTCGATTCGGCCAATAGTTTTAAAGGATGTATCGTGGGGCTCCATGAGGTGCTCCGCCGACAGGGACTACTGGAAGGTAACTGGACCCTGAATCCTGAAGAAAAGCTGTCGGCCGGACAAATGGAAGAGATCGATCGCATTTACAAGGCCTATCCCGAACTCAATGATGACGACTTCGTTGCCCGGAACCTTGGGAAGTGGCTGACCTGAAAAAAACAGACAGAAGAAACAAGCATAAGCTTCGGCAACGGAAGCGGTAAAACCACACAAAACAATGTATGCACCTTGAATCAGAAGGTTTTTACAAGCTCAATTACTTATATCGAAATTTTTCGTAAGTTTACTTTCAGCATATCGAAAATACAATCCTATGAAATACTTTGACCTTACGGAGGCCGAAATGGCCCGTTTGGGCGCAATCCATACAGCCCGTGAAATATGGAATCAACCGCAGGTCTGGGACTGTACGTACAAGAAATTCATCGATCAAAAAGATGAAATCGAAAGCTTTCGAAACAAAGTACTGAAACAGTGTAATAAGATCATCCTCACAGGCGCGGGTACGAGTGCCTATATCGGGTACTCCCTGGAAGGGACCTTTCAACGTTACACGGGAATTACCACCATTTCGATACCCACTACCCATCTGGTGACCCATCCCGGAGACTACCTCAACAAATGCCTGAGTACCCTGGTGATTTCCTTCGCCCGTTCTGGTAACAGCCCGGAAAGTGTAGCTGCGCTGAGGCTTGTCGACAAAATGTGCAAAAATGTCTTCCACCTGGTGATCACCTGCGACGAAGAGGGTAAGCTTGCCCGCTACCAATCCCCGAATCCGAAATACACGATAGTTCTGCCCCCCGAATCGAATGATAAAAGCCTGGCAATGACCAGTTCTTATACCAGTATGACCCTGACCGGACTGCTCTTTGCAAGGATAAAAAAGGACAATGATGCACTGGCCAGGCAGGTCCAACACCTGCGCAGATTCGGCAAAACACTGATCCATGAAAAGGCAGGCCTGCTGAAAGACATTTCCAAGCTCCGTTTCAACAGGGCCGTTTTCATGGGCTCAGGGCCATTGTTCGGGACCTCCACAGAATCGAGTCTCAAGCTGCAGGAACTCACAGATGGCAACATCGTATGCAAAAGCGATTCATACCTGGGCTTCAGGCACGGACCTAAGGCGGTGATTGATGAACAAACCATTGTCCTGTTCCTTTTCTCCAATAAACAGTCTGTGCAACGCTACGAGAAGGACTTTGTCCGGGACATGCAGAAGGGAAAGAATCCCATGCGGCTCATCGGGGTCTCGGAGAGCCCGGTTGCGGACATTGAACTGGACACCGAGATCTGCTTCAGCACTTCGCCGACCGGAATCGATGAAGACTTTCTGTCCATCGCTGCTGTATTGCCCGCTCAAATACTGGGCATGTTCAAATCCATTGAACTGGAGCTCAAGCCCGACAACCCTTCCGTTACCGGGGCCATTTCCCGGGTGGTAGAAGGCGTGGTGATCTACGATGAAGAAACTTCTAATCAATAATCGAATGGACCAAGAATTAAGAGACAGAGCCAGACAGGCAGACCTTTCCTACCTCGATTACTTATTGGGACAACTGGATCGCCTGGAAGAAAAAACAGGTGTGAAGAGAACGCTGTTTGCCGCCTGTCCCAATTCACTTTCCGTGCTGAAATCCTCCCTCCGTTCGGCTAAGCGCTGCAACGCACCCATCAAATTTGCTGCCACCCTGAACCAGGTGGATAGTGATGGAGGATACACCGGCTTCACGCAGAAAGAATTTGTGGACACCATACGCGAAGAGGCCAGAGTAATAAACTACACCGGGCCGGTGATTGTTGCCATCGACCACGGCGGCCCCTGGCTGAAGGATATCCAGCGAACCGGGAACTGGAGCTATGAGAAGGCCATGGCCGGGGTGAAGAAAAGCTTCGAACGCGCCCTTGATGCCGGATACGACCTCATTCATGTGGATCCGACAGTGGACAATACACTCTCCCCCGGCGAGAACATCAGGATTGAGGTAGTAGCCGAAAGAACCATCGAACTCATGGTCCACTGTGAAAGCTACCGCAGGGAAAAAGGACTGGATCGAATCGCCTATGAAGTGGGGACCGAGGAAGTACACGGAGGACTGGCCGATATGAATATCTTTAACCGCTTTCTGAAACTGCTCAGGAGCGGCCTGGAAGACCATGGTCTGAAAGATGTCTGGCCCTGCTTTGTGGTCGGGAAGGTAGGAACAGACCTGCACACCACCCTCTTCGATCCTGAGGTGGCCAGTGAGCTCACCAGGGCAGTGAAACCCTACGGAAGCAAGATCAAAGGGCACTACTCCGACAACGTTGACAACCCTGAGGCCTACCCGCTTTCGGGAATGGGTGCCGCGAATATCGGACCTGAATTCACCGAAAGGGAATATGACGGACTCATGGAGCTCACGGCAGTCGAATCCCTGCTTTTTGAGGAGGGAAAACTGGCCAAAACATCCGATATGAAAGCCTGCCTTTGGAAGGCCGTAATTGATTCCGGTCGATGGAAAAAATGGTTGAACAAGGATGAAGATCCGAACGGCGATTTCAATGCCCTTGATCCCCGGCGGCAGTTGTGGCTGATCAAAACCGGATGTCGCTACATCTGGACGAAGCCCGAGGTCGTTGCAGCCCGCAGCAGGCTCTACGCAAACATGGCCCTGCATGGCATCAAGGCCGAAGACATAGTGCTCACACACATTGATCAGGCTATGGATCGTTACTTTCACGCCTTCCGCCTGGTCAATGTCAACACCCTTGTTCAACAAAGCCGGTAAGACAGACAAAGAAATGAAGGAAATGGATGTACTTGTGGTCGGAGAATTGAATATCGACCTCATTCTCAATACAATAAAAGGATTTCCCAGAATGGGAACGGAAATTCTGGCCGATGAAATGACGATCACCCTTGGCAGCAGTTCGGCCATATTCGCGAACAACCTGAGTCGCCTTGGAAGCAGGGTCGGCTACCTGGGGAAGGTGGGCAGGGACCAGTTTGCATCCCAGGTCTGCACAACACTTGAGGCTGCAGGTGTGGATACAAGCCACATTATGGTCTCGGAGGCTTTCCAGACAGGACTGACTGTCGCGCTGAATTATGACAACGACAGGGCCATGGTCACCCACCCTGGTGCCATGAATGACCTTCGTATCGGGGATGTTTCAGACGATGCCCTGGGGGCGGCCGCACATATGCACCTGAGCTCCGTATTCCTGCAGGAGGCATTGAAACCCGATATCATCCCACTCTTCAAAAGGGCGAAAGAACTGGGACTGACCACCTCCTTCGATCCCCAGTGGGACCCGCATGAAAAGTGGGACCTAAACCTGGAAGAATTGCTGCCGCATGTGGATGTTTTTCTCCCCAATGCAATGGAGCTGAAACAGTTTACCGGAAAGGAATCCATCCGGGAGGGCCTGAAGACCCTGAAGCCATTCTGCAATGTGGTGGTGGTCAAAAACGGCACAAAGGGTGCCCTGATGTGGGACGGAAAAGAGTTGTGGTCTCAGGCGGCCTTCCTGAACAGCTCCGTGGTAGACGCCATCGGGGCAGGTGACAGCTTCAACGCAGGCTTTATCTGTAAATTCACCCAGCACAAACCGCTCAGAGAATGCCTCGAATTTGCGGCCCTCACAGGGGCTATAAACACAACGGCCCCGGGAGGTACTGCGGCTTTTCTCTCGACCGACAAAATCAGAAAAACAGCAAAAGAACAATTCAATTTCGAACTATAGATGACACTGCAAGACAAACTGAAAAAACTCCGTGAGGAACGAAAGGCCATCCTGGCTGCCAACTTCTACAACCTGGAAACGCTGCAGGCTGCCCTCCGGGCAGCCAGCCATGAAGGAGTACCCATCATCCTGCAGCTATCGGAAAGCTCCATCCGTTACATCGGTCTGGAATTGGCTGCAAAAATGGCAAGAGCAGCGATAGAGGCCTGGAAAGTCGAGGCCTGGCTGCACCTCGATCATGGTGGCAGTCTGGAGCTTGTCCGGCGTTGTCTGGATGCAGGCTTCGATTCCGTCATGATAGACGCTAGTGAGAAAGCCCTTGAGGAAAACATCAGGATAAGCCGGGAAGCCGTTAAAATGGCCGCGAAATACGGAGCCAACGTAGAAGCCGAACTGGGGTATATAGCCAAACTGCATCAGAAACAATCGGTCGAAAGCGGATTTACCCGGCCCGATGATGCCCTTCGCTTCGCCGAAGAAACCGGTGTAAGCGCCCTGGCCGTATCTATCGGAACCGCTCATGGATTTTACCGGGAAGAACCAAAACTGGATATTGAGCTTCTGGGAAGAATCAGGGAAAAGGTTGAGACGCCACTTGTCCTTCATGGTAGTTCAGGGGTGCCCGACGAGGCCATTCTTGCCGCCATTCGAAACGGCATCACCAAAATCAACCTTGCCACTGAAATAAAAAATGCCTTCATGAAAAAACTAAAGTCGGGGCTCATGGCCACCGATGAAATAGATTTGCGTATTGTATTTCCGAAGGCTACCGATGCAGCTTGTGAACTCATCCAAAACAAACTCCGCCTCATCACCCACGCTTAATCAAAGTTTTAGAAATATATTTCATAAATTTATCAGGCCAACACAAGCTCCCCCCGAAATGAAAAGAAAGCCCTGGTGCAAAAAACGGAAAGACCCCGATTGATTGGCCGGGTTTTGGGAGATCGGAGGCCTGGTTTGTGACACCTGGTCGTCGGATTACGATAGCGATAACTAAACTGAATATGGAGTCAAATTCACGAAGAAAATTTATCAGGCAGACAACAGCTGCCTCGGCAGCCCTTTCCATCGGAGGTGTACTACCTTCCTTCAGTGCGGGCAGTTACCGCCGCATCATGGGGGCAAATGAGAAAATCGGCGTATCGGTCATCGGTGTGAACTCAAGGGGCAATGCCCTGGCCAAAAGCTTCGCACAGCAAAAAAGCTGCGAGCTACTTCACATCTGTGATGTGGACAGCCGGGCCACGAGCAGATGCCAGGAGGACCTGAAAGAACTCCAGGAGACCAAAACCAGGGGATTCAGAGACTTCAGGAAATCGCTCGAGGATAGGAAGATCGACGCCGTGGTTATTGCCATGCCCGACCATTGGCATGCCCCTGCTGCCTTGCTGGCCATGCAGGCGGGCAAACATGTCTATCTGGAAAAACCCTGCAGCCATAATCCCCACGAAGGAGAAATCCTGATCGAGGCGGCATCCAGGTATAAGAAAGCCGTTCAAATGGGGAACCAGCGTCGCTCCTTCCCGGTGGTGATCCAGGGCATGAAGGAACTGAAAGAGGGGGCTATTGGCCGGGCCTATTTCGGAAAAGGCTGGTATGCCAACAACCGCGGCCCCATTGGCACAGGCCTGGAAACTGCCGTGCCCGAATGGCTGGACTGGGATCTCTGGCAGGGACCCGCTCCCAGGAGGCCCTTCAAAGACAACCTGGTTCACTATAACTGGCACTGGCACTGG
>PDRI01000143.1 GCA_002748055.1 Bacteroidota bacterium | reverse complement strand
CCCTCCTTGTCCTCTAAAAGGCTCATAAACTCATACCTGGGTTTCCCATCAATCACCCACTTCTCGGTCGCATCGATGGTCATAATACCACTGGTCACGGTAGCCACCCAAACACGCCCCTGGCTATCCACCAAAACATCATTGACCTTGTTGTGCGGCAAGCCATTGACCGTGGAATAGACGGTCCGCTTCCCGCTCACCAGATCCAGGGCATAGACGCCGTTGTTCGTTGCAACATATAGCATGTTGGCATAGCCATCGATGGCATTTACAATGTTTTCAAGCGAGTTGCCCGATACCACTGCCGGCCTAACCCTCTTACTGCCGGCACGGAGTACATGCAGACCACTCCGCTCCGTACCAATATACAAATCGCCGTCTTCCGTCATGTAAAGGGCGCTTACCCTATCGTCGGGAACCCCCTTGCTTTTGTCGAAGATCACCTTGGAATCAAGCTCACCAGGCTTCATCACGGCGACCAGACCCCTTCCGCCATACCAATGCTCGTCGTCCTCCAGATGCAGGGCGGTCACATCGCCATAATCGTCTGTTTCCCACAAGTCCAAAAAGGTAAAGGCCTGGTCCCTCAGCACGGCAATTCCTTCGCCCTCGGAACAAAACCACTGGTTGCCTTCTTCATCGATAAAAACCTTATGGATATAGGTATTGGGCATGCCGGAACCCTCTCCAAAAAGAATTCCGTCGCCGAGCCGGCCATTTTCATCCACCTCGAAACGGTGTACACCGGTGCCCCAGTCTGAAATCCAGACACGACGTGGCCCGTTAAATACGATGGAATTTACACGGGCATAATCAAGCCCCTTTCCCTCGCCGATTTTCTGCACCTGAAAATCCTGAGGACTAAAGCCCTGCCCTTCAAGCCTAAAAAGCCCCTCATCGTCGGTTCCCACCCAATAAACATTCCTGTGCGGTGTGGCCACCACCACCTGGACAGGCAGGTAGGCCAGTTCATCAATGGTTCCGGTCTCTATGTAACTATCCAGTTCGGGATCGTAACGGTAGAGACTCAAACCATCGCTGGTCCCCACAAACAGATGCCCGTCGGGTAAAATAAAAAAGGTGTTCAGGAACTTTCCGGCGAAGGCACTCTCGGGATCGGCAGGATCGCCCATGTAACTTATTTGCATATCCTCGTCGATCCGCATCAGGCCGCTTTGCTGACAAAGGACCAGGATCTGGCCGTCCTCGTTCTCTTTGATATCCATGACCCTGGACTGAAAATCATCGCTTGGATCAATCAGACGGAAACGCCCGTTCACCAGTACGCTCAGCAAGCCATTTTCATACCCAAACCACAGACGCCCCCGGGAATCCCTGTAGCTTACATGTGCTATACTATTAGGCAGTGAGTCTCCTTCGTAGTGCTGATCGAAGCTCTTTCCATCGAAGCGGCACAGCCCCTGGGAGGTGGACACCCATAAAAAGCCGTTCCCGTCCTGATTCAGGCTGTACGAAAACTTATCGCACAAGCCGTCGTATACACCATAGCCAAAAAACCGGTAACTCTGTCCGTTTGCTGTAAATGGTACTAGAAAAAAAAACAGGAGGAACCTCAATACAGGTTTGCACATCATTCTCTCAGGCTTTGCTTCTTTACTTTCGGCGAAAATAATGAAAATATGGTCTCGATAGCGTCCCCTTCTACATATTACTCAATGGCCTCAAATTCAACCTCTCCTTTGTATCTGGGCACACCCCCGATTGGAACGGTATAAAACGGAAGCGTTTTATCATGTTGGTTGCGCACATTTACAACCACGTTGTTGTTCCTGACCAGGGGGCGGGACTTTACAAAGCGGAAGTCAAGGGAAGTTTTGATCTCATCCTCGCTCATAATTAAATCGTGCTCTACCCAGTCGGCCTCATTGGAAACAGGAATGTCTGCACCCTGTCTGGCCACTGAGATCACCATAATCTTTCCGTCTTTATCCCAGTCAAAATTGCTGATCTTTACAGAAATGGTCCCCTCTTCCACATAGGGATAGATGTGCGACACTTCCTCGTAATCGTTGTGCATGCGGAAGGAGTACTCATAGGCAAAGGCATTGCCCTCCTCAATGGGCCTGTTTTCATCGGCTTCGGTACTTAGGTAATAACGATACATATTCCCGTCGTCTCCCGTCAGGCCTTCACAGATAACCTTGAAAATCCTTCCGCCGAGCTGGGGCACATGCTCTCCCTGGGCCGGGTTAAAGGGGCCAAAGGAATACCAGCTGTTGTCGTAGCGGGGATTGGCCCCAAAGGCTCTCGATGCCAGCAGGGTTCCACTCTTGTAAGCGCCTTTGGGAGAGGTCTCCTGGGCATCGGGCTCGGACCAGACACCTTCACCACCATAGACCTCATAGATCTGCCTGGAATTAAAGGTGCCGGCTACCTCATCCACCTCGCCTCCGGTATCCGGATCGAAGACACGGATGAAAAAGGGATCTTCATAGCCTTCCGGAATCATGAAGAAAAAGGCCTGGGAAAAATCATCATCACCCCAGGAGACCTCTGCTTGTGGACTGAAAGTCATCAAATAGGGTATGTTCTCATCCACATTTGGCACCGGTTGAGCCAGTCCGCCGATCGCGATAAAAACAAGTAAAAGGCTATGTATTAAGCGCTTCATAAACATCCGTTTTCAGTACGGTCCAAAAGTATACAAATTCCGTGCAAAAAAAAAAGCAAGTTCTCGGGGAAGGGTTCTGCTAAACCGAAGGCCGTTTCTTATTCTGAGGAAGGCAAGACCACAATCTCCCTGAAATTTTCGCGGGTCTGAAGCTCCTGTCGGCGGTTGACCTGTCGCTCCTGCACCCCGAGAATCACCCTGAAGCTACCCGGATAAAGAAAGCGGTGGCTGACATCCATCCCCTCACCAAAATAGCCGTCCCCAAATTCCCAGAGATAGCGCCCAATGTTAAAACCGGGCAGGTGGGTCTCCCGGGCTGAAAAGGCGACCTCCTGGCCTACCCTGACCGTATCCGGACAAGTGATCACAGCCTGCTCGTTCAACCGAATGGTCAGGGTCTTGAAGGTGAGGGGTTCGAGCAGGGTGTCGAGCTGGATATCGAACACATTCAGCTTCAAATGATAGGTCCCCGGTTTCGGGAAACGGTAAACAATCTCATGCCCCGGAACCTCCAGGGTATCGTTAATGACCCAGGAGTAACGGAAGAGTTCGGTATTGACCGTATCGAGTTTCCGGTCGGAAATGCGGTACTTGTAATAGGTCTTCTTGATCGGTTTGGGCGAATCAAAGGAAGGAATATCCGTCCCGAAACTAAAGATATCCTTGGATCCGCCAGCCCGGTCACTGGTCAGATAGCCACTTTTAAAATCGGGCATAAAATAAACGTGATAGTCGTTCCGCCTGCTGTTAAAAGGGGCTGCCAGACGCGATGGCCGGCTCCAGACCCCTTCAACCTCGGCCGTTTCATACAGATCGAAGCCATCCCGCCTGTTGCCCCTCCCGTTCGTTGAGAAATAGAGGCGGCCACTGCTGTGCACACATGGGTAGAGCTCCTGTCCCTTCGTGTTCACAGCAGGCCCCAGATTCTCGGGTTTGGTCCAATGCCCCTTTTCAAACCTGGACACATAGATATCGAAGCCCCCAATCGTATCGGGCAGGTTGGCTGCAAAAAACAGGGTTTGACCATCGGCAGAAAGCGCTGGCGAAAAATACCAGGCCCGGTCATCGTTGTGCTCATATGCCCTGATATTGGTCCAATGCTCTCCCGAGCGCTCAGCAAAGTAGAGTCCGAGCGGATCAATGCCGCGATTCCCCGCAGAGGGACGCTGTTGCGAAAAGACCATGGTCTGTCCGTCACCAGAAAAAGAAACCGGGCCTTCATGGGCCTGTGAAACGATTTCATCGACAAAGGGACGCTTCCCGCCACCTTCCTTGTAACGAAAAATGGTAAAGAGACGCCTGCCTTCCCGGTCGCGGGGACTGCTGATGCCAACACTGCTCGACTCGGTGATATAAACAATCTCATCCCCGAGGGGAACGGCTGCAGCCTCGTTCATGGTAGAGGAAATACGCGTGTGCTTCCTCAGCTTATAGTAGTCCTGACCCTGCAACAGAAGCAGGGCAAAAAGCAGGATGGCTGTGGAAGACAGTAGACGTTTCATGACTAGAAATAAAAGGGGTCGTCGACAATGGTCTTGATGGTCGGTTTAAGCTCCCATCGCATCACCAGCTCGTGGCTGCCTCCGCCAAGCTGACGGCTAATCTCGCCAAGGTTAAAGCTGTATGCATAGCCAATCATCCATTTCGGATTCACCTGAAAATTGAGCAGGGCAATGCCAAAGTTGGGATGGTGGTAGGCTCCGCCTACAAATACCCTGGAATTGAACAGGCCCGCATTCAGACTCCCTTTAAAGGTTGTACCGGCTCTGCTGTAATCGATCAGAATCGTGGGCTTCAGACGAAAAGCTTCGCTGAAATCGAACAAATACGATCCGGTAAAGAGGACACGCCACTCCTGCACCCTGAGTTTCCCCAGTGATTCACCTTCGAGAGGAATGGACATGAGTTCGGGAACCGAAATCCCGGCGAAAAACTTGTCGTTGTAATAGAGGAGCCCGGTTCCGAAATTCGGGAACCAGCGCTGGTAATCACCCGCAGAAAAGGCCGGGTCGCCGGGATCCCTGACCTGAACAGCAGACATATTGCTGTTATACCCGTACATGCCGGCAGACAGGCCAAATGCAAGCCGGCCACTTCCCAGATAAATGCGATAGGCATAGGTCGACATCACTGAAACCAGTCCCTGGGGATCGTTGTGGTTGTATGCAACCATGCCTCCGAGGGCCACTTTGGAATTCCCCACCGGGGTATGCATATTGAGCTGCATATCGGTCGGACCCAGTTTCCGGCCGTAGAGCGGTGAACGGTAGAGCGAACTTACGCTGATCACATCCCGATAGCCTGAAAAGGCCGGATTAAAGGTCGTCCAGGTCAGGTGAAAATTGCTCACAGAAGGCACAAGGGAGGTCTGGGCCTGCATAAGAGCGGCCACTGCCAGAAACAATCCTATGAGCCAGGGTCTTTTCATCACTTATTCACGCACCACTACAATGGTTCCGGTAAATTCATATTCATTGGTTTTCCTGCTCTCCTCCTTCTGGTATTGCAAGACATAGTAATAGGTTCCAGACGGGACCAGGGAGCGATTCGCCTTCGAAGGCTCCCCACTCCTTCCGTCCCAGACGACGGTTTCGTCCCGTTTCAGGCCATTCATGATCATCGCGGGGTCAACCTCCAGGTCCTGAAGATCTTCCTTGCTTACATCGTAAACTGTTCCGCCAATGGCATTGAAAACCGTAAAGCGGTAGCTATCGGCATACTTCAGCCCCTGCATAATGTAGTACTCATTGATATTGTCGCCACCTCCGGGTGAAAATCCCCCGTAGCGTTGAACCTCATTTCGGATTACGATCATCACATCGGACGAACTTGTGCAGGTCCCCTCATCCTCCCCGTTGGTCACCGTCCATCGGAAGGTGTTTTCCTGCCCAAGGCCCAGATCATAGGCAAGCGTATTGGGGTTGTGGGGTTCTTCAATGCTGCCCTGCCCCTCGACAAGTGCCCATGTACCCATGCCTGCCGTAGCTGAATCGGCCTTCAGGTAAATCTTGTTTTTCAAAAAGATGGAGGTGTCGGTTCCCGCATAAGCCGGTTCGGGCTGCTCAAAGTAATGGATCTCAATACTGTCTATCCCGTAGCAACCACCCGCTTCACTTTTGAAAGTCAGGAGGTATTTCCCGTAAGCTTCATGCTGATCGGGAATAAACGCGCGAATGTCCTCGTCGGAGTCGGATGGACTGAAGACGACCTGACCGCCTGGTTCACTCAACCAGCTCCCCAGTCCATTGTCGGCTTCCACCCTCAGGGCCACAATGGTATCACAGACCTTAAAGCTGTCGCGAGCCACGGCATCCACCATAATCTGAGGTTCAGGACTCCTAAATACTTCGATGGTTTTGCTGCCGGTCATGCGTCCGGCAGGTGCAACACAATTAAAATCGAGAAGCCCTGTCGAGCCATAGCTGAGCGACTCAATCTGATAGTTCAGAATCTCCGTGTCGAGGGTGGTTGCCAGGCTCACTTCTACCGAGTCGCTCGCCTCGAGGCTGAAGGGCCCGATGTTGGTGTCTCTGCCGTTCTTCAGGGTAAGTACCCATGGAGTCAGATAGGGATGAGCCTCGTCGATATCGAGTTTGATGTAGAACTTGGTGTCCTGCTCACAGGCGTGGTAACTTGAATCCGTCAGCGAGGCTCCGGGGACCTGCATCACCCTGATACGCATGGAATCGGCCGACACATCGTCGCAAACACCGATGTGAGCAATGCGTCTGAAATAGTATTCGCCGTAATCGTTAAAGGGCCCCGCCTCATACTCCTCTGTATTGGAAGCAGCCAGATCGTTCCAGCTTCCATTTCCATTGTTGCGGATTTGCCAGGTAAAGCCAGGGAGAAGTCCACCTTCCCCAACAGGCGTACTCAGCCCCTTCAGCAACTTGGTATGGCCAAAGCAGGCGGCATCCACAGTGTCGATCGCATTGTTCGTGATGGCCGTATGCACGACAATTTGGAGTACATCTGTGGTATCCTTACACATCCCTTCGGGGCCACTTTCCACAATGCGTCGGTAAAAGCGATCCAGGGCCGAGGCAGCTTCGGGGCCGCTGTAGTCCTCCCGATCATTGATGCCAGGTGCGGGATTCCAGGTACCTGGCCCCCCGCTTCCGGTCGATTCCTCCCATCGGTAAGCATAAGTCCCACTGCCATCGGTCGGGGTCGAGCCTTCGATGATGCCCACCTCCTCGAACTGGCATTTCGTTGCGTCGGCCTTGCTCAGGGTGTTCGACTTAATAAGCGGAATCACATCAATGATCAGGGCTTCGGAGGGCTGAATGCAAACATCACCGTCAGGGCCACCAGAGCGGGCTACCCGACGGTACCATGTGGTTTCTGACAGCCCTCCGGAAGGGAAGCTATAGTCCGGTTGATTCGGGTCACCGGGAGCTGTCTGCCAGTTGCCCGAGGCTGTACTGTCCTGCCAGATATAATTGAAACTCCCATTGCCACCTCCCGGGCCGGACCCGCTCAGCGGGGCAACAGGGCTGTTCTCACAGACCACCTGGGAGGCCGAAATGGTATTCCCGGTAATGGCTGACAGCATGTTCAGCCTGATAAAATCACTGACACTGACACAGGCATCATCGCTGCCTGAATAGATCACCCGGCGAAAATAACTTGTTTGCACCACGGGGCCGGGTGCGTAGTCGCGGGTAGCCGCACCCACCGGATACCAGGGCCCTGCACTGCTGGTCGCTGAATCCCAACGGAAGCGGAAATCATCCTGATCGCCACCCAGATGTACCTCCCCCGGTAAAAGCCCCGGCTGAACGCCCTGGCAAATCGTATCAAAGGCCCGAAGGATGGTATTGTTACTGATCTGGTCCCAGACCTTAACGAAAACAGCAGAAGAGGTGTCTGTACAAACCCCCGAACGGACAACCCTTGCAAAATAGGTATCCTCGGTGAGGCCCGGTGCCGTATAGGTCGAAGCAAGGATACTCCCCTCTGCATCGCCATAGCCCAGACCCGTATCCTTTTGCCAGCGATAGCTGTATATGCCGTCTCCCCCGGCCAGGGTGCCCGTGCCAACAAAGGCCTCAGGGGCATTCCCCTTACAGACGGTATCGGAGGCCGAAATGGTATTGCCGGTAATTGCGGGCTGCACGGTGTAGGTCGTAAAAAAGCTGGTATCGGGATCAAGCAAAGCTCTGCTAACAATGCGTTTGAAGTGGGTGGTTTCGCTCAGCGGCTTGTTAAAAACCAGATCTTTGGCATTCGGATTTCCAACAGTGACCGGTTGCCAGGTGTGACTGACAGTACTGTCGATCCACTGATAGCTCGGAACACCCGTCCCACCCTTGGGAACGGAACCCACAAGCGGATCGGGGATGATATCTGAACAAACCGTTGTACCATCGGGAATAGAATTGAACATGAAACCGAGAATGGGAACCGCCAAATCATAAACACAGGCAGCACGCCCGCCATTTGTAGCTCCAAAATTTACCCCGTTGGCCAGGCTTTTTCCGGCAAGACCCCGACGAATGACGTCGGCACTTACCTCCATAGGGCAGTCCCCGGCACTCAGCCAGTAAAAGCCGCCACCGCCACCGCCACCGGGCCCCTTATCCTCCGTTCCGGTCGTACTCCCCCCATTTCCACCTACCGCAGAAAGGTTAAGGCTATTTCCGTAGCCATTGACATCGAGTACGATGCCGCCGCCACCGCCGCCGCCACCACCGCCACCGGTGGCATTTCCGCTAACACTTTCTCCATCGGCACGCAGATAGTTCCCGTTCCCGATGATGCTGTCGGCAACAATAACAATCAATCCGCCCCCATCGCCTCCCGGGGAGGAAACCCCGGAGCCTGTTGAAACACTACTACCGCCACCACCACCAAAGGCAAGCCGGTTCTTCTTCTGTGAATTATTCGGTACGTAGAAATACTGATCGTAAAGGTTATACCCCCCTATTCCCGAAGGTGTTCCTACAAGGTCACAAGTAGCGGATTCATAGCCCCCGGCTCCGCCAAAAGAATAGTTTCCACCGCCACCCCCACCGGAAAACAGGCCATTGCCACCGCCGCCACCGTTTACGTTCCGTGCCCGGCCGCGGGTGTAAACCCAGGTGCTTTCGGTAATACCCTCACCCTTCCGACCTGCGAGAACGCTGCTCTTATGGTAGTAGAGGCTGTCGTATAAACCGGGATTTACGCTGGAGCAATCGCCCGGATAGCCATTGCTGCTTACAGCACCGCGAAAGCCCTTACCGCTTACATCAATATCACCGTTTAGGGTCAGGCTGCGTTGCACAAATAGCGCTACCACTCCACCGGTAGAACCGTTCCAGCCAGGGGCTGTCACCCCCCCTGTCTCGACAAGTGCATGCCGGTAAGAAGGCACCCTGATGAGCTGCGCCACATCACCCTCCTCAAAGGTCGTTAAATCGGTCATGGCTGCATTCAGGACAATCAGCCTGCGGCTTGCTTCAATCTCCTTGATAATCAGAAAGGCGTAGCGCCCGACAACGAAACCGGGATCGGGCAGTTGTGGAATCCCCACGTTTTCATCATCGGCGTCACTTGGATTGTACTTTGCCCCCTTTACCACATAAACCATAACGGTATCGCCCACCGAAAAACCGTTCACCGACTCAACAATGAGGGAGTCATCATTGTTATCGAAGCGGGTATAGATCGAATCGATGGAAACATAGTGGTTAACCACACCGGAGAGGCGGGCAGTCTGCGCCTGAGCCAAAAGCCCCGATAAAAGCAGTGCCAGAAGTAATCCTATGCGTTTCAGAGTGGCCAAAAAGCGGCAGGTTTAGTCTTAGAGGCCCAAGTTAGTAATAATTATCACGATTGAGCCCCGCTTTTCTCAACCAATACAGGAAGCTCTATAAAGAAAGTGGTGCCGCGGTCTAACTGTGTTTCATACCAAATCTTGCCTCCGAATGAGCCTATGATGCTGTGACTGATGGCCAGCCCCATGCCCATGCCCCTCGATTTGGTGGTAAAGTTGGGCTGAAAAAGTTTGTCGCGGATTTCCTCGGGGATGCCCTTGCCATTGTCTGTAAAGCGGAGCTGCAGGTGCTGCTCATCGGAGCGCAGAAGCTGTATGTGTATGTCTCCGTCCCGCCCCTCGGGAATGGCCTGCATCCCGTTCTTAACCAGGTTAATAAACACCCTCATCAGCTGCTCCTTATCGGCAAAAACAAAGACTTCCTCACAGCCCCCAAGATCGAGGCTGATGCGCATGCGGTCGCTGCTCCCAAAAAGCTGAACCAGGTTCCGGAGTTTGGCCACTACATCGATGCGCTGGTTTCGGGCCGGTGGCATCTGGGCAAAATCTGAAAACTCATTGGCGATGGCCGAGAGGGAATCGATTTGCTCGATCAGGGTAGCCGCCATGCGGTCGACCATGCCCGGTTCGGGCGTGCCATCCTTCAGGGTTCGCTGCAAATGCTGAATATTGAGCTTCATCGGTGTGAGCGGGTTCTTAATCTCATGGGCGATCTGCCTGGCCATCTCCCGCCAGGCCGACTCCCGCTCCGAGCGGGCCAGCAGCCCTGCACTCCGCTCAAGCTCGGCCACCATGAAATTGTATTCCTCCACCAGGCCCCTGATCTCGTCGCGTCTGTCGTAACGGATGGGCTCGTTTTTCGCACTCAGACTCACCCGGGCAATTTTCTGCTGAATCAGCCTGAGGGGCTGGGTAATGCGATCGGCCAGAAATACACTGACCAGCAAAATCACGAGAAAGAGAATCAGGTAGATGTTGATGATGGCCATCACCAGGTTCGTAATGTTCTGGGTGAGGGCATCGGACTGGGTAAAATAGGGCAGGTTGAGGTAGGCCAGGAAATGGTTGTCGCTGTTCATCAAAGGCATATAGGCCGAGATGTATTTCAGCTCGCCAATCCTTTCGCTATGAATAAACTCCGAGGCCCCGTCCTTGCTCAGATTGTCGTAAACCACACGGTTCATCCGGCGGCTCAGCAACTGACGTTCGAAAACCTCGGAACGAGAGGTAGCCAGCAAACGCCCCCCCTTGTCGTAGAGGTTGATGTCGGTGTAAAAGACATTGGAAAACTTGCGCAAGAGCTCATCCAGATTGTAGTAGCTCTCCGAGGACCAGTTCCCCAGGTCTTCCTCGTATTCGAGTTTATGCAAAAGCTCAATGTAAACCGAACGCATGGTGTTGCGCAGGTTATCAAAATCCTTGGCCCGGTTCTGTTTAATAATGAAATAGACCGTCCCCCCGCAAATCATGGCAAAGGTAAGGAAGAGCATGCCCACCATGGAATACTGAATTCGCGTCTTGAAACTCCGGCTGAACCCCCGCCGGAACAGGCCTGCATTGATGAAAAGGTAGACCAATGACATAAAGAGGAAGTTCAGCGCGAAAATGTACGAAAAGGAAATCAGCTTATCGACCTGGGTAACGACCGGACTGCCCACAATAAGGGTATTCTGTTCATCCACATTGTAGATGCTGTGTTCGTACCCCCCTTCCTGCAGCGCCTCGAAGATTTTCTCGCCCCCGGTGTAGAAGGCCGAAGAACGCCTGTAAGGAAAGGTTCCATTTCGGGTAAGCAAATCGCCGTGGTTGTACTTGGCATAGCAAAAACCCTTTGCTGTCTCGATCTGCCCCGGATTATCGAGCAGCAGTTCGGGATATCCCAACTCCTCGGAAAAAATCCGGGAATCAAGCTCAACATAGATGCGGTGCTCTCCACAGGTCCCGTAAAACGGAATACTGGCCAGGTAAGAAATCCGGCCGTTCTGGTTATCCAGAAAATAGAAATCACTGCCGGCAATCTGTATGCCCTCGCTGTAGATCATCTCGTCGAAAAAACTGTAGCAATGCAGATACTCATCCCCGGGCGGCTCGAGATAAAGCTGGTCGTCGGGCCTGCAGACGGTCACCTGCAGATCGTACTTGGTCCAGTAACCCGAAAAATAGCTGCGCCGCAGTCGCTCCACCACCTGATTGATACGCTCGATCGGGATGTGCTCTTCATCGATGAGCCGCGAGAGAATGGAATCGTTCCGCACCGCCATAGTCATCTCACTAAAAAGCATCTCGGCCACCGGGTCATGCTCCGATGAAAGCTTCACCAGAGCCACCATGCGCTTGCGTTCGGTGTTGGTATGGTTGCTGTCGAGAATGCGCAAAGTCATAAAAACCGATACGCAGACGAGCAGGAAGACATAGCGGGAAAAGGGGATGCGGGTATCGGGCAGATCACGGAGGTAGTAAATGCCGCCCAGAAACATCAGCATCATGAGCCAGGCCAGCCATGAAGCATTCTTCAGCGGCAGAAAGGCCGCAAGTCCCATCACAACAGAAACCACCAGAAAAGGCAGAATCAAAGCCCTCCATCGCCTTTCGGGCAAGAGTATCAGTGCGGCATCGCTAAGCAGGCCCAGCAGAAAAAACCAGGTCGAAATAATCAATAACCCGATCAAAGTATAGAGGCTGAAGGTCGTGACCCGATGGGCCTCAAAAGAGATGGTTGAATCCAGCACCAGGGCACGGATAAGCCCCTCGACAAAGAGCAATAAAACGCTGGACGCCACAATGAGGAAGATGGCCACGATCCATTTCAGTTTCTTATGATCGGGCAGCAGCGGAAGCCCGAAGCGGTACCAGAGCAGGGCCAGAAAGAGGCAGGCCCCGCTGAAGATGCCCAGCGCCCCAAGGGAAGAAAAAAGGCGGCTGGCATAGAGTTCGGGGCGACAAATACGCAGGCCCGAAAAGAGCTCGGGAAAGCCCATCTTCTGCAGGGCCCAAAGCAGTAAAACCACGATCAGGCTGACCAGCACCATCAGGAGTAGACGCAGACGGGGCCGGCATTTCTTCAGGAGTCGCCGCAAAAGAACAAGCGCAAAGAGCAGGGCCAGCAGGTAACTCAGTATTGAGAGCAAGAGAAGATCGCCACGCTGTGTGCCCCCACGAGGAAAGCGAAGCGAAAAAAGATAAACGCCTTCGCTGTTCAAAACCGGGAAGGATCCCTGTTCTTCCAGAAACTCAATTTCAACCCCCTTGCCAAGCCTGAAGTCTCTTTGCCAGTGATTTTTCAGAAACTTATTCTGGAAGGGATAGTGGCTGCGTAATTCAATCAGAGCGAGCAGGGTACCCACTTCTGTCTGTTGCACAACAGATACATAGTCGCGGTTTCGCATGGGCATATAAGGCCTTCCCATACGGGAGCCCCAACGTGCCTGAACCGGTATGCTGTGGTCGGACCAGTATTTGAGGCCTCCATCCTGGTAGTAAAAAAAATAGATGCCCTGTTTTTCGGCCAGCCGTTGAAATAGCGCAGCCTGCCGGTTCAGGACCTCAAGGGCTTCCCGTCCGGCAAAGTCGGCTTCCAATTGCCTCAGGACCTCCTTTGCCTTCTCCTCCTTTTGACGGAGAATTTGCTGGAACCCGGTACTCCGTTTCAGGGCCTGTTCCCCAGCCTGGCTGAGCCCTCCGCTCACCAGGGCCAGCAAAAGGAAGAACAGAGCACCCGCCAGAGGCAGGAGCTGTCCCTTTGGCCTAAGGGCTTGTCCGTTGTGTTTCTCAGACTCCATTCGGTTCTCAGGAATGGTGGTAAGGCTCCCCTTTCAGGATGGTAAAGGCCCTGTACAGCTGTTCCATAAACAAAACCCGTACCAATTGATGCGAAAAGGTAAGCCTGGAAAGGGCTATTTTTTCATTGGCCCGCGCATAGACCCGGTCGCAGAAGCCATAAGGCCCGCCAATCACAAACACCAGATTCGATACCCGGCCCTCGAGCTGGTTCAGGTGCCGGGCAAAAGCAATGGAGTCGAATTCCTTTCCCTGCTCGTCGAGCAGCACCAGGTAATCCGCGCCTTTGATGCGCTTCAGGAGCTGATCTGCCTCCTTCTCTTTCACCTCCTGCATGCCCATGTTCCGGCTGTTTTTCAAATCGGGCAGGGTTTCCTCTTTATAAGGCACATAGCGCTCGACCCGTTTGCGAAAAAGGGCCACACCTTCCTGAATAAATGCATCCCGGGTTTTGCCATGCTGGATGAGCGTGATACGCATAGAATCGTCTCTAAGGTTTTTTGTATCTTGCAATCCGCGTCAGAACTGGTCTGATTGTTGTGGTGCCATACAAACATAATCCATATTTTGGACAAGTCATGTACAGGGTTTTAAGTATTTTTCTTCTGGCCGGCCTCTGTCAATTGCAGGCCGGTGCTCAAATCATCCCGGATGGTATGGGCGATGCTTTTGGGAAGGGCGATGCCAAAGCGTTGTCGGCATTTTTTCACGAAAGTCTCGAAATGACCATCACCGGGACAGATCATCATGTCAGCAAGGCCCAGGCCACCCGCATTCTCGACAGCTTTTTTAAAAGCAACCCGCCCCTGGCCTTTCAGGTTTCTTTCGAGGGCCTCAAAGAAAACTCCAAATATGCCATTGGCACACTGAAAACCGAGAACAACACCTACAGGGTAAATATCTTTTTCCTCGACAGGGAAAAGCAAAAACTCATTTACTACCTGACCATCGAAAAGGCATCCCTCTATGAACTCGAACCATGAGTTAGCCTCACAGATCGACCGCTGGTTTGCTGAAGACATCGGGGAGGGGGATCACAGCAGCCTGAGTACCATCCCGGCAGAAGCTGAAGGTTCGGCGCAACTGCTGGTAAAGGCGAAGGGCATCCTGGCAGGGATGAGGGTCGCAAAGGCGATTTTTCGACGCTTCGATCCAGGGCTTTCCCAAGAGTGCTTTCTGGAAGACGGGGCAGCCATTCGGCCCGGAGATGTGGCCTTCAGGGTGCACGGAAGTGTGCGTTCCCTCCTCCAGTGCGAAAGGCTTGTGCTGAACCTCATGCAGCGCATGAGCGGCATTGCTACCACCACCCGGCAGTACGCAGAGCGTATCGAAGGGACGGGTGCGCGGATTCTGGATACCCGGAAAACCACCCCCGGGCTTCGGTTCCTGGAAAAGGAGGCGGTAAAACTGGGCGGCGGGGACAATCATCGCTTTGGCCTTTACGACATGATCATGATTAAGGACAATCACATCGATTTTGCCGGTGGCATTGAAAAGGCCATCGACAGGGCCAGGGCTTATCTGGCAGAAAAGAATCTGGCCTTGAAGATTGAGGTGGAGACCCGCTCTGTCGAGGATGTCGGCGTGGTGCTCCATCATGGTGGTGTCGACCGTATCATGCTGGATAATTTCAGCCTTGAGCAGACCCGCCAGGCGGTGGAGCGGATTGACGGGCGGATTGAAACGGAATCCTCCGGCAGCATCGATCTCAACAGCATCCGGGCTTATGCCGAATGTGGCGTAGACTACATCTCGGTAGGCGCACTCACGCACCAGATCCGCAGCCTGGACCTTAGCCTGAAGGCCAGCTTCT
>PDRI01000142.1 GCA_002748055.1 Bacteroidota bacterium | reverse complement strand
TAGTAATGTAAGGATTCTGTACCATAAGTACAAATTACCTGATCATATAATGTGAAAGCATTCCCTTCCACTCAGAGAATAGTACTCCTGGGTAATGCTTCTTGACGGCCGGAGAATCAGACTAAGGTTTGGTGCTCGGACCGGATGAGGTCAAAAACCGTCTTCACCGGCGAAAAGGTGCCAATGGGTACCTCTACGAAAAGCGTGAGCCAGTCGGCCATAGCTCCATTCCAGAGCCCTGGCAGTTCAAGGGCCTTAAGGAAGCGGCCTTCAAAGGTTTTTTCGGCGATAAAGCCGGTGTTTGGGTCAATGTAGTCCTTCAATTCGAATTTCTTCCCCCTGAAATCGCGGAGGCCACAGACCAGATCGACCGGATTAAAATGCGTCGATGCTTTCAGAATGGCAAGCTTTTCCGGATCGTCCATGTCGATCTGCGATCCCTCCACAATCTGCAGGCTGGACTCGCCCGAGGCATTGCGCACATAGAAGGGACCTCCCCCGGGTTCCCCCTCATTCCTCACCATGCCACAGACCCGAATGGGCCGGTTCATGGTCCGAAGAAGCCAGTCACCCAGAGTCTCCTCTCCGATCATTTCCGGTACAGGGATGCCCAGATGATCCTGCAAAAAGGCAAGCATGGCATCCAGATCGCTTTGTGCGGGCCTGCCATCTGTGAGCAGCCTAAGGAAAGCAAACAGCCTGGACCTGATCTCGAGCAGTACTCCACCCAGCACCTGCTTGTAGGCGATGCGTTCGTCCCGTTTTCTTTCCGGACAAACATTATCTATATTACTGATGAAGACCAGGTCTGCATCCAGGGCAGCCAGATTCTGAATAAGCGCACCATGTCCGCCCGGTCTGAATAAGAGCGATCCATCGGCAGTACGAAAGGGCCTGTTTTCACTATCCACTGCCAGGGTATCTGTCTCCGGAAGCTGATAGGACCAGGACAGCTGAAAACGCTTGCCCGTTTCGGCCTCAATGGCAGGAAGCACCCGCTGTGCCTCTGCTTCAAAGGCAGGCTTGTGAGCCGGTGAAACTGTTAGATGCATGTACACCCTGCCTTCCTGGTCGGCACAATAGGCCACAGCCTCACGCAGATGCTCTTCAAATGCCGTACGCCTGTCCTCAGGACTGTAGGCATGAAATTTCAGCAGGCCTTTGGGCAGGGCTCCATAATTGATTCCCTCAGGTCCGAGGATGGCAGCCAGGCATTCCGAGGGCAAGGCATTCTCCTTCAGCCCGAGGTCTTCATAAAAAGGATAGTCCCCGAGGTGATTGAAGAAATTGGCCATCTCCGGATGGGTATTCAACCAGTCCTCCTGTGCGACAGCGTCAAGAGGCCTGAGCGCATCAAGTGCAGCGAACAACGCCTTGAACATGCGTGAGGCAGCACCCGAAGCCGGAATGAAACGACAGATTTTAAGTTCATCTGCATGCTGAAGATAAAGCGCCCTGTAATGCTCTTCCTCGCTGTCGTTAAGGCAGATGAGCCCCTTTCCCGGGCTTGCAGGTGCAAGGATATCTGCAAAAGGGAAGCCCTTGATAAAATGGTCTATCTGCCTGTGAAGCTCATCTATGTGGATGCCCTTTTCCCCGATCTGTTCAAGATCCTTTTCGGTAAACATACGCTTTTGGGTTTAGTCTCCCATTGCAGCCTTTCTGCCGGCCCGCAGGGCTTCAATGTTCTTATTAACCATTTCTTCCCCCTTCCTGCCAAACAAAATCCCAAGAGCCTGTTCAAGGGCCGTGATCTGTAAGCCGATCTTATCGACAGCAGCGCCCAGCATAACGATATTGGCCACCTTTACCGAACCCAGATCCCTTGCCAGCTTATCGGCATTTACCAGTACATGGTTTTCAATCTTCTCAATCTCCTTAAATACCTCGCTTTCTTCCGGGTAATCGGGAATGTTCTGAAAGGTTTTGGTATTGGTCACCACCCAGCCATCTTTCGCCAGGAATGGCAGGTAACGAAGCGATTCCATAGGCTCTACAGAGAGTATCAGATCGCATTTTCCCTTGGGGATGAGATCGGAAGAAATCGGATCCGAAGAAAGGCGCAGGTGAGACTGAACCGCTCCACCCCGCTGGCTCATGCCATGAACCTCGGCCTGTTTCAGATTTAGTCCTTCCTGCACTGCAGCCACACCTATGGCGGCGGCTATGGACAGGATGCCCTGACCGCCAACACCGGCTAATATGATATCTGTTTTCATGCTTTTGCCTTTTTATTCCTTGCTCTGGCCTTTTTACCGGCCACCTGAATACATTCCCGGCGGGCAATAATCACCGAAACCCCTTCATAAGCCAACTCTCGCCTGATCACTTCGGTGTTCTCGGCATGGTGCTTTCTGAGTGGGGTAAGCACAGAAATATGCTCATCATCCACCCCCAGCCCCTTGCAAATCTGCACCAGGCGGTCTTCAGCATGGGATTTCTGTCCGCCTGTCATTCCGGTTGTCGAATTATCCGATATTACCACCGTTACTGCCGTCTTTTCCATTACTGCATCCAGCAGTCCGGTCATGCCGGAATGCGTAAAAGTACTGTCCCCTATCACAGCCACAGAAGGATGCAATCCGGCATCGGAAGCCCCTTTGGCCATAGGAATCGAAGCCCCCATATCCACACAGGTATCGATGGCATTGTAGGGCGCCAGGGCCCCAAGGGTATAGCAGCCTATGTCGGAGAAGACCCGCCCGGGCCCGTAGCCCTCCAGCGCTTCGTTTAAAGCCCTGTAGGTATCAATATGGCCGCATCCCTTACAGAGCGCCGGGGGACGGTTTTTAACCAGTTCGGGAACCTCCGGCCCTTCACCGGTATCAAGTCCGAGCGCCCGGGCAACAAGCCGGGGATCCAGCTCACCATCGCGGGGCAGGCTGCCATCCAGCCGTCCACGAATATCCCGGTCTGATTTTAACAGCCCCTTCAGGCCTTCTTCCATGATGGGAGCCCCTTCTTCCAATACCAGAACCGCATCCACCTTCCCGAAGAAATCGTCCAGTACCGAAGTGGCTACGGGATACTGGCCCAGTTTGAGTACGGGATACTGCAATTGATGGCCAGCAGCAACCTCCTGGTAGTAGTTCAGTGCCAGGCCACAGGCGATCACTCCAAGCCTTTTGTCCTGCCCGTCCATGTAGGTATTGAACCCGGACTCTTCCGACATGAGCTCCAGTTTTTCCTGCGCCGATAAGAGGGCTTTGTAGCGTTGCCGCGCTATAACCGGGAGCAGTATGAATTGCTTGCTGTTGCCGGGCAGGGAAAGTTCGTTCTCTTCCTGTGTGCCCGAACGCTCCACGGCAGCCCTGGAGTGGGCCAGACGGGTTGTAATTCTGTAAAGCACAGGCAGTCCTGAAGCTTCAGACAGTTCAAATGCATAGCGAGCCATGGCATAGGCCTCCTGCTGGTTCGAAGGCTCCAGTACTGGAACCATGGCAAACTTTCCATAGAAGCGTGAATCCTGTTCGTTCTGGGAAGAATGCATGGAGGGGTCATCGGCCACTACCACCACCAGACCGCCATTTACGCCAGTCATACCTGCATTTACAAAGGCATCAGCAGCCACATTGAGCCCCACATGCTTCATGCAGACCATGGCGCGTTTCCCCGCATAAGACATCCCCAGGGCTGCTTCCACTGCAGTTTTTTCGTTGGCCGACCAGTCACTGTGGATTCCACGCTCCCTGGCCTCGGGGGAAGCCTGCAAATACTCTGTAATCTCCGTTGAGGGTGTGCCCGGATAGGCATAAACCCCGGATAGACCGGCGTCCAGTGCACCCTGGGCCAGGGCTTCATCGCCCAATAGTACAAGTTTCGACATCTGATCAGTTTTCATTGTTCAAAAATATCTAAAATATGGATGGCCCTAAGCTATTCTATAACATGAGCAAAGGCGACAATCTTTTACCTGGAGCGGTGAATTCCACTTCGATCAACTGTGCAGGGATATCCTGTTTTATTTCTCAAAAGATGAATAAATCTGCAGGGAATTCTATGCATCGGGGTCGATGCCCTGCATTTTTATCTATTTTAGTGCAATGATTTCGGGCCGAACGATAGTTGGATACGCTGTTTTCTTCGCGCTCTTCATTGGCTTAGCCCTTCCCGCGGATTTATCCGGACAGCGAAGGCGGGACAAAGAGAGGGCGGAAAAGCGTGAACTGGTCGAATTTTCGGGCATCGTCCGCGACCTGCAGCACCGTCCGCTCTCCTATGTGAACGTTATTATACTAACCGAAGGGCGGGGCTGCTCAACCAACGGCCAGGGCATGTTCTCCGTGGTGGTAAGGCCAAATGATACCATTCTCTTCAGTCACGTAGGACACAAGGGTACCATTCACATCATTCCCGATTCGCTTGGTGGACAACAATACCCGGCCGACATCTTTATGGTGGCCGACACCTTTCAGCTTGCCGAAGTTCGCATCTACCCCTGGAAAACCTACCAGGAATTCAAAGAGGCCTTCCTGGCCCTCGATCTGCCCGATGATGATGAACAACGAGCCTATCATAATATAGCCCTCATCAAAACCCAGATTAAAATGAATAAAGACGGGCCCAGCCCCAATGTGAACTACCGGGAGGTCATGAAGCAAAAATACAACCAGCTCTATACCCAGGGGCAGACGCCTTACTTCACCATCTTCGACCCCATGCGATGGTCCAGGTTCTTCGAAGCTGTCAGGCGTGGTGATTTTAAAAACGATGATTAAGTGGCTGCACAATTTTTCCTTTCCTAAGGGGTTAATATAAATTAAAGCCAGGATGTGAAAACAAAGCTATTCGCCTTTCTGCTTCCTCTCCTTTTCGGCCTCTCCGCCTTTGGGCAGGGTGAAGGTCTGCTCAGCGGAATCGTCAGGGATTCGCTCGGGAGCCCTGTCGATCTGGCCAACATCAGCTTACTGGGTACCCAAACCGGAACCATGAGCGATGCCAGTGGCCAATACAGCCTTGCAATACCCGCCGGCAGGCCCTTTACGCTGGTGGTCTCCTGCGTTGGCTATCAGCGCGAACAGTTCAGTATAAGGCTCAAAGACGGCGAACGGCAAAACAAGGACATTGTCCTTCACCGGGATGTCAGAACACTCCAGGAGGTTGCGGTAAGTGCCCGCCAGGAACGGGCAAGTACCTTCCAGCGCATCGACATTCAAGACCTGAACTATCTGCCCTCGACCACCGGAAAGGTTGAAGCCATTATCAAGTCTCAGGCCGGTGTCAGTTCAAACAATGAGCTCACGGCCCAGTATTCGGTCAGGGGCGGTAATTTCGACGAAAACCTGGTCTATGTAAACGACATCGAAATCTACAGGCCCTTTCTGGTCCGGTCGGGCCAGCAGGAAGGGCTGAGTTTTGTGAATTCCGACCTGGTTTCTTCTGTAAAGTTCTCTGCGGGAGGCTATGAGGCCCGCTATGGCGACAAGATGTCCTCTGCCCTGGACATCTCCTACAAACGCCCCACCAAATTTGCCGCCTCTTCTGCACTGAGTATCCTGGGTGCATCGGTGCATGCAGAGGGGGTCTCCAGAGACCGTCGCTTCAGTTACCTGGCAGGCTATCGCTACAAAACAACTGCCTACTTATTAAACTCACTCCAAACATCGGGCGACTACAAACCCCAGTTCTCCGACCTGCAGACCATGCTCACCTGGCAAATTGCGCCAAAACTGGAGCTCTCTTTTTTAGGCAACTACTCGGCGAATAAATACGAATTCGTCCCCACTGAAACGGATGTGGAATTCGGTACCAAGGACCTGCCCCTACGCCTGAAAATCTTCTATGAAGGCTGTGAGGTGGATCGTTTCGAAACCTATCTGGGTGCCATGAGCCTTCGGTATAAACCGACAAAGGAACTGACCCTTAAATTTACGGGATCGGCTTTCCGTACGGCGGAACAGGAAACCTTCGACATCCTTGGTGAGTACTGGATCAATGAACTTGACAACACCATTGGCTCCGAAACCTATGGCGACAGCATCCTGAATTTTGGGGTTGGCGGCCTCCTGAGCCATGCGCGCAACTACCTCGATGCCATTGTGGTATCGGCAAACCACCTGGGCTCTTACCGCCAGGGGGACAATCATTTACAATGGGGACTCAGCTACCAATATCAGGACTTCCGCGACCGCGTCAGCGAATGGGAACTGGTCGATTCCGCAGGCTATGTCATCCCCTATGACGGAGAGCAGATTCTGCTTTCGAAAACGAAATATGCCAACAACGAAATCAATTACGATCAATACAGTGCCTTTGTCCAGTATATCCGGGAGATTCATCTCGATGCTGCCGATTTCTATATCAATACGGGGCTAAGGGCCACCCAATGGAACTTTAAGCCCCAAACATTGATCAGTCCCCGCATCACCATCAGTTCCCGGCCCAACTGGGAGCGCGACCTGATGTTCCACCTTTCCGGCGGGGTTTACTATCAGCCACCCTTTTACCGTGAGATGCGACGGCCCGATGGCAGTATAAATGCAAACATCGAAGCCCAGCGATCCATACACCTCCTGCTGGGAGGGGACTACCTTTTCAAGATGTGGAACAGGCCCTTCAAACTGAGTGGAGAGGCTTATTACAAATGGCTCGACGGGCTCATTCCGTACAAAATTGACAATGTTCGTATCTCCTATTCCGCTGCAAACAACAGCAAGGGCTTTGCCCGGGGCATTGATTTTAAACTGAATGGCGAGTTTGTACCCGGGGCCGAATCCTGGATGACCCTCTCCCTGCTCCAGGCACGTGAAGATGTTGAGGGTGACTCTTTAACCACCTGGAATGGAACCGCCTATGCTACAGGGCCGGCTGGTGCGTATCCACGACCCAGTGACCAGCTTTTCAGCCTGGGACTCTTTTTCCAGGACTACTTCCCAAACAATCCGTCCTGGAAGGTCCACCTGAATGCTTACTATGGTTCGGGCCTGCCTCTCAGCAGCCCAAACGAGGGCCAGTACTATTCCAAGCTCAGGATGCGTCCTTATCGGCGGGTCGATATCGGTTTTTCGAGGGTTATCAAACAGCGTCTGTTTAAAAGTATCTGGATTAGTGGAGAAATCTTCAATCTGCTGGGAATTAAGAATGAGGCCTTCTACCTCTGGATCAGAACGGTGAACGACCAGGAAGGGATTCCAGGGCAATTCGGGGTGCCAAACTATCTGACCGGCCGCCGTTTCAATCTTCGGATTTCGATTAGTATTTAGCCTTTATACTGTGAAGGTGAAGGCCTGCGGCTTTTTTAAGCATTTCTTTACTAAATTTGGGCATTCAAACCTATTTTTCACGAATCCTAATTCCGAATGACTATGAAAACAGAAGACTATATCCGGCGAGAAGACAAATATGGTGCGCACAACTACCACCCCCTTCCCGTGGTTCTTGAACGTGGAGAGGGCGTATTTGTCTGGGATGTGGAAGGCAAGAGGTATTACGACTTTCTTTCAGCTTATTCAGCTGTAAATCAAGGTCATGCTCATCCAAAAATTATCAATGCCCTCAAAGAGCAGGCAGAAAAACTTGCCCTGACCTCCCGGGCCTTTTACAGCAGCATGCTGGGTGAGTATGAAGAATATATTACCAGGTATTTCGGCTACGATAAAGTGCTCCCGATGAACTCGGGTGCGGAGGGTGATGAGACGGCCCTCAAACTGTGCCGGAAGTGGGCCTATGAAAAAAAGGGGATTCCCGAGAATGAGGCGAAGATCATTGTATGTGAAGGAAACTTTCATGGCCGGACCATTACCATCATCTCGATGTCTACCGATCCCGATGCTTACAAGGGTTTTGGTCCCTACACCCCCGGGTTTGTAACAATTCCCTATAACGATACAAAAGCCCTGGAAAAGGCTTTGGAAGATCCCAATGTGGCTGGTTTCCTTGTAGAACCTATTCAGGGGGAGGCTGGGGTCTATGTTCCCGACGACGGCTTCCTCACAAAGGCAGCCGCGCTTTGCAGGGAAAAGAATGTGCTGTTCATCGCCGATGAGGTACAGACAGGACTGGCCCGAACCGGGAAGCTCCTGGCCTGTGATCATGAAGGCGTCCGGCCCGATATCCTCATCCTGGGGAAAGCCCTCTCCGGAGGCGTCTATCCGGTATCCGCTGTACTGGCCGATGACGATATTATGCTTTGCATCCGCCCGGGCGAACACGGATCCACTTACGGAGGAAACCCGATTGCTGCCAAAGTTGCCATTGCTGCCCTTGAAGTACTCAAAGAAGAGAAACTGGCAGAACGAGCCGCTGAATTGGGTGAGAAATTCCGTAAAGCACTGAAAGCAATCAATTCCCCCATGGTGGAACTCGTTCGCGGCAAAGGACTGCTCAATGCCATGGTCATCAAACCCACGAATGGGAAGACAGCCTGGGATGTATGCCTGGCACTCAAGGAGAACGGTATGCTGGCCAAACCTACCCACGAACACATCATTCGCTTTGCACCTCCCCTTGTTATCAGTGAGGAACAGCTTATGGAATGTGCCGATATCGTGGCCAGGACCCTGGCTGCTTTTGAGTAAGAATAAAAAGGCTGCTTTTCGGGGCAGCCTTTATTTATGGGCTGCCCGGTTTATTTTAGCTGATACCGGGCAGCTGCTCTCCCGCCCGGATAATCGAGAAGAATCGTATACATCCCGGGCACATTGGCCATCCTAAATTCGTGCAGCCCCCCCGGATGAACGAAATTCTCGCTCGCAACAACCCGTCCATCTGTTGCAAAAACCCGAACTACGCACTCTCCTTCTCCCGGAATCTGCAGAAAACAAGTTCCGGACCCGGGATTGGGATAGATACTTAGAACCGAAGCAGGCCGGGTTCTCACCCCTATTCCGGATATGGTATTAATCCCATCTGGTTCAACAACATAGTCAAGTCCAGTAACCTGCTCGGAGTCGATAATGGTAATCGAATAGAAATTCTTCATATTGAGCCCCGGAATATCCACAATGAGCCAGTAGTCGCCCGGCGGAACATTGTCGAAAATATAATTCCCGTTTTCATCGGTCTCGATATAGGCCACAAAGTCATCATCTTCGTCCAACTGGGACTTTTTTGTTGAACGCTTTAACAGTGCAACAGAGGTCTTCTTAACTGGCCGGCCAAGTGTGGACTTCAATAAATAGTTGTCGGCATAACTCACATTCCCCATCATAAGACCGCTTCCATCTTTCGGAGAAAAGGGAGCCAGTTCTTTTACAACAATGTCGAAAAGAGTGTCTTTGGTTCCGGCATCCACCTCTTTTACCTGCGCTAAGTTCCAGATCGGCTGATTCCCCGAATAGGTGGGGACAGCATGTGGAAAGGCATCTGTACTAGCCTCTGCAAGAAGTACATAAAAACCGGGGTACAGGTGATCGAATAAATAATCCCCCTCATTTCCTATGGCTACCGAATCGACCAGCGGATAGGCCCCGGATAAGGAAGACTTATAGGCTTTCACATAACCAGGATAGGCCAGGGTTCCGTCGAAGAGGCTCACCTTTCCTCCCAGCATCATATTCATCCCGAGTTCGGTAATCCAAATGTTATAAGGATAAGTTGTGGCCAAGTTATTCCCTCCAATATTCAGTCCATCCATCGCATTCACCTTGAAAGATGCAAAGACTTCACCTCCTTCAAGTACCTCCAGGTCGCTTGCGACAATCTGTGCCCCACCATCATTAAGGTAGGCCTGATTGAACCAAAGTGGATTGCCCTCAAAATCAAGCCCGAAAAGAAAGGCCAGATAGGTGTCGGGGCGAGTTATGCCCCCAATATCTGGAAGGTCCTGGGACTCGAAACCTCGTCCCATTAAGCAAACGTTCCCACTGCCATCGGCATCAAAGCCGTTTAGTTCAAGCCACCTGGAGGAAAAAGGGTAGCCCCAAAGCGTTTCACCTGTCTCCAGGTCAATGGAGGTGATAAAAGCCGACTCATCTTCGGCTGATGTTCGCATCGCCTCTCCTCCAAGTTCCAGATTGGAGGAATTGTAAGTCCCTGTCAGATAGAGTACCTTCTCCTTCCAGGGAAAGGCATCGTAATGAAAGCTCTCTTGAAAAAGGCGGCTATTTGCCGATTTCAATCCCCCGTTTAACCGGAGCGCTTTTTTCTGTGTATAGGACGATGTTCCCATAGCCGGGATGGAGGTCTGCCATTCAGGACTCCCATCATGCTTGAGCCTGAAAATAAAATGATTGGCATATCCGTCACCATCAGGAAATTCAAAGGCCATCTCGCCAAGGCTGTAGTAACCACTAACCGTTACACCGCTAAACACCATATCACCATTGGTCATGGCAAAACCACCGTAGAGATAACAACCGCTCCGGTTTCCCCGTATCTTTCCCTGCTGAAACCATTGCTGATTCCCACTGGCAGCATCCAAACACAACAAAAAGGTACTTGAAGACTCAGGGTCAGGTTCAATCACCTCCGACCCAAACAACAATGGAGCCTCCGAATCGAAAAGAAGCCCGCTGAGTATACAGCCTCTGCCACCATTCGGATACAGATCCAGATGCCTGAACCAGGTGGAAGAGGTTGTTTCTCCCTCAAATCCGGCAAGATACACCCACTCATAGTCGAGATCGACATCGTATTTGATCACGTAAATAAAGCCATTGGCCCAATCTTTTCCGGGATTTCCAAAACCACGCAACTCCAGGGGTATGGCACTGAAGCCATACACGTAAATTGAACCGTCGACGGGATCCTGAACCGCTTTAGAATTAACCGTTTCATCCGGGAGCATGTCCCAGATCGAAATCAAGTGCCTTATACTCATATCCTCATTAAAACTGGCAAGGTATTCCGTCTTTACTCCGGATTCCAAATTGAGCACTTCGTCATCTACTATTATGCTTTCAAAGGAACTGCCAAAAACGGTGAGCCTTCCCTCATAGACCCATGCCAAGGGATCGCTTCCACCGAAAATAACATTGCTGCCCTGCACGATTCCGTCCTGGCCATACTTCATAAGGATGCTTACCTGATCATCGACACCAAATCTCCTGTTAAGCTCCGGATGGTACACAGTGCTGTTCCAGCTCGACGAAAGCAAATAGAAGGCTTCTGGGCCTGCCTCCAACAGCATCGGTGAACCCGGATAGTTGCTGAAACTAATTCTGTCATACGAGCTTAGGGAAAGCTCATCGACCTGGCAAAAAAGCGGAATAAAAAGCAGCGTAAGTACTGTTATTAAACTTAGTCGTTTCATAGTTTTTGTGCTTTAATCAGTTAATTCTCTTCGTAGCGGACACCCATGACCAGAATATCGTCCACCTGATCTTGGTCGCCCTGCCAGGCGAGCAGTTCCCCGGCAATAAGACGCTCTTGTTTTTCAACGGTTTCGGTACTGATTCGTAAGAGCAAATCGCGAAGGCGCTTACCCTTGTATTTCCGCCCCTTCTCTCCTCCAAACTGGTCCGCATAACCATCCGAAAACATATAAACCATGTCCCCGTACTTCAGATCGAAGCGATGCCTGGTAAAGGGTCCCTCCTCGCCAAGAAGCATGCCAATCGGCATACGATCTGCCTTGTATTCAATCAATTCACCTTCACGCACCAGAATCAGTGGATTGTAAGCGCCGGCAAATTCGAGCTGCTTCTTCGGCAGGTCAAAAACAGCCAGAGCGAGATCCATTCCATCTCTGGCTTCATTCTCTTCATGTTGCTGCGAAAGTGTATTGATAATGGAATTACGCAATCGCTCAAGAATCTCGTCGGCCTGTTCAACCCCGTCTTTATTGACAATCTCATTTAGGAAGGTCAGGCCAAGCAGGCTCATAAATGCACCCGGCACTCCATGTCCGGTGCAGTCTCCAGCACATACAAAGACCTTTCCGTTTTTCCTCTCGACCCAGTAAAAATCGCCACTGACAATATCCCTTGGACGATAGAAGATAAAATGTGCCGGAAGGACCTGCTCCAGATTCTTCTTACCGGGCAGAACGGCTTGTTGTATTCTCAGTGCATAATGAATACTTCCGGTAATCTCCCGGTTCTGTTCCGAGATCTCATCCCGCTGGTGCTCGATTTGCCGTTTTTGCTCCTGAATCTCCCTGGTACGCTGCTGAACCTTGCTTTCTAGCACCTTCTTCTCTCTGATGAGCTGCCTTTCCCTGTATTTAATGAAACCATAGATGAGCATGAGCCCGGCCATTACCTCCAGCATAATAAACCAGAAGGTTTCCCAGAGGGGCGGCTTAATCACAAAGGGGAAACTCAACTCCTGCTCTACTCCCTGTCCATCCAGATTGTAGGCGCGGAGCTTAAACACGTAGGAACCATTGTTTAGCTTTGCATAGGCACGGCTCCGATCCGGGCTCACAGCTGACCAGTCGTCATCGACCCCTTCCAGATAGTAAGAAAAGCGATTCCGGGAAGGAATAGTCGTATGGATGCCTGTCCATTTGAAGTTAAACGAATTCCTGTTATGTGGCAGCTCGGGAACAGCCCGTTTCCCGGTAAGGCTGTCGGCTTTGGGAAGGATGAGAGGCTCTCCTTTAACCTCCGGGGGAAACAAAATAAGGGAAGGTGCCCGCGTATCGATTTTGTCATAGGCCGGATCATAGCGAACCAAACCGGCTACCGTTCCCATCCAGAGGCTCCCCTTTTCACCGGCACAAACCGCACCGGCATTCGTCTCCAATGGATAGAAGCCTTCCATAGTGCCATAATAGTCAACCTCCAGGTTTATCAGGTCGAGACGGTCAATCCCCCTCTCCGTTCCGATCCACAAGTAGCCGTTAGCGTATTCAACAAAATAGTTCATATTGGAACTCAGTCCGTGATAGGTGGTGTAGGTAAGAATATCGCCCTCCCCTGTAAATGGGATACCGCTGATCCCCCTGTTTGTTCCGACCCAAACCCTGTTCTTTTGATCGGAGCTCAAATCAAGACATATTTCGGCCGCCAATCCATCGGAGAGTGTATAATTTCGAAGATGGGAGCCATCGGCCCGAAAAACAGAGACCCCGCCCTCGGTGGCGCACCAGATTTGCCCGTTAATGTGCAGAAGGGCATTTACCTGTTGATTTACAAGGCCTTCATCCTCACCCAGATAGATGAGTTGGGCTCCCTTCTTCATATATACACCCGAATCAGTAGCAATCCATAACAAACCCTCTTTTTTTACATAGGCCAGGGCATTCACACTTAACTGTTCCCTTCCCGGCCCCTGCGCCCACCAGGGCAAAGAAGTTACCCGGTTCCCGTCGTAATACAAAAGGTCCATATCAGTGCCTATGTATAAGCGCCCCCGCCCATCCTCCGCAAAGGAAAGGGGAAGCTCTTCTTCATGAAAACCCTGAGAGGAGCCAATCCGCGTTGGATGATCGTCTTCCATAAAGTACAGCTCACCATAGGAACCGAACCAAATCCGGTTTCTTGAATCACGATATACTGCATATATGGTTTCAGGCATCCCAAAATCCTCATCCCACACTTCAAAAAGCATGCGACCATATTTTGAAGCGCCTTCCACAGTCGCAAACCAGATATTTCCAAAACTGTCCTCCCGGATATCCCAGATAATATCGCTCAGCAAACCCGATTGTTCTGTAATATGCTTAATCCTGCCCCGGTCAAGCAACCAGAGGCCGTCATTGTAAGTCAGAAACCACTTGCGCCCTGCTTCATCCTCATGCATTCTGGTAATCACAGGTTCCTGGGAAGGATTCAGAGAAACAGTACGAAACCCCTCTCCGTCATATACATAAACACCACTCGAATAGGTTGCACACCAAATCCGGCCGGCTGCATCCTCCATCATCGACAACACCGCTTCATCACCCAAGCCCTGCCTGCTTCCTAACCTGAGCGTATCCTGCCCGCTGATCACGATCACCCCGTTGTAGATCGTACCAAGCCAGAGATCGCCATTCCGTGTCTCCAAAATACTCCAGAACACCTCATCCTCGAACAACTGCGCCTCCAGTTCACCTCCCTTAAACACACTCAGGCCTGGATTTCCGGCGACATAAACACGGCCATCGGCCGCAGCATGCATACTCAGGTCCTTGTTACTAACCAGGCCATGATCCTGGTCGAAACAACGTATGCTATCGCCCCGGATCACCGATACTCCATAAGCAGTACTTGCCCAGATATTCCCCTCACTGTCCTCCAGGAGATGATCAACGCGATCATCAATCAGGCCATCTGCCTTACCAAGCGTTCTGATCTCTTTTCCCTCAACAAGTGCAATGCCTCCTTCGGTACCCAGCCAGACCCCGCCCTTGCTATCGACGCAAATGGCATTCACCTGATCATCGGGCAAACCAACTGAACTGTTAAAATGCTCAAAGTCATAACCGTCGAAACGTGCAGCACCAACCTGAGTGGCAAACCAGATATAGCCCTGCAGGTCCTGATCAATGTCAATAACTGTATTCTGCGGAAGGTTGTCCTGTACCGTATAATTATCGAAAGGGAGTTTCTGTGCAAACACATGCAGGGTGATCGCCAGGAGGAAGAGAGAGCTTGTAATTCTCATATTCAGGTGCACAAATCTTTTCTAGATTAGGAGCAGATAACGAAGCTCAATTTATGAAAAAATATGCCTCGTATCTCCTTCTCTTACTAACTATTGTTTCATGCCGATATCCGGGGGAAGGGTCATGGAGATTCGGGTTTCTGCCGATCCGGACGATCTGGCTCTGAAACCAAAAAAACTGAATTGCTCTGCCGAGGGGCGAAACATGGTCTTTGATTCGATCGGAAATGGCTATGCCATCCTTGACTGAAGAGGCACCCTGTAAGCATAATCGGCACGAGTACAGGGCCGATAAGGGTTTTAGCATCTGACCAGCTGCAGGCTGCCCGGCTCCATGGCCATATTCGCCGGATCGACGCGCCGCTTTAGCCTGGCCCTGTCTCCTCAGAACAATCCGAGGCTGCTTTATGAGGGAGAAGCCATAAAGGCAGACGGGTTGAATGCAATACAAGCCTCTATTTCCAAAATCGGGAGCCGGAACAATTACAGCATATCTTTGGAGAACGCGAAGGCAGCAGCGCGATTGAGACCTTTATCAAGGCTGCGGGGCGAGACTGTGAAAGGTTCAGGAACAATGGAACCAAAACAATTACAGCATATCTTTGGAGAACGCGAAGGCAGCAGGGCGATTGAGACCTTTATCAAGGCTGCGGGGCCAGGCTGTG
>PDRI01000141.1 GCA_002748055.1 Bacteroidota bacterium | reverse complement strand
ACTCGGCCTGATTCCGTTAAAGTTGTTCAACAGCGATTTGTTTGCCAGACCGATGTCTCCATGCATGGTGGTGCTACCAAGATAGAGCTGGCCTTCGTAGCGACGCAGACGCCAGCTTTGGGCAAATACATCACTGCCTCCTAGCAGGAGAAGAAAAATCAATAGCACCCAGGTGTTTCTCTTCATATACAGATAACGAGCAGTTTCCATAAAAGTAAACAAATATTTTTAATTGCGGGTATCGGCACCCCACATCAACTTGTTCCGCAAAGTACTGTAGAAACTGATGTTCTCGATTCGAACCATTCGCAAACCATAGTTGGCTCGTCTCACGGTAATGGTCGCATCGCGGTCTATGTCGATGGTCCTGCTGTCCATGGCCAGCTGAAACACCTCATCCCTCGTATCCACAGCGTACTGTAATACAGCAGAATCGGGCAAAACAAGTGGCCGCACCGTCAGATTATGCGGTGCAATGGGCGAGAGAACCAGGGAACCCGACTCGGGCACTACAATCGGCCCGCCCACGCTAAGATTGTAGGCCGTGGACCCCGTCGGGGTCGAAAGCAGCAAACCATCGGCCCAATAAGCACTGAGAAACTCTTCATTAGCCCTGACATGTACCGTAATCAGCGAACCACTGCTTTTGTGAATCCGCACCTCATTCAGCGCCACATCACAGGGATCCTCCTCCCGTCCCGAAACCTCCACCTTCAGCAACATGCGCTCCTCAATATCGAAGCGGCCGCTGAAAAAGCTGTCCAGGGATTCGGCCATGTTCTCCTGCGAGATACAGGACAGAAAACCCAGGCGGCCGCTGTTCACTCCCAGCACCGGAATCCCGCTATCCCTCACCAGGTTCAGTGTTTCAAGGAAGGTTCCGTCCCCTCCCAGAGAGAACAGATAGTCTGTTCCGGGATCAAGGTCGGAGTGATCGTGAAAAAAACCCGTCACCCCGGGCCGAAGACCAAAAGTCGAATGCAGATACCTGTAAAGCGGCTCGTACATGCAGATTCGAATCTGAAGCTGACTCAGCTTATCAATCAGGGCAGCTATATTTTCCCGGGCCTGAACCGGGAGCTTTCTTCCAAATAAAGCGACTTGCATTCAGGTATTGAGGTATTTTAAAAAGACATCGAAACGTTCCTGGTAAAACTCTTCCAGATCCCCCTCATTGCTGTGAGTAGCAACAACCCGGTAGTTATAGCGGTTAAAGGTTTCCAGGATGGAGCTTAGATCGGTCAGATTGATCTTGAGGGTAAGCCGCAAACGGGACGGATCATCCATCGCAGCCACATAAAGGCTCAGCACACGGCCATTGTTGCTCTCCACAATCTGCGAAACCTCGGCCAGGGAATAGTCGTGCTGACGCATCTCCAGTTCGATAATGCCTCCGGGTTGTTGCATGGCCGACAGGTGGGCAAAGGTCTGGGTAAGCTCCTCCTGGGTAATCACCCCCAGGTACTGCTGTTCATCGTTCAGTACCGGCACCAGGGTCAGCTCCAGCCTCGACAACAGCTCTATCACCTCATAAATGTGCTGCCCTTCGTTCACATAGGGCTTCTCCAGCGAAAGCGCATGGTTCCCGACGGGTTCATCCGGATGATTCAGGTCATAGATGTCAGCGTCGGAAATGAGCCCGAGAAATTCCCGGTGATTCACGATCGGCAGGTGTTTAATCCTGAAGACCTCCATCATGGAAAGGGCTGTTGTGCCCGAATCGGAGGTTTTCAGTGCCGTCACCACATCAGATATAAGCTCTCTGGCCAGCATGCGGGTCTAAACTTACAGGTTTAGCAAGGATAAAACAAATCTTGTTCCATCGCCTCAAAGAGACAGCTTCCGCTCTATGGTATTCAACAGTATGGAAATAGCCACATCGTTGAGCCCCCCCTGCGGAACAATGATATCGGCATAACGCTTCGAGGGCTCGATAAACTGCAGATGCATCGGCTTTACCGTCTTTTCGTAGCGTTCCAGTACCTTTTTCACGTCCCGCCCCCGTTCCATCATGTCGCGGATAATCACCCTCCCCAGCCTGTCGTCTGAATCAGCATCCACAAACACCTTCACATCAATCTCGTCGATCAGGGGCCTGTGGGTATAGATCAGGATGCCCTCGATAATCATCACCTCGCGGGGTTCGACCCGAATCGTCTCCGCTGCCCGGGTACAGGTCAGATAGCTGTATATCGGCTGCTGCACCGCCTCCCCGGCTTTCAAGCTCCGAATATGATCTGTCAGCAATTCCCACTCGAGGGAGTCGGGATGATCGAAATTAATCTGCTGCCGCTTTTCCAGCGGAAGGTGGCTGTTGTCTTTATAATACGAATCCTGCGGAATGAGGGTGACCCGGTCCCGAGGCAGTCGTTCCATGATCTTCTTTACCACAGTCGTTTTCCCCGAACCGGTTCCCCCGGCAATGCCAATGGTTAACATCCGGCTTAGTTTTCCCCAAAGATAGCACTATCTTTGTGCAGGCCGAACATAATGCTAAACATACCTGTATCCGGTTTCAGGACCGGGCCAGGGCTCAATACAGACGAAATGGAAAAGCAACTCTATCCCCTGAAATTCACTCCCATTCTGAAAGACAAGATCTGGGGAGGCTCGCGGCTTCGCGAAAGGCTTGGCAAGCAGGCCTCCGACAAGGCCGGGGAAAGCTGGGAAATATCCGGGTATGGGGAGGATATTTCTGTGGTCGCCAATGGCTTTCTTGCCGGAAACAATCTGCAGGAAATCATAGAGGTTTACATGGGCGATTTGGTGGGCGATCATATTTTTGAGCAGTTTGGCCTGACCTTCCCCCTCCTGGTTAAATTCATTGATGCCAATGAGATGCTCAGCATTCAGGTGCACCCCGATGACAAGATGGCTGCAGAAAGGCACCAGTCTTTCGGGAAAACCGAAATGTGGTACGTCGTCGAATCGGATAAGGGCCAGCTGATCGTGGGCTTCAACCAAAAGATGGACCGGGAAAGCTACCTGAAGCACTTCGAAGAAGGCCGCCTGAAAGAAATCCTGAATTTTGAAGAGGTCAGTCCGGGCGACATTTATTTCATGCCGGCCGGACGCATCCATGCCATCGGAGCCGGCGTTATGGTAGCCGAAATCCAGCAAACCTCCGATCTCACCTACCGGATCTATGACTGGGACCGGACCGATGAGCAGGGAAACAGCCGTGAACTCCATACCGGGCTGGCCATTGATGCCATGGATTTCAATTTCCATTCGGAATACCGCACGGCCTGCACGCCTGTACTGAACAGCACAAGCCCGGCCGTCGACTGCCCCTATTTCACCACCAGTGTGATCAAACTCGACCGGCCCGTAGAAAAGGACTATAACCTGATCGATTCCTTTGTGGTGTATATGTGCATGGAAGGCGAGCTTGGCATCTCCTACCCTGGCGGCACCGAAAAGCTGGTCAAGGGCGAAACCATTCTGATCCCCGCCGCAGTCAAGAATCTGGCCCTGATCCCAATCGGACAGGCTACCCTCCTGGAAAGCTACATCAAATAAGTCCCGACAGGGCCCCTTCAGCCATGAAGATTTCAACAGCCGAGTTCATCTCCAGCAGTTCCCGCGTCGGGCAATGTCCGAAGGAAAACCTCCCGGAGTATGCCTTCATCGGCCGCTCCAACGTAGGCAAGTCCTCCCTGATCAACATGCTGGTCCGGCGGAAGAAACTGGCCAAAACCTCCTCCACGCCGGGCAAGACAAGGCTTATCAACCATTTCCGGATCAATCAGGAGTGGTTCCTGGCCGACCTTCCGGGCTATGGCTATGCCCGGGTTTCGAAGAAAGAGCGGGAGTCCTTTGCCCGTATGATTGAAGAGTACGCCCGGCTGCGCAGCAACCTCATCTGCTTCATGGTCCTGATCGATGCACGCCACTCACCCCAGCAAATCGACCTGGACTTTATCGAATGGCTCGGCGACTCCCACCTCCCCTTTGTAATCGTGCTAACCAAAACAGACAAGGTGAGCCGGAAGGATAAAGCAAAGAACCTGAAACAACTCGAACTTAAGCTGTCGGAGAGCTGGGACGAACTCCCGCTGGTTATGGAATCGAGCGCGGTTAAAGGCAGCGGCAGGGATGAAATTCTCGGCTTTATTGAGCAAACCAATGCCAAACTAAAAGGCTAGGGCCCCCTTTCAGTGTTCGAGAAAATAGCGCAGGCTTTTGATCAATAGCCGGGGCTGTTCGGCATGCACCCAGTGGCCCGCAGAGGGAATACGCACAATGGAGGCTTCCGGAAACAGCCTGCGAATAGGGATATGGTCTTCCGGCAGGATATAGTCGGAGTGCTCTCCTGCCATGAAGAGAACCGGAAATTCCGTCAAGCCCCCGGCGGCTTCAATCGCAGCGGTGTCCAGCCCATCCAGAATGGCCGGTAAATTGTTTCGCAGCGCCTCCAGATTCAAACGCCAGCGAAAGCCGCCTTCCTTTGTCCTGCTCAGGTTTTTCAACATAAAAGACCGCACCCGTTCCGACCCGATGGCTGTTCTCAGGGCACGGTCGGCATCACTCCGGCTTTGAATGGCCGATAAATCGAGCGCCAACATGGCATCGATCATCTTTGCATGATTCGTGGCACCGTTAAAATGAACAGGTTCAAGGTAGGAGCGCGGGGCCATGTCCACAGAGATCAGAGCCTCTACCCGCCCGGGGTGGTCCAGGGCAAGTTGCATCACGGCCTTCCCCCCCATTGAATGCCCCAGGAGAATCGCCCGATCAAGCCCACGCGCATCCAGAAAACCGATCAGATCGTCGCGCATGGCAGGGTAGTCGTGGACGGGCTCATGTGCCGATCGCCCGTGATTCCGCTGATCGACAACAAAAACCCGAAAACCGGCAGCGGCCATCTCCCGGGCTATTGAAACCCAATTGTCCCCGGTGCCATATAAGCCGTGTACAATAACAAGGGCCGGCCCCTGCTCCCCGTAGCTGCGATAAAACAAATCCATTTAGCCAAAACTTAAGGTTGAAGACAATTGCTTTGCCGGAGCTTCGGCCTTACTGCCCTCCATCCATGTAACGAAGGTTCAGCTCGGCGATCAACTCCCTGATGGTAGCGAAGGCACTGGTGGTCTCTTCCGAAATCCGGGCTTTCTTCAACCTGAGAATCAGAAGGCCATACAAGCCGTCGAGCGCAATCTGCACATCCGAAGCCCTGCTGTAGCCCGAACGCATACGAAGTGCTTCCAGGTGCGGCCGGGCCTTTTCATACAGCTCCCTGTAGCCCGGATCCCTGCCCTGGTCGAGCAGTTGGCTGTGCACCTCGGCCATCTTTTCACCCTGATGCAGGAGAATACTCAGATGCCCCTTCTCTTCCTTCCCTTCGTCCTTCATCATGGAAATGAGCCCCTTATACCATTCACGCATTTCCCGCTTCAGCGCATACTCAAGCTCGAACTTATTGATCAGGGTCTGCTCCACGCGCTCGATATCAAGCCCGTTGGCCCGAATCATATCCTCTATCTGGTACATGTAGAGCAGGTATTCTGCGATATTCTCCTTCCGTTTCTGTTCCGCTATAATCATCTTCTGTCGGTTTGAGCACAATGGTTCCGGGCTTATCGCATCCGGCTTTCCGGGCTGCTATTCAGCAGCCGGAACCTGGTCCCTGAGTTCCCGCAGGTAGAGCTGAATCGCGTTTTCCAATCCGTAGTAAAGGGCATCTGCAATGAGCGCATGCCCGATGGAAACCTCTTTCAGCCAGGGAATGGACTGCTTTATAAAACGCAGGTTCCCGAGACTCAGGTCATGACCGGCATTCAGCCCGAGCCCCAGGTCCCGGGCCAGCTTTGCAGCTGACACAAAGGGCGCGACCGCCGCTTCCGGCCCCTCCGGATACTTCGTCGCATAGGGCTCGGTATAAAGCTCTACCCGCCGGGTACCCGTCTTTGCAGCACCCTCGATGTCCCCCAATTCAGTTCCCACAAAGATGGATGTGCGGATGCCGTGGTCCTGAAATTCTGCGATCACCTCCCGTAAAAAACCCAGGTGCTTTCTGGTATCCCATCCGGCCGAGGAGGTCAGGGCATCGGGCGGGTCGGGAACCAGGGTTACCTGCTCGGGAAGCACCCTGCAAACCAGGTCGATAAAGGGCCTCGAAGGATAACCCTCAATATTGAACTCGGTTTTTACCAGGGGCCGAAGCAAGCCCACATCCGCATAGCGAATATGCCGTTCATCGGGCCGGGGATGCACCGTTATCCCCTGCGCACCAAAGTGTTCACAGTCCACCGCCACCTTCTGCACGTCGGGTACATTCCCGCCACGGGCATTCCGAAGCGTGGCTACCTTGTTAATATTTACACTGAGTTTTGTCAAAACAATTCCCTTTATCAACCTATGATCAAAGAATCCATACTGCGCTTGGGCACGTGATGCAAGCCCTGCTCATCGCGCCAGTACTTAACATCACCGTCCTTCATTTCGTCAATCACCACCTCCTCTGCCGGCTTACCCAGGGCAAGCACCTGGATGATCTTGTAACGGTCGGGAATATCCAGTTCGTCACGCAGCTTCATTCGTTGCACCGACCCGATAATGCAGCCGCCATAACCCGCCTCCACAGCGGTCAGCAACATGCTCTGGGCTGCGATTCCGTCATCGCACCACCAGTCTTCGGTAAGGTCCAGGTCGCAGAGTTGCACAATGTAGGCTGTGGGCCTTTCCCCCTCTGCAGGCCCCGGCCAATCCTTCATATAACCGGCCCAGGCGACAAATGGAAATATCCTTGCACAGTCCTCGGCTGTATTGAAAAGCATGTAGCGAAGCGGCTGCAGATTACTGGCCGAAGCCGACAGCCGGGCAGCTTCCACCATCTCTTTCAACACGCGCATCGGAAAAACCTCATTCTGATCGAAACGCCGGTAAGAGCGGTTCTTCGCAATCAATTCTTTAAGTTGCATGATAGCTCTGCTTTGGAAACGGAATACATATTTATGCCAAGATACTCATTTAGCGTAAGAACAGCCAATATGACCGGCATTCATATCAAACGGATACCGGCCTCATCGACGGCTCATCCGGACTTACTTATTATTAAAGGTATTCATGGTGCGCTCTACGCCGAGTACACCGAAAGACCTGATGATCTCACAGGCCGTGTCGATGCGATCCGGAAGGGCCTTCTCCTGCTCCCCGGTCCAGGCACTCAATACATAGTCGACCTGCCGGCCAGGATGGAAATCGTCACCGATTCCAAAACGCAGCCTGGCATAGGCACTCGTACCCAGCATGGCATTGATATGGGCAAGCCCGTTGTGACCGGCATCCCCCCCTTTGGCACGCAGGCGCAGGGCCCCGAAAGGGAGGGCCAGATCATCGACCACCACCAGAAGCCGGTCTTCACCAAGCCTGAGTTTATTCAGCCAGTAGCGAACCGCATTCCCGCTCAGATTCATGTAGGTGGATGGCTTCAGCAAATAGTAGCTCCGGGCCCGGTATTTCATTTCAGCAACAAGGCCATATCGCTTGTCCTTAAACGAAATATTGGACGCCCCGGCGAGGGCATCCAATATATCAAATCCAATGTTATGACGCGTGTGTGCGTACTCCTGTCCTATGTTTCCCAGGCCGGTAACAAGGTATTTCATAGGAGAGAAATCTATGCTTCGGCTCCTTCTTCAGCTTCGGCTCCTTCTTCAGCTTCCTCAGCCTCCTCACCTTCCACAACTTCGTCAAGCTCCATGCCCTTGCTAAGGCGGGAGGATACGATGGCAAATACCATGGAACGGGCGGGATCGAGAACCTCGATGTTGTCGTATGACAAATCCCCAACCTTAATCACGTCACCAATCTCAACATTGCTAATGTCGATGTCCAGTACATCGGGCAGGTCCTTAATCAGGCCACGTACCTTCAGGACACGACGACGCTGACGGGTTTTACCCCCATTCTTCACACCGATGGCATCACCATTCAGCTGGATCGGAATCTCCATGGTGACCGGCTTATCATCGAATACCTCAACGAAATCGATGTGATAGAGTTTGTCTGTTACCGGATGGAACTGCAGCTCCTGCATCACAGCCTTGTGCTGCTTCCCCCCGATGTTCAGCTCGATGATGTAAGCATTTGGGGTATAGACAACTTTCCTGAAATCGTTCTCATGAGCATGAAAGTGAAGGACTTCGGCCCCGCCGTACATGACACAGGGTACATGATCGGCTTTTCTTAGGTCGCGGGTCGATTTCTTACCCACGGCTTCGCGTTTCTCTACGCTGATCGCAATTGTTTTCATCTGTTGTGCTACTCAGAATTAAGTGAATACTAATTCCCCATCACACGGTGGGAAAAAGATGCCCCATAGGACAAAACGGCTGCAAATGTAGGGATTTAACTTATAAAAGTGTCACTAATCGACTTAAAATTATAGACTTTGTCGATGACCTCTGCAAAATGCCGGGCCACCGGCAGTACCTTAATCTTCTCCGATTCCCGCCTCAGCGGAATGGTATCGGTTACAATGAGTTCATCGATTGGCGATTGCTCGAGACGTTCATAGGCAGGGCCCGACAAAACCGGATGGGTAGCCACAACTCTCACACTCTTAGCACCCTGGCTCTTCATCATGCCAGCTGCAAAGGTGATGGTCCCGGCAGTATCTACCATGTCGTCCACAATCACAATATTCTTTCCTTCGATATCCCCAATGGCCTTAATCTCCTCCACAACATTGGGCTTCTTCCGGAGCTTATAACAGATCACCATACTGGCATTTAAGAACCTGGAATAGGCATTGGCCCGCTTGGTTCCTCCCATATCGGGCGCCGCAATCGCCAGATTATCGAGTTCCAGCGACTTCACATAGGGCACGAAAAGTGCCGAAGCGTAAAGGTGATCAACCGGCACATCAAAAAAGCCCTGTAACTGGTCGGCATGCAGATCCATGGTCATGATCCGGTCGGCACCGGCGGCGGTAAGCAGATTGGCTACCAGCTTCGCCCCAATGGCCGAACGAGGCCTGTCCTTTCTGTCCTGACGGGCATAGCCAAAATAGGGGATTACGGCAACCACCTTGTCGGCCGAAGCCCTTTTGGCCGCATCAACCATCATCAGAAGCTCCATCAGATTGTCTCCGGGAGGAAAAGTCGATTGCACAATAAACACTGTACAACCCCTCACACTCTCATCATAGGCGGGCTGAAACTCGCCGTCGCTGAACTGGTAAAAACTGGTGCGGCCAAGCTCCGTTCCAAATGACTTGGCAATCTGTTCGGCCAGGTAAACCGAAGCCCTTCCCGAGAAAAACTTAATTGGTGATCTCCGTTCCATCGGATTCTATGCAGTTTTAGGTATTGATCTTGCTCTTTCAGGCCTTGCCTGGCACTCAGCCGGGCCTTGCGGCTTGCCTGCTCCGGCCATTTCAACTACTCGTTTTGAAGCGTCCAATTGCCCGTAAAAATAAGCATATTTATCCGCTCCGCATGGCTGCCCTTCACATTTTTTTATGGTCGAAGCCAGCGCAGTCTTTCGCCCCTTTCCCCTTTTACCACAGAGGATTCGGCGTGAACAAAATCCCCATTCCGACGTTAAGCACATAGCAGGACTTCCTATTTAGAACGAAACCATATAGCCGTGGCAAAGCCCCCCAGCAGTTCAACCGATAAGACCAAAATCGCCGGTAAACACCCTGACATCCCGGGCAACAATCCCAAACCCACTAAAGCTGCGGGAACTGAAAGCGGGCAAACAGGAAATACACCCAGGGTCCTTCTCCTTGAACCTGACCCCGAATATGGCCAGCAGCTTAAGGAAACCCTGGAACTCAAACACTACATCGTCGACCTTGAATCCATCTCGGAAAGCGCGCTTAAGCGCTGTGAAACGAAAAAATACGATGTCATTGTCTGCGACCGAAACCCCGTCGGGCTCAGTGCTGAGGACTTCATAAAACAAGTCCGCAGCAAGAACGAACGCACCCCCTTTCTCTACCTGGCTCAGACACGGGACGACCATGAAATGGTCATGGCTTACTGCGCCGGGGCAGACGACTACCTGGTTAAGCCCTTCACGAGCACCGAGCTCTCCCTCCGCATCCACGCCCTGCTCAAACGCAGCAAACCTGGAAAAAGCGGGGCCCTTCCTTCCATGGTGAGCTTTGGATTGTACACTTTCGACTATCCCAACCGCCTGCTCTGCTCCCCCAGCTACCAGGTCCAGCTCACAAAAAAAGAAGCAGAAGTGCTACGCTTACTGGCTGCCACCCCAAACCAGGTCGTAAAACGCGAAAAGGTCCTCATCGAGGTCTGGGGCGAAAACGACTATTTCATGGGGCGCAGCATGGATGTTTACATTGCCCGCCTGCGAAAGAAACTGGCTGCCGACCACAACGTGGCCATCGTCAACATCCACCGCATGGGCTTCAAACTGGAAGTAAACGGCCACTAGATCCCAATGCCGGACTTTCGGAAACGGCACTTCTCCGGGCTGCCGGTTTATCCCATCCCAAATCCTTCCGCAGCTCTGCACCGGTTCTGTTTCAATTCTCAGGATATCCTCTATTTTTGCCTGAAACAATTCCATCCATGAACTATAAGGATAAAACCGTTTGGATCACCGGTGCCTCATCAGGTATCGGAGCCGCTTTGGCGGGCCGCTTTGCTGCTGAAGGGGCACGCCTGATTATTTCATCCCATGAGGCCGAAGAGCTGGAAGCCCTGCGCAAAAAGCTTGCGGCAAATGGTGCGGAGGTCTATTCTCTGGTGTTCAATCTCGGCAACCCGAAAGAAGTCCAGGCAAGTGCCGAACAGGTACTGGCCAAATACGGACGCGTCGATGTGCTGATGAACAACGGGGGTATCTCGACCCGGGCCTACGCCTCAGAGACCCCGCTCGAGATCGATCGCCGGGTCATGGAAATCGATTACTTCAGTGGCATCATCCTTTGCAAAGCCCTTCTGCCCTCGATGCTGGACAATGGTTTCGGACAGATCGGGGTTACGTCCTCCATCTCGGGAAAATTTGGTTGGCCGGAGCGCAGCGCCTATGCCGCAGCCAAACATGCCCTGTTCGGGTTCTACAAGAGCCTTTGGGCCGAAAACAAATCCAGGGGCCTCCGGGTCACCCTCTTCAGCCCGGGAAGGGTGCGCACCAGGATCTCCCTTCACGCGCTTGAAAAAGACGGCAAAGAACATGGGAAAATGGACCCCGGCCAGGCCAAAGGCATCAGCCCCGAAGTATGTGCTGCACGAATGATCAGGGCTATGAAGCGCGGACGCAAGGATGTATTGATCGGCGGGCCTGAACTGCTCATGGTCTGGATTCACAAATACTGCAAGCCGCTCTACTACAGAATGGCCGGAAGAATGACCGCAAACTGACGAAAGGCAGAAGATGTGTTCCGCGCCAACAGGCCCGGCCTGTAAAGCTCAGGCCCGAAAATTGATCGACTGGCAGAGCCCATCATTCTTCGATAAACCAGGGAGAGAAAAACCAAGACCGTGTATGCATGCAAAAGAATGTCAGAATAGATAAGTATCTCTGGGCGATCCGGGTCTTCAAGACCCGAAGTCTGGCTGCAGAAGCCTGCAAAAAAGGCAGAGTTCTCATCGGGGATGTCGCTGTTAAGGCATCCCGAATGGTAACAAGTGGCGACATTATCAGGGTTAGAAAAATGCCCGTGGAATACAGCTATGAGGTAATCGACCCGATCGAAAAAAGGGTGGGTGCCAAGCTGGTGGAAAAGCACGCGAAAGACATTACGCCGGAAGAAGAAATCCTGAAACTCGAGATGCAGGACAGCTTTTTTGTGCAGCGGGATCGTGGAGCCGGACGCCCGACGAAAAAGGATCGCCGCCTGCTGGACGAGCTAAGAAACGAGCCCTGATTTATAACTAATTTTAGCTTTATTTTGATTTTATATCTTAATTAAGCTATATTTGAGGGGTCGATCAAGAAAGCGGGCGTCCTGACAGAGCTGAACCCCACAGCAGGGAGCGGGTACAGAGACCCGGAACAAAGGCCGGGAAAAGCCCTGGGGGCAGACGCACAGAACAGACCTGAAAGAAGCCATCGCAAACGGAAGTATATGATTTACGCCGCCATCACCGGAGACATCATCGCCTTTACCAGCCTGACCATTGAGGGGCGAAAAGAGCTTGAGCGGCAAATACCCCGGCTTTTCGCCGATCTCAGAACCGAACTGGGAGCCTATGTACGTCAGTCGCAGGGCGACTATCTGGAATGTGTGCTCAAAGACCCCTCGGGGGCGCTGCGTGCCGCACTGCTTATCAAGAGCTTTTTCAAAGCTGTTTCACTGAAAAAGCCCGAGCACTACGAACCTTCGAACCGCTCTGAAAGCTTCCTGAGACACCGGATCCGGCTGGCAATCTCACTCGGCCCCCTGAGCCGCTTCGATGAAGAAAAAGGCATCGTTGATGGGGAGGCCATATACGAAGCAGGACGCAGCCTTTCGGCCCACTCCACTTATGACAAAAGCCGCATCGTTATTAAGGAAAGCATGCAGCTCCTTCATCACGACATCAAGCGCTTTGGTGCTTTTGACCCCCTTTTAGCCCTCCTCGATGTCCTGCTATCGCAGGCCACAAGCAAACAATGTGCCGTGCTCTATTACAGGCTTCTGGGGAAAAATGAAGACGACATTGCCGCAAAGCTGAGGGTCTCTCAACCCGTAGTGAACCGGCAGTCTAAAAGTGTCGGCTGGCACGCCATTGAAAGAAGCCTTCAGTACTTCGAAGCCCAAACCCGAAAAACAACGATCAGGAAATGAGCCCCAAAGACCTCCTTCTCCTTCAATTCATCGCGCATCTGCTCAGCGACTTTGTCTTTCAGCCCGAAAAAAGGGCCCGGGAGAAAAACAAGGGAGGATTCAAATCCGGCTATATCAAAACCCACATCCTGCTTACCTTTCTCTTTTCCTGGCTACTCTCCTTTCAGTGGCTGTTCGTGATTGCTTCCCTGTCGATCGCACTCAGCCATTGGCTCATCGATGGATTCAAACCCAGACTCAATGCGCACAGGACACTGGCCCGCTACACCTTCCTCATCGACCAGGTGCTGCACCTGGGTTTTCTGGCCCTGATTACCCTGGGCTTTCTGCACTTCTTTCCCTGGCAACCGGTGCTTAAGACATGGATCATCCACCCCATTCTTCCCTATCTTGCTGGTTTCCTCCTCTGCGCCAAGCCTTCCAACATCCTTGTCCGGGAATTACTCAGGGCGAATAAAATCTCCTTTGAAAGCAGCTACGATCTGCCAAATGCGGGACGCCTCATCGGCATCCTGGAGCGCCTCCTTGTGCTCACCTTCATCCTGCTGAACCAGTTCAGCGCCATCGGCTTTCTGATTGCCGCCAAGTCGATTCTTCGTTTCAGAGACAGTGATAAACTGAAGACCGAATACGTGCTGATCGGCACCCTGCTGAGCTTCGCAATTGCCATAGCTGTCGGCCTCGGCATAAATGCCCTGATTAGGGCTTGCTGAAAAACATGATTCTGGCATATATTCAGTCATTTAGAAGGATATATGAGCAGCTAAATGCAAGCATGATTATCCTATCATCGGATGAAGCTTGCATTTTAATCAAGAATTATACATCATTAGTCTGTAGCACATCATCTACTGCGTTAGCTGCAACTTGCAGTATTCCTATGCAGCTACGTTTTGCTGTCTTGTATCTGATGCACTACAGCCTTTTTCAGCAAGCCCTGATTAAGGTATAAAATAAGCTTATAGCCAAATAAAGTCATCTCCGGCCCGCCGGGCATCCTTAAGGGGACAAGCCTCTTTTACACCAGCGCTAAGCTATAAGCGCCTCGGTCTGCTCGACAATCTCCCTGCGCTGCTTCACCAACCCGGTGGCCACGGCATCTCCGCGACGAAGCTTGCGGGCAAACATACGGCCCTTCACCGTCTTCTTCCAGCGGAAACTCCAGAACAATGCCGCCCTGCCAATGGGAAAGAGGGTAAACAGAAAGGCCACCCAGATCCACCACGGACCGGTAAAGAAGCCCACGATCAGGGTCTGTACAATGTGGTAAAGGGGAAAAACCAGGAGCATGGCAAGGGCAGCCTTCACAGAGGCGTGGAACTGCCTGTCCTTTATGCCCCTGACAAAGCGCACGGGAAGGAAGAAGGGAACAGCATTCGTGAGAAAGCCATAGAGAAAGACCGGGAAGGTCAGCAAGAGTGTCAGGTAACGCCAGCAGCTGCGCATGGGTTTATAGCCCTCTTCGCGGACCACCCAGTCGCGAATCTTCATGGCCTTCACCCCCTTCACATAGTTGATAATGTTTTCGGCCAGGGGCTTCACCTTTTCCGGATCGGAAACAATGAGTTCGTCCATACGGGCAATCATTTCCTGATCGGCTCTGAAACGGTCGCTCAACCTTTTCCCTTCGATCCCCATGATCTCACGCATGCGCGGGTTGAAGATCTGCCTCAGCTCCTGCACGGCCTCGTAATACGCATCCGTTTCGATGTGAATCATCTGAGGTTTGAGCCCGTCGATCAGCTCCTTTTTTACCGCATTAATGCCCTTGGCATTGTTCTCCTGGTAAAGCTCCCAGTAATCGGAGACCTCAATGGCCTTGCCGAAGTTCACAAAGAGCGAAGCATTCTGCTTCACATAGTCGCCAAAATCGAGCCCTACAGGAACGATCTTTACAAAAGGCCTGGAGCCTTCATCTTCCTGGGCCTTAAAGGCAATCCGAAAGATGCCCTTGACGATGGGGCGGAGCTTGCGCTTGTCCCCGTGGTTGCCCTCGGGCATGATGCACAAATAGTGCCGGTTCTTCAATACCTCAACCGAAATATCAAAAATCTCCTGGTTTTTGGACAGTTCGGCCTGACCGTCGCGCTGACGAAATACGGGCAGAATCTTCAGGCTGTTCAGCAAATAGGCCAGAACAGGCTTATTGAAAATATCGGCCCGGGCCAGAAAAACCACATCACCGGGTGCAAAGAAAAGGACAATCAGGGCATCCATCAGGGCATTCTGATGATTGGGCGAGAAGATCACCGGGGCATTCCGGGGGATGTTCTCAAGGCCTTTCACCTCCACCTCACCATAGTAATACCTGAACTGAGCCTTTACAAAAGGATAGACTAAATGATAGATAAGATTCCTTTTGTAAATGCATCTGCTGGCACCGTTCACCTTTGATCTGGCCATGTATAAGGGTCTTGAATTAAGGGGACAAATATACGTTTTTCTGCGTACTGAGCACCC
>PDRI01000140.1 GCA_002748055.1 Bacteroidota bacterium | reverse complement strand
AAGCCCAGGATGGCCCTGAAGCGAAAGGCCGGGTACTGGTTGTAAAGATAGTACTTCCCGGCAGCCAGATTATTGAAGCGTACGAAGAAAGAGAGAAGCTTGCTGTAGCGGTATTCCACCGCCAGATTACCGTCGATGACAAAAGGCAGACGCTCTTCAAGCAGGGGATTGAAATTTTGGTAGTAACGGGCTCCGATGGCATAAACGCCGGCATCGATCAGGAACTTATCGGCCATGTTATAGCGCGCCTGAAAGCGGATATCAAAGGAGGGCTTGTTCCAGGGATGATCCTCCCTGACAAGGGTGTACTGATAGTAATTGCCCTTAAGGAAGATCTTCCACGAATCGGAAGGCCGCACCGAAAACTCGCCATGCAGCCTCAGCAAGGTAATGTCGTCATAAACCACCATAAACTGGTTGCCCAGCACCGTACTGCTGTCATTCACAAAGAAATACTGGTCGTCGATGATGGAGTAATCGGCTTTCAGGTTGTAGGCCAGGGCATCCGAGAAACGCCCTTTTAAGCCGGCATAGGCAATCAGCTTATGACTGACCGGACGAAGAGCCAGTGTAGGCACCACATAAGGGTTCTCCTCAACGGTTTTTCGGTAGTTGCTTGACTCCAGAAAGCCATCCACACCAAAATAGGGAACCAGCACCTTGCGTACAACGTTGAACTGGAAGCTGGCCCGTGGGTAAAAGTGGAAACTGGTGAGCTGGTCAACAGCATCGGCATAGACATTAAAACCCGCTGTAAAACGCCACTCTCCGTTTCCCTTTGCGATCTGAGGCTTGAGCCAGACCAGCACCTGACTACCCAGGGTGGTATCCCAGTCGGGAAAGTGCCCGTAATAAGCCCCACCCAGCTCGGCAGCCAGATCAATTACCCGCAAGCGCTTGTCAAATTCGAAACCTAGTTTTGCTCCATGTTCCGTTTCTGAAAAGCGGTGGGTGAAATAGTGGTAGGCCAGGTCGGCTTTGTAATTGAAATGGAAGGAATCGGCATGGGTCGAATGCAGGTTGAGCCGGCCCTCGGCCAGGAAATAGGGCTCCAGCAGCTGCTTCCGCTCCAGCAAGGTATCCAGCGCGGGATTCAGGCCATAGTGAAGATAGGTGTGGTAGGCTGCTCCGGCCTCATACTCAAAGGCCGCCTTTTTTAAGAAGCGGCTGCCATATAGCCGCGCCGAGCTTTCACTGAATCCCGCATCCACGCGCCGCTCATTGTCGAGCTTCAACTTGCCATTCATGGAATGATGCCTCAAAGCAAGCCCGAAGGTGCCCTTTCTGGAACGAAGCTGATTGATTCTCAGCTCAGCCAAGGGCGTCAGGTAATTCCCCATTCCCAGCGTTAGCTGGCTCTTATAGAGACGCTTAAGCGGCATCTTCACCATCTTTGCCGCCTTAATCGGTTCTACCCTGAATTCACTGTCGTAGCGCTTGGGAAACAGGGTATATTCGAATACCGGCGTTTCGTAGGAAATGTCCTCATCAAGGCTGGGTAGCAACTGAATTTTCTCAGCTGCAGAAAGGGTCGGTGAATAGGGCTTCACCACCCTGACTTCCTCCTGTTGCGCGATCAAAAGTGAAGCAGGATACAGCAACAGACCGAATGCAAACAGGACAGATTTTGGTGTATTCAGAATTCTCATCTTCATCAGTTTTGCTTATTCAAGACCCGCTCCGTCGGGGGCAATATCGCGCTCTGCTTTCTCTGTGAGAGCCGCCTTACGCTGTTTAGCGTTGGCTATAATCCCGTCATCGGGAATGGTATAGTAATCGATCAGGCTTTGCAGCGAGTTGATCGCCAGAAAATCGTCCTCCTTGGCGATGTAAACATCCGACAAGGTCAGAAAGGCCATTCCCATCCAGTACTGGTGCGGGGTATTCATCTCAATAAAACTGTAAACCTCTTCCTCTGCTGCATCATAGTCTTTGCGGTCGTATAGAATCTCTACCAGGCGGAATTTCGATTCTGCACCCTCAATGCTGTTTACCTCGTGGGCCACCTTCCGGTAAAAATCAAAGGCAAAATCGTTTTCGTTCAGGGATTGGAAGGAACGGGCAATTTTAAAGTTTGCCTCACGGATGTATTCCTCCTGCAACTTATCCAGTTCCAGCACCTCCCGGGCCGCTTCAATGGCATTGTTGTACTCATCCAACTCGAAATAGCACCTCATGAGCCCGATATGGGCCTCGACGATAGTCCCCTGCTGTTCAGCCATCTCCAACATGGCGCGATAATTGTCGGCGGCAGCATGGTAGTTGTGCTCCCTGAAATTGATCTTCGATGCTGCCAGCAAAGCAGGCTCAGAAAACATGTTCCGGGGCTGGCCAATGATGTAGTTAAGGGATGCAAGGGCATCCTGATTTTGCAGGAGTTTCAACTGACAATCGGCCTTATAGTAGTGTGCGTTCAGAAGGAATCTTCCATTGGGAAAGGCATCAAGGTAGTCGATACAGGCCCTGATCGCCCCCTCACAATCTCCACGCATATAGATAATCTCTGCGGCCGTGTAGGAAAGGGAATCCTGCTCCCGCAGGCTGATGTCCTGTCCCAGTCCGGTGACAAAGGCCAGGTAAGCATCCACATTGTCCTGACGCACATAGATGTTCTTGATACTGGTAAGCGCGTTGTCGGCTTCAGGAGTTCCGGGATAGTCCTTTGCCACCCGCTCGTAATAGGCCAGTGCCTTGTCGAATTCCCCGTTGTTGTAGTAACTTAGGCCGAGCTGGTTCAGGGCCTTGTTGGTATAGGATGAATTCGGATGGTCCTCCACCAGCTTCTCGTAGGTCTGCTTAGCCTCGGTCGGCCTGTTCAGGATCACATAACTCCGGCCAAGCTCAAAAAGGGCATCATCGATATAGTTCGATTCCGGGTAGCTGGTAAGCAGATCGTTCAGCACCTTTACCTTTTCCAGGTTCCGGTCCTGCAAGCCATAGCCGAAGCCCTTCTGAAACATGGCATAATCGACATCAGCCCCCCCCTGTTCAATGGATTGTGCATAGTAGTTCTGGGCCTCATCGTACTTGCTCTGCACAAAGTAACAGTCGGCTACACGGTTGTTGGCATCGGCCACAGTTGCCGTATGCTTTCCCTCCTCCATGCGCAAAAAGCGACCGAACCAATCCAGGGCCTCACTGTAGTTCTCTGCATCGAAGGCCAGATAGCCCAGGGAATAGTGACAGAGTGCATACTCTTCCTGCTGATGGGCCCTCCCGTTTTTCAGGAACTGCCTGTAATACATCCCGGCTGTCTTCAAATCGCCGGTCCGGTAAGCAGCCTCGCCCAGCCAAAAGTAGGTCCGGGCAGCCATCACCGGATCGTATTTCTTGTACTCCAGCGAGAGTTCAAGGGCTTCAACAGCCTCATCAAAGCGCAAATTCTTGTAGAGCTCCAGCCCCCTGTAAAAGGCTACCTTTTGGTAGGCCTCTTCGATTCTGGCATCCTTGTTCCGGATCTTGTCCAGGGAAGCCATGGCCATGCTGTAGTTCCGGGTTCCCAGATAGGCATTCACCAGGTAATTATAGGCCTCATCGGTGTTATCGGCCGCCGGATAGCTTCTGATGTATTGTTCAAAAGCCCTGATCGCCTCATTAAAGGGATTAAAGGAAAGCTCGTAGGTTACCTTGGCAAAATTAAAAAGCGCATCCTGTTGAATTTTCGGATCGAAATCCATTTTTGCAGCCCGGGAGAAAGCGATCCTGGCCTTGTTCTTATCTCCCAGCTTCAGATAGCAGTCGGCCAGATGGTATTGCGCACTCTGGGCAATCTCCGACTTGCGGTAGCTGATCTTTTCGAAGAGTTCACGGGCATTCTCATACTCCCCAATCTGGTAGTAAGCAAAGGCCAGCTGATAGCGGTCACGGATGGTGTAGGCCCCGGTATGGGTCTGGTAGACCTCCAGATAGGGCACAGCGTCCCTGTATTGCCCCTTCATGAAATAGGATTCCCCGACAATTTTTGCCATCTCGGCCATGCGTTTTTCCGAAACAGAATCCATCAGCGCAGGTACAAAATCAATGACCTCATCATACTTTTTCTGGAGGTACAGAATCTGGGCAATGTAATAGGGGGCAATCTGCACGAACAGCGGGTCATTACAGATCTTCCTAAACCCCATCAGGGCCGTTTCGAAATTCTCCTCCTGATAATGAATGTGCGAATAATAGTACACTGCAGGGGCATTGTAAACCGACTCAACTTCCTGAATCTCGTAGAGACTGGCCCTGGCTGCAGAATAGTCGTTGCGCTTATAGAAAGCATAGCCCTTCTTGAAATAGTATTCCGACAATTCCCCGGGCTCGAGTTTAAAGCGATCGACCCGGTTGTACCAGGATATGGCCCTGGCCCAGTTGTTCTTGTCATAAAAATAGTCGGCAAGCCGAAAAGCAGCCTCATCCACATGCGGACTTTCCGGGAAACGGGACAAAAACTGATGAACGAGGTATTCGGAATCGTCGTTCCTGAGCTCAATAGCCGACATCGCTCTGTAGAATGCCGCCTCGGCATGAACCACCGAGCGGGAAGCGGGATCGCTTTTCAGCAGGCCATCGAAGACTTCCCGGGCGGCACCGTATTTTTCTTTTTCATACAGGTCGAGGCCTTTCAGATATTCCTTGTCCCCATATTCGTAGGCAGGATTCTTCTGCGCTAATAATGAGGCCGCTGTAAGAAATACCAGAAAAAGGCTCAGACCGCTTCTCTGCTTCGTCATAGTGCAAGTATTAACCTGATAAAATTACGAATATTCCTACCTGCTCATTGAGCCAAACTTCTTTTTAATTAACAGGGTGATGTTAATTTTAGTATGAGATATTTACGTATTTTTAGCCGCACAATCCACACCTTATGGAACTTGACAAGGTACTATCCCTGGAGAACGCAGTAATCCGGGTCGAAGACCAGGACATCCTCAGAGATGTGAATCTCTCGATCGGAAAAGGCGAGCTTGTTTATGTTATTGGGCGTGTAGGCAGCGGTAAAACCAGCCTCATAAAGACCATCAATGCCGAATTGCCGCTTAGCGAGGGCAGCGGACTTGTTTCGGGCTTTAAACTGGAAGGCATTCGCCGCAGGGACATTCCAAAAATGCGCCGGAAACTGGGCATTGTTTTTCAGGACTTCAAGCTACTTACCGACCGCAGTGTGGACAGCAATCTGGAGTTTGTACTAAAGGCCACCGGCTGGAAAAACAAGGGCGAAATTAAGGACCGGATTGCCGAGGTCCTTGAAAAAGTCGACCTGGGTTACAAGGGCTACAAGATGCCCCATCAGCTTTCGGGCGGGGAACAGCAACGGGTGGTTATCGCCCGGGCCCTGCTGAATGATCCCGACATCATCCTGGCCGATGAGCCCACCGGCAATCTCGACCCGGCAACATCCGACGACATCATGCAGATTCTCACCGCCATTGCCGCCAATGGCCGGGCAGTAGTCATGGCCACCCACAACTACAACCTGATCAAACGCTTTCCCTCCCGCATGCTGAAATGTGAGGATGGGAAACTGATCGATGCCAACCTCAGCGAAGCAGAAATTGACCGCCTGATTCATAATGAGTAAGGCCCCTGCGAAAAGCGCTTCCCCTCCCCCCGGCGAAATGAAGGTCTGCTGCCTTGAAGCGCTTCAGGCACACATCCAAGAGCTGGCTGCAGTTCCGGGAGGCCTTCTGCCCCTGAGCCCTTCACGCCTTTCATCCTACCTCCACAACCCCAGGGCCCGGCCCGGCGACCCCCTTCTTTTCGAATGGTACATCGATGCCAGGCTGGTTGCCTTCCGGAGCCTGCTCCCCGATCACTTCCTGGATGCCGACAACAAACCGAAACGTTTTGCCTGGCTCAGCGGGACCTATGTGGAGCCGGCCTACAGGCGCCGCGGCATCTCGACCATCCTGCTTAAAGAAGCTGAACGGCGCTGGCAGGGCCGGTTAATGTACACCAACTATGCCCCCGCAGCGAAAGCCCTTTTTGACAATAGCGGTCATTTTGTCCGGCTTGCCCTCAGGCAGGGCAGGCGCTATTACCTACGTTCCGACCTGCGGGGCCTGCTGGGGCAACGGCTGGGCTTTCCGGCCCTGCTCGGGGCGGCCGACAGCTTGCTGAATTGGAGCAGGGAAAGAAAACTCCGGGCCTTTTCCCCGGTCGATCCCTTGCTTTGCAGGGTGGAGGAGATCGAAGACCCCCTGGCCTTCTTTACTCCCGGCAAGGAAAAGGGCCAAGCCCCTGAAGCAGAGGCCGTGCTGAAGAAATCGCTGTTCAACCGCGATGCCCCCACCCTTGCCTGGATTCTGAAATACCCCTGGCTTAGAACCCTGAAACAGGAAGAAGCAAACCCCTACAACTATCCCTTTTCCTATCAGGCCAAAAGCTTTGCACAACGGCTCTTTCGCTTCAGCCCCCCGGGCGAACAAAACAACACTTCCCCAAACACGAATCTGCTCTGGCTCACCGTCCACAATAAAAAACTGAGCATTCCCTACCTCTGGTACGACAACCCCGAAACCCTGCCCAGTATGGCCAGGCACATTGTCCGCTTCATGATTGAGGAGAAGCTGAGCTATCTGACCCTGCGCCAGGAAGCCCTGCTGCCTCACATGAAAAACCTGACGAAAAGCTGTATCGCGACCCGGAACATGCCCCAGCAAATCTTTGTTCACCAGTCGCTCGGGGGGGCTTTAGCCAGGAGCTATAACACCAGTGATAAGGCGAGCAGCCGCCTTCCCATCTTCGATGGGGACGGGGATGTGGTATTCACAGGCTGAGACCGGGAGACAGCTGTCCGGGCCAGGCTCATCACCTGAGCTGGTTTTTCCCCAGAGCTGCCTTCAGCAGAAAGTAGCGATACTCCGTCCTCAGAATACTCCTTGCGCTCAGGTCTTTGACCTCCATAGGAATCCGCTGATGAAAATTCCGGCGCCCTGTCAGCTTTAGCCCCGAGGTCCCGAAAAGCGCCTCTGCAATGCCATCACCCAGCAAGCGATCAATGATGGCCGCCGGAACCCCGTCGCTGGAAAAGGGAAAGGCAAAACAGCGATGTGGCAAATCGAAATCGGCCTGCAGCCTGTCGAGGCTCCGCCTCACCTGATCCACCATCTCCTCGGGAGAAAGTGCCGAAAAATCGGGGTGAGAGGCGGAATGCGCCCCAATGCTAAACCCCTGGTCCCTGAGTGAACGAATCTGAGCAGTGCTCATATAGGGCCTGTGTTCGTTCAACCAGGCACCATAGTCGAGATCGAGCAGCCCGGCGAGGGCCTCCAGCAATGCGTCCTGGCCATGCCTAATCTTTAAAATGGCATCCCTGCAACCGGCCTCTTCCAATTCCAGAAAACCTGCTACCCTGGCCAGCCTTTCGGGCCATCGATTCAGTGCATCGAGAAGCAGTGCAATCCTGAAGCGGTAAAAGAGCCCCCGATTATCGACAAAGTCGTTATTGATAAAAAAGGCTGCGGGTATGCCCTTACGCAGCAAGACAGGCGCGACAATGCTGTAACACTCCTTAAGTCCGTCATCGAAACTCAGCAGCATGCGTGGCCGCCCCCCTTTCCCATGCCCCGGGCGAAGGGCTTCCTCCATTGAAACCGGTTCAAATACACCCAACAACTCTTCCAGGTCGGCCAGGAAACCGGCTTCGTCACGATAGGAATAGAGCCCCGAAATGTGCGGAAGCGCAAGATCGCTCACCACATGATAAAAGGGAAAAACCAGCTTCTGCCCGCTTAGCCTTATCAGGGCCTGAAGGCCCAGTATGCCGGGAAGGCGTGAGATATACCTGCGTCGTCTGTCCATTTACATGCCCCTTTTTCGAAAAAAGCGCGGCAGACGACTGAAGTGCAGATGCTGGTAGAGTTCGGGCTCTGCCCCGAAACCGCTGAAAAAGCGCGCAATCCCGTGGATGTTCGAGCCCTCAAAATCGAGCAGCATCTCCGTCGCCGCATGTTCCTGAATAAAATCGTCAATAAGCCAAAACATAGCCCTGGCCTGCTTGCCTTCCTCCGTCGAGGCAGAAAGCAAATAGATGGCCCTTTTTTGACTGAAAGCAAAGCACAAACCGGCCAGCAGGTCGCCATTGCGGAACAGGCCCCGAAGCTCCACACAGCCCCTGGCCTCAAGACCGGTAAACAGCCTTTCCTGCCAACGGTAATCGGCATCACTGCGGGCAATCACATCGTTTTCCCGCTTTAGGCGCAGCAGCTCAAGGGCTGTAACAGGCTTCGCAACCAGCTCCTTCTGCCCCCTGGCCCTTTTGATGTTTCGTTTGGCATTCTGGCTATAGCCGGCCTCGATTTCCTCATAGGACTTGATCAGTGGCAGGACATAGTTGCTGCGATCCTGAATCGAAAAGCCCTCGCTTTCAGCCACAAGATTTGCGGCATTGAATTGCAGGTCTCCCAACCTGAATCGCCCTCTGAGCTGTTTCAACATAGCCGAAATAACAGTGGGGTCGGCAAAGTGCCGGCTGAACACCCCAAGCTGCTGGGTATAGAGTGGCTGGTACAGGTAGGAGATGCCATATTTCCGCGACCAGACCACGGGCATGATGTGGCTGTAATCCCCCATCACAAGCGCATCCCACCTGGGCGCCACCAGATCGAGGTACCAGCTGTAGGCATAGAGGGTCTCGGCCGAAGACCCGGCCACCACCGCATCCCAGCGCTTATCATCAATCTCGTTCCGCTTTAAATAGCTGATCACTTTATACCTGCTTTGCCTCAATACCCCGGTTTTCTCCGGCTAGCCTTCCATTCTCACCACCGTAATCCCGGCACCTCCCCTGTCGACGTGCTCATCCCCATAGTACTCCACCAGATCCACAGCCCTCAGATACTCCCTGATCAGCTGTCTCAGGACCCCGTTTCCCTTGCCATGCAGAATGCGAAGATCACGGGCACCTACCATGATGGCTTCGTCGACAAAATCCACTACCAGGTCCATGGCCTCATCGGCCCGCTTGCCCCGTAAATCAATCTCCGGCCGGAAACGAACCCGCCGGCTGCTCACGTCCCAGTCTCCCAGATCCACTTTCGACCGCCCCCCGGTCCTGTATTTCCGGGCCTCTTCGGCCCCGAGTTTCTCCAGTCGGTCGAGTCGGGTGTTCGTTTTCAGCATGCCAAAGGCTGTGACACAGTTTTTGCCATTGATCTCCATCACTTCGCCAACACTTTCCTGGCCCCGGATGCGAACCATGTCCCCAACGGCAATGCTTGTACTATCAGAAGAGGCCAGATCGGCCAGCTTTTGTGCCGATCGCCGGCGAATATCGGGACGCTTCGCTTCGAGCACCCGGCCCCGCTCCCTGATTTCCTTGAGTCGCTTCTCTACCTTCTGCTCCTCACGCCCCTTCTCCAGCCTGGCCTTTTCCTTAAAGTCCTCCAGCTTTTTCCGGGCAGCCCTGGTTTTTTCCTTCTCCGCCTCGGCCTCCCTGATCTCCCGGATGGTATTCTCTATGCGTTTATTTGCACCCGAAAGCAGCTCGTCGGCCTGCTGCCTGGCCTCTTTCACAATGGCCTTACGCTGCTTCTCACTCTCATTCAATTCGCGTTCATAACGCTCCATCAGTGCTTCGAGCTTCTTCTCCGACTGCCTTATTTTCTGCCGCTTCGATTCCCAGTATTTCTTATCCCGCAGAATCTCCCGCAGGTGCCTGTCAAAATCGATGTGATCCTGCCCCACCCTGTCGGAGGCTTGTTCAAGGACCTTTCCGGGAAGACCGATCTTCCGGGCAATTTCAAAGGCAAAGGATGAACCGGGTTTACCCACCTGCAGTTGGTAAAGGGGGCGCATCTGCTGATGATCGAAGAGCATGGCCCCGTTGACAATGCCTTCGGCAGAAGTCGCAAAGTGTTTCAGATTGCTATAGTGGGTGGTAATCACACCATGGGTCCCGGTGGTATTCAGCTCGGCCAGAATCGATTCTGCAATAGCCGCCCCCAGTGTGGGTTCCGTTCCGGTCCCAAACTCATCAATCAGCACCAGGGTATCGGCGGCCGCATGCCTGAGAAAGTACTTCATGTTTAGCAGATGGGAGGAATAGGTACTGAGGTCGTCATCAATGGACTGCTCATCACCAATGTCAATGAAAATCCCTGCAAAGGTCCCGAATACGGAGCCCGCCTTGCAGGGCACAGGAAGCCCGCACTGAAGCATGTATTGCAAGAGGCCAATGGTTTTCAGACAAACCGATTTACCCCCGGCATTCGGGCCCGATATCAGCAAAATGCGCTTATCCCCGCTAAGCCTGAAACTCAGGGGTACCACCTCTTTTTTCTCGGCTTTGTGAGACAGGTATAACAGGGGATGAACCGCCTCCTGCCAATCAAATTCCTGTCCGGACTTCAGCCTGGGCCTAAGCGCATGGATCCTTCGCGAAAACAAAGCCTTGGCCCTGATAAAGTCGATCACGGACAGAAAGTCCTGGGCCTCCAGAAGTTCGGGAATATAGGGCCTGATATCCTTTGTAAAGGCCATCAGCACCTGAATAATCTCCCTGCGCTCGGCGTGCTCCAACTCCCTGATCTGGTTCGACAGTTCGACGACCTCGACGGGTTCAATAAAGACCGTTTTTCCCGTAGCCGATTCATCATGCACCAGTCCGCCAAGCTTCCTTTTGTTCCCGGCCATCACAGGGATCACCGGTCGGCCGTTCCGGTAGGTCGGCGATGCATCGGCATCGACCCACCCCTCCTGCCGGGCCTTGTTGAGCATTTTATTAAGCTGCTTTGTTACACTCCCCTGCTTATCGGCCAAACTCCGTCTGATCTGCTGGAGCCCGGGCGAGGCATTGTCCCTGATCCGGCCATGCCTGTCGAGTATTTTCTGAAGGCGGTCTCCGACAAAGGGAAAGAGCTTCACCGGCCTGCACAATTCCCGAAGTGCCGGATACTTGTCCGCTTCATCGGCTTTAAAAAAATGAAGGATGGCTCTGATCGCATCCAGGCTCCTGCGCAGTGCAAGCAACTCCTCGCTAAGCAGGTAACTTCCTTCCACCGCAGCCTTGTTGAGGGCCTCCCGGTTGTCGTAAAGGGCATCGAGGGGAAAGGCCACATCACCCTCCAGAATAGCCTTGAATTCCTCGGTAAGCTGCAGGGCCCGGTCAATCTCATCCCGGTCCTGCATAAACACAGCCTCGTCGACCCGTTCCCGGCCCGGCTCCGACATGCAGTGCGACTTCAACAGCTCGCGAATGCGGTTAAAGCCGATCTTTGCTTCAAAATGTTCGGGATAAATCAATGCAAGTCTTTTTGTTTACACAAAGGTAGTTAAAATGCGGCTTGAGCCCGGGGCCCGGGTTTAGCTTTAAGCTGTAGAACTCGTCCCGCTAAGGAAAAAAAGGCTAGTTTTACAGGGCCATGCGCCAGGCGGAGCCGGCAAAGCAGAACATAGCAAACATAGTAAGACAAGCAATGAAAAAACTACAGATACTCGCCCTGCTCTTTTTTATGGGAGGCCTGTATGCCCAGGAGAACCTGGACTATCAAAAACCGGCAAAGGAAATCCTGGAGCTGGCCGATGTAAACCTTCCTCCTACTGTCAGCATCGACCAGGCCATGGAATACATGGTTCTGGTTTACCGTGATGCCTATAAATCAATTGAAGAACTCTCCGGAGAAGAGCTTCGCCTGGCCGGACTGCGCATCAATCCTCAAAGCAATATTGGCAGCAGAACGCGCTATTACAGCAACCTGAAGATCAAGCCGGCAAACACAGCCAAAGAGACTGCCAGGCAGGTGAGCGGCCTGCCCGAAAAGGCCCGGCTTTCAAATTTCAGCTGGTCGCCCGACCAGAAAATGCTGGCCTTTACCCACACTGCCAAAAACAGCCTGCAATTGTGGATACTGGATATTGAAAAGGCCGAAGCCCGAAAGCTCAGCAATCTGAAGCTGAATGCCAACCTGGGGGATGTTGTCAACTGGTTCGAAGACGGCAAATCCCTGCTGGTAAAGGTTCTCCCGGACGATCGCCAGCCCCTGATCGATAAAGAAACAAGCATTCCAAGTGGACCCACGATTTCAGTTGCCGACGGACGAAAGGCCCAGAACAGAACCTATCAGGACCTCCTGAAAGACAAGAACGACGAACACAATTTTGAACAACTTGCCCGCTCCGAACTCCACAGGGTCGGGCTGGACGGAAGCCATTCCCGGTGGTTGGAAGCAGCCATGTACAGCAACATCAGCTTTTCTCCCGACGGCAACTATGTTATGGTCAGCCGCATAGAAAAGCCTTTCTCCTATCTGGTGCCTTTCTACCGCTTCCCTTCGGAGACAAGCATCTATGACAAGGACAGCAAGAAAATTGAAACCGTGCTTAAAGTCCCTCTGATTGAGGATCTTCCCAAAGGTTTCATGGCCGTTCGTCGGGGCAGACGCAGCCTGAGCTGGCGCAGCGACAAGGCGGCAGTATTGGTTTACACAGAAGCCCTGGATGGAGGGGATCCCGAAAATGAGTGCCCTTTCAGGGATGCGGTATATGCACTTTCGCCCCCTTTCTCGGGCGAGGGGAAGCTCCTGGTAAAAACCAGGGACCGCTATGCCGGCATCCTCTGGGGAAATGATGAGATTGCCATTGTGCACGACCGCTGGTGGAACACCCGGAACACCCGCAGCTATGTGTTCAGCCCCTCGACAGAAGGAGGCGATGCCCGGATTGTTTTCGACAGAAATTACCAGGACCGCTACAACGATCCGGGACGCTTTGTAAGCCGGAGAAATCAATACGGGAGTCCCGTTTTGAGCCTGAAAGGCAGCAAGGCCTTTCTGCTGGGGGCAGGCTTCAGCCCCGAAGGGCAATTCCCCTTTCTCGACCAGCTGGACCTCCGAAGCCTGAAAAGCAAACGACTCTATCAATCGGCCTACCAGGATAAGATGGAAAGCCTCAAGCGCTATGATGCAGAAAAAAACCAGCTGCTTGTTCAAATTCAATCGCCGACTGCGTATCCCAATTTCTATCTCCGCGACATTAAGAAAGCGAAGCTTCAGTAACTGACCTATTTCACGAACCCCTTCCACAGTATTCAGCATGTGCACAAGGAAGTCATTCATTACAAGCGTGACGACGGCCTGGCGCTTTCGGGCACCCTCTATCTCCCGGTAGGCTACGATCTGAAAGCCCGTGAAAAAATGCCCATGATTCTGTGGGCCTATCCGATAGAATTCAAAGACAAATCCAGTGCCGGCCAGACCACTGCCAATCCGAACCAGTTTACCTACCCCTATTATGGCTCACCCATCTACTGGGTAGCCAGAGGCTATGTAGTACTCGACGGAGCCACCTTCCCCATCGTGGGGGAAGGCGATGAAGAGCCAAACGATTCATTCAGAAAGCAGCTTGTAGCCAATGCGAAAGCCGCAATCGATGCCGTCGATTCGCTGGGCTATATCGACCCGAACCGTGTGGCCGTCGGGGGGCACAGCTATGGAGCCTTTATGGTGGCCAACCTGCTGTCGCACTCAGATCTGTTTGCCGCGGGCATTGCCCGGAGCGGGGCCTACAACCGGACCCTGACCCCCTTCGGCTTCCAGAGCGAAGAGCGAAACTACTGGGAAGCCCCGGAGGTCTACTATAACATGTCTCCCTTCATGCATGCCGACAAAATGAAAACGCCACTGCTCCTGATCCACGGTGAGGCAGACAACAACTCCGGCACCTATCCCCTGCAAAGCCAGCGTTACTTTAACGCCCTGAAGGGACTCGGAGCTACAGTCAGGCTGGTCATGCTTCCCAAAGAAAGCCACGGTTACGCAGCCAGGGAAAGCATCCTGCACATGCTGTGGGAGCAGGATCAATGGCTCGAGCGCTGGTTGAAAAACGGGAACTAGGCTTTCCCTTTTCCGGCAGCCTTCGAAAAAACCATTGTAAAACAAAAACTTAAGCTTTTTTTTCTGGCCGACGCTTTGCCGTTTTCCTTCAAAAAAAACAATGGTTTCGTCACTATTATTTGGTCATTCGTCAAATATTATATAGATTTAGCCACAACAAACACCTCTAGCATGGACTATCACTCACAACCTTCAATGGTGCAGGAGAGGCCTAAGCTTCACCTGCCGCTTTTCTCGGGCGTCGTGAAAGTATTGCAGAAAGACCCCGGCCTCATTGTTCAACTCTTTTTCCTGATCCCGGCTATTTCGGGGGGAATCATTGTAGGACTCAGTGCTGCGCAGTGGCTGGGCCTGCTCGTGAGCACCCTGCTTTTTGTGATGGCCGGCATTTGCAGAACAGCGGCAAACCTGCAACTCGATGCTGATGCTGAAACGGACAGCAGCATGGGCAGAAAGATTCGCAACACAGGAAATGTCTTTGTAGCAATGACCGGCGGATTGGCCATGTTCACTTATTTAGTTGTCTTCGTTCCCCGCCTGGCCCTCATATTCTGAGCAGGCGAGATCGACATACATTTAATGCCTGATGAACTGCAGGCCCCCGGGTGAAACTCACCCGGGTCTGCAGTTTTTTCATACAGTCCTCTCAAGCAGAAGGCTGAACAGCTGCTGAAACCCGAAGAGGATGAGGCTGGGCAGGCAAGTCACCAATACAGCCCTCCCGATTGCCAGCCCCTTTCTGCGATGCAATAGCAGCACCAGGATTCCGTAAACCGCAAGCCGGCATACCCAACCCAGACGTCTGAAATCATCAAAGCCCAGTCCAAAGAAGAAGCTGTGCTTCTTCAAGTCCTGCAGGCTCTGAAAGGAGGCATCACAAAACAGGAGATTCATGTAATAGAAAGCAGAAAAGAGCAGCATTGGAAGAAAGGCCAGAGCAAGCATCTCCCGCAGTTCTGCCCTGTCGGGAACGATCCCCTCCGAAGCCTGGCCTTCGTACACCAGCGAAAGCATCCAACGCAGGCTAAGGGAGAGGAAGACAAAAAAGATCAGGGGCAGCGAGAAGGCCGTCGCATCATTGGTCAGGCCCGATATTTCCAGGAGCCGGTTGCTTCCGAACAATTCGCTCTGCCAGGCATTGGCGATACGCGATATCCCAAGGAAGAAGAAAGAGGTACTCAGCACAACAAACAGCCAGGAGAGGCGCTCAAGTTTTTGGAAGAGTGACATAGGCTTCGAGAAATGAGGCAATAATGACGATTAGGTAAGCCGCTGCAATCGCAAAAAGCTCGCTGCGGCGAATTCCTGGGGCCCGGGGACGGGGACTCAATTCCTGCCACACCAGAACACCAAGCCTGAACCCAAGCGCACAGGAGAGGATGATGGCAAGAATCTCCATGCTGTGCGGAAGAATGTAGCGCAGGGTTTCGGCAGTACCAAAATGGCTGAATCCGTAGCGAAGGGTGTAGCCCAGCACATAACCGTTGTAGAGGGTAGTGGCAAAGCTCAGGATGCCCAGAGAAAGCCCCCCTAAAAGGTTGATGGTAATTACCAACAGGTTGGTTGAAATCACCTGCTTCCAGAAGAGCCATCGGTCCACCCCC
>PDRI01000139.1 GCA_002748055.1 Bacteroidota bacterium | reverse complement strand
AACAGTTCGACCGCTTCATCGCCAGACATCCCAAACAGATAGGCCCCTACGGCCTGGAACACCTGTCCAACTTTGAAACAGCGAAGGCCGAAGAAAAGCCCGAAACCGCAGGTCCGAACGAAGAAAAAGCGGATCGGGCAATTGCCAATGCCGGCTTCTGCCACCTCCATGTCCATACCCAGTATTCCATCCTCGACGGATCCGCAGCCATCCCCGAACTATTGGGAAAGGCCGTTGACGATCAGATGGAGGCGATAGCCATTACCGACCATGGCAATATGTTCGGAGTCAAGGCCTTTCACAAAGAGGCCATCAAAAGAAGAATCAAGCCCATCCTGGGCTGCGAAGCCTATCTCGCCAGACGCTCGAGACATAGCAAAAAGGACAAGAACCTGGACGGTTCCGACCATGTGGTATTGCTGGCCAAAAACGAGACCGGCTACCGCAACCTGACCATCATGGTATCGAAGGGATGGACCGAAGGGTTTTACTACAAACCGCGCATCGATCACGAGCTGCTTGAAGAGTACCACGAAGGCATTATCTGCCTTTCGGCCTGTCTGGGCGGGGAGCTGCCCCAGGCCATCATGCACAAGAGCCTGGAAGCGGCAGAAGACCTTGCAGGTCGCTACCAATCCATCTTTGGTGAGGACTTCTACCTGGAGCTGATGCGGCATGAAACAGGCGATGCCGAGATGGATAAAAAAGTCTTCGACGACCAGGTTTATGTGAACCGCAACCTGCTCCAGATCGGTAAAAAACTGGGCATCAAATGCGTGGCCTCGAACGATGTCCATTTCGTAAATGCCGATGATGCAGAGGCCCACGACCATCTGATCTGCCTCAACACCGGCAAGGACCTGGACGATCCCAGGCGCATGCGCTATACCCGGCAGGAGTGGTTTAAGACCCAGGCCGAGATGCGGGAGGTATTCAGAGACCTGCCCGAAATCCTCCAAAACACCCTGGAGGTTGCTGCCAAGGTGGAAGAATACGCCCTCGACAGCAAGCCGGTGATGCCCTACTTTCCATTGCCGGAAGGTTTTGACGATGAGAACGACTACCTCAGGCACCTGACCTACAAAGGGGCAAAGATGCGCTATGGGGAAATCCCGGATGAAACCCGTGAGCGGCTCGATTTTGAGCTCTCTACCATTCAGCGCATGGGGTTTCCCGGCTATTTTCTCATCGTTCAGGACTTTATTGCCGCTGCCAGAGAAATGGGCGTATCGGTTGGGCCGGGCCGGGGATCGGCTGCCGGATCGGCCGTAGCCTACTGCCTTCGAATCACCGACATCGATCCCATCAGCTACGACCTGCTGTTCGAGCGCTTTCTGAACCCCGATCGCATCTCCATGCCCGATATCGACATCGACTTTGACGAAGACGGCCGGGAAGAAATCCTCCGTTGGGTGGTCGAAAAGTATGGCCGGGAACGGGTCGCCCACATTGTTACCTTCGGCTCAATGGCCCCCAAGATGGCCATCCGGGATGTGGCCCGCATCCAGAAACTACCCCTGCCCGAAGCCGACCGGCTGGCCAAACTGGTACCGGAGAGACCGGGAACTTCTTTCGCCAAAGCCTTCAAGGAAGTACCTGAGTTAAAAGCCGAGCAAAACTCATCCAACCCGCTAATTGCCAGCACCCTAAAGGTAGCCCAACGACTTGAGGGCTCGATCCGGAATACCGGCCTCCATGCCTGCGGGATCATCATTGGGAGGAACGATCTCCAGGAACAGTTACCGGTGGCCCGGTTCAAGGATTCGGAACTGCTCGTTACCCAGTACGATGGCCACTTTGTCGAAGATGTGGGCATGCTCAAGATGGACTTCCTTGGCCTTAAGACCCTGTCCATTATCAAAGATGCCCTGGCCAATATCAGAGAATCGCGTGGCATCGACATCGACATCGACCACATCCCCATCGACGACCCTGCCACCTTCGAGCTCTATGCCCGGGGCGAAACCACCGGGCTCTTCCAGTTCGAATCGGCCGGCATGAAAAAGTATCTGAAGGAACTCAAACCCAATCGCTTCGAGGACCTGATTGCCATGAACGCCCTCTACCGTCCCGGCCCGATGGACTACATTCCCAGCTTCATTGCCCGGAAACACGGCCGGGAAAAAATCGAATACGACCTGCCCGAGATGGAGGAATACCTGAAGGACACCTATGGAATCACGGTTTACCAGGAGCAGGTAATGCTGCTCTCCAGAAAACTGGCGGGTTTCACCCGGGGGGAGGCCGACTCACTCCGGAAGGCCATGGGGAAGAAGATCAAAAAAATGATGGATGAGCTGAAGGTCAAGTTTGAGAAGGGCTGTAAACAAAATGGCTTCCCCGACAAGAAGATTCAGAAAATCTGGTCTGACTGGGAAGCCTTCGCCCAGTACGCCTTCAACAAATCGCATTCGACCTGCTATGCCTATGTTTCCTACCAGACAGCCTACTTAAAAGCCAATTACCCGGCCGAATTCATGGCTGCCGTCCTCAGCCGGAACATCACCGATATTAAAAAGATAGCCGGCTTCATGGATGAATGCCGCCGCATGGGCATCTCAGTACTCGGCCCCGATGTCAACGAAAGCAATGTTCGCTTCACGGTAAATGCCAAAGGCGATATTCGTTTTGGCCTTGGGGCCATCAAGGGTGTCGGGGAGAACGCGGTAAGAAGTCTGATTGAGGAGCGGAAAAAATCGGGACCCTACAAGGACATCTACGACTTTGCCGAGAGGAACAATCTGCAGATGCTGAACCGGAAGAATTTCGAAGGCATCGCGGTGGCCGGTGGCTTCGACTGCTTTGAAGACCTTCACAGAAGCCAGTATCTGGATACCATTGAGGAAGATGACCCAAGCTTTATCGAGCAATTAATCAAATACGGGAATAAGCTCCAGTACGAAAAGAATACCCCTCAGCAAAACCTCTTTGGTGAAATCGGTGCAATAGCCATCTCGAAACCCGAAGCCCCGGCAGTAAATGAATGGCATCTGCTCGATAAAATTACCCGGGAGAAAGAACTGATCGGCATCTACCTTACGGCCCATCCACTCGACCGTTTCAAACTCGAAATCGATTCCTTTTGCAACGTCGCCCTGCACGAACTGCACGACCTGTCGGGGCACCACAATCGTGAGCTGGTTTTTGCAGGCATCGTAAAAACCGTCCGCGATGGTGTCGACCAATGGAAAAACAAACCCTATCTGCTTGCACAGCTTGAGGACTATACCGACACCTTCAACATCCGGCTCAAAAACGACGACTACGTCAACTTTAAGCCCTATTTCAGTCCGGGTGTTGCCGTGCTGATCCGTGCCAGTGTCAATCTATGGGTTCCGCGCGAGGAGCCGCAAAAGAAAATCTACTCCCTTAAAATCAGGCATATTCTCATGCTCGCCGATGTAAAGGAAAAAATGGTCCGTTCCGTAGATCTCTACCTCGACATCCACCAGATTACGGAATCGTTCATGGACGAAATTGATCACTTTACAGTGAATGAGAAGGGAAAACTGCTCAGGTTTTTTATCCGCGATCCCAGGAGTTCAACACAAGTCGCTATGTTTTCAAGAAAGAAACAGGTTGAAATCAATGAGGAATTTATGAACTATCTGAGCGATAATCCAGGTTTCAGATTCCGGTTCAGCTAAGTGTTTTTTTACTAATTTTAAGCCTTTCATTCATCTAACAAACAAGAATAGCATGGCATTAGAAGCAACAGACGGAAATTTCGACGAACTCGTATTGCAAGCGGACAAGCCCGTAATCGTTGATTTCTGGGCTGAGTGGTGCGGCCCCTGCCGCATGGTGGGCCCCATCGTGGAGGAAATTGGTGTAGACTATGACGGCAGAGCCCTTGTAGCAAAGGTCAATGTGGATAACAACCCCGGCATTACCCAGAAGTACGGCATCATGAATATCCCTACCATCCTTTTCTTCAAAGGCGGGGAAGTCGTTGATAAGCTGGTTGGTGCAGTCCCCAAGAGCAAGCTTACCAGCAAGCTGGACACCCTGCTGTAATCCTGATTCACCGGACCACAGCAAAGTGCTGCGTCCCCGTCAGTCTTTGGGGAAAAAGAAAAAGCTTCCATTTTCATCCGGCAGACCTGCTATTTTTCCAAGTCTGGGTTGCTGCTGTGTACTGTTCTGAACGGAAGCACTCACGATCCTCACCACACTTTCGATCGACAGGCATTCACCAGGACTGTTGCTGAGCACTGCTGCAAAGGTCCGGGTAAACTGGCTGTCGTCACGGGCCAGCTTACTGCCGGCCGATGAAAAGATCTGAGCCGATTTCAGTTCGGTCGCCTCCCAGTCGCTGCAGCTTCTCTCCTCCGGATCGGATCGCATAGCCAGCGAAAATGCCGGTCCGGTTTCACAGGCATCACTCACCACCAAGGTATGGTCGAGATAGCTGGGATAGGACTGCATGGAGGCCTTCAAAGCGTTCACGCTGTAATAGGAAAACTCATCGCCCTGTTCCGCATCTACAGGGATCCAGTAACCTGTCTTATTCAACAGGGTTCCGTGCCCGGCATACCAGATTAAAAGCGAGTTTACCCGGTTGCTCCTGATCAGGTCGCGTAATTCAATCGCAAAGAAACGTTCAATCTCGTGCTTGCGCATATTTTTCTTGTGAATCACATTGTGAATCTGATACTTCGAAAGGGCTTCCTTCATGAGTGCCACATCCCTTTCAGGGCCCGATAAGCTGTTAAAATAGCCGTAGTCGGAATTCTCGATAAAGACCACCCAGGTCTTCCCCATTGGGTTTTCCCCGGCAGCATGCATCTCCCTGTTCAATTGAAATACAGTCTGTGAATGGTTTCCGTACTCATCCTCCACTTCCACAGTTAGACTTGACTTATGGCTTACATCAACCATGGCAGAAAAGACCGGATTCTGGTCACTGGGAATATAACTGGCCGACACGCTATCGATAAAAATATGGCGAATAAGGCTTTCATCGCTGACCCGGCCTTCAAGCAAAATCACCGGATCGTTGCTGTCGAGATAGAGGGTATTGTTCGCCGAACCATAGGGCGCAATCATCTTCACCACCGGAGGATCGACCTCCGTTAAATGAATCGCATAAACGACCGTTTCAACATTGTCATAAACATCGGCCACCCTGATCGTAATCTGATCGGAACTGCGCAAATCTACACTGGCCAGAAAGCGATACCCCTGCTCACCTTCCTCCAGGGGCACAGTGTAATCATTCACCTGCATGGATTTGATTTCACTCTCGTCCCTAACCAGTCCGCTTAGCTGTAACATTCTGGTACCTTCAGGCACCTGAACACTATAGTCCGACGCAGCTGAGGGTTCGATAAGGACCAGCTCCGGCCGCTTGTATTCCCGGTTCAATTCAAAAAGTCTGAGTCCGGCATTCTCCCTTAATTCTTTGGCCCCCCCGGGATCGGCTATAGCCAGCAAATGGCTGTAATCGGCCATGGCTTTCTTTGGCTGGTCCAGTTTTTCATAGATCTCCGCCCGCTTCATCAGGGCTTCGACATTGAGAGAATCGAGAGCCAGCAGCACCGAATAGTCGGCCAATGCATTTCCAAACTGGTTCAGCTCCCTGTAGCAGGCTGCCCGCTCCGAAAAGGTCCGTGCCTCGTCAGGGAAATCGACCGTGATAAGCGAAAGCACATCGATGGCGTCGAAATAGTGCTCCCGCTCTCTGAGAATACGGCCCTTTAAAAGCATACCTTCCAGATTCTTTGGATCCACCTGCAAGCCTTTTACTACAACTTCATAAGCTTTGGAGAGTGCTCCCTCCCTGTAGTATAAAGCAGCCAGATTAAAATAGGTCCCGGCAAATTGTTCGTCTCGATTGATCGATTCCAGATAGGCTTTCTGCGCCTCCCCAAACATCTGCAGCCTTTCATACACAGCGGCCAGATCGGCATAGCCCCGGGCATCTTTCTTTATCCGAAGACAGTGCTTGGCATCGGTCAATGCCTCCTGATAGCGTTCCAGCTTCAAATACACCTGCATCCTTTGCCGGGATGCCTCTATAAAATTACTCTTCAGGGTAAGGGCATCACTCAAACGGGAAAGTGCCTGCCCAAACATTTCAAGCTCGAGGTAGCAGATTCCGCTCAGATAGAAGAGGTTCTCATCCTTTGGATTAAGCTTAATGGCCGCATCAAAATCGCTTGCTGCGCTGCTGAAATAACGCAGTTCCCTATAGGCCAGACCGCGCCGCAAATAAGCCTTTTCATATTGCGGATCAAGGGCAATGGCTTCGCTGAACTGTTCAGCAGCTTCGAGTGGGTGTTTCTCCCCCATCAGGGCCTCTCCCGCCCTGAAGTACTGCCTCGCGGACTGGGCAGTGCAAAAAGACGAAAAAGCAGCGATAAAAACAGCTATAATGGCCAGTCTACGCATAAAAATGCTTTCCTTAAAATTAGGGTCTGCATGAACAAACCTACAATATTAGCTAATATTTTAGATGAAAGGCAGGGAAAGCAACACAAACCCCCTGCCAAAAACAAGGAAGATGCAGACTTAGTGATTCCGGTATAGCTTCAGATTGGCAAAGTGGAGCGTGGTTTCTTCCTCGGGCTGACAAGCAGGATCGGGAGCCTCAACACCCCCGCCATAATCGAATGAAGCTGTAAAAACCCTGGCCTCATCCCACAAACCCTCCCTGATGAAGGACCGGAGAATACCAGCACCCCCCTCAACAAACAGGGAGATAATCTTTTGCTCGAACAGGGCTTCCAGGACTGCCCCAAGCCCAACATCTGCTGCAAGGGGAATGCTTCGGGTTTTCCCGCCGATGTGTACCCCGGGCCCCGTAAAGACGAGTGTAGCCTGCGTACCATCAAGGATGCGGGCCGAATCCGGAATCCGGCCACTCCGGTCGATGCTTACCCGCAAAGGCTGTTCTCCCTTCCATCGCCTGACATTCAAGCCGGGATCATCGGCTATAATCGTATTGGTTCCGGCCAGAATGGCCGCTTCCTCGGACCGCCATTTGTGAACGAGCGTTCGGCACACCTCGTCTGTGATCCAATTTGGCCCTACCGGATCGCCCGGTGCCCGTTCCGGATCGATGAAACCGTCCCGGGTCTGGGCCCATTTCAGCACCACAAAAGGTCTTCGCTTTTCGACGAAGGTGAAAAAGCGCCTGTTTAGAAACCGCCCCTCTTCTTCGAGACAGCCGATACGAACCTCCACTCCAGCCTCACGCAAACGGGCAATTCCCCGGCCGTTTACACTTGGGAAAGGGTCCATGTTGGCTACCACAACCCGGGGAATGCCTTTTTGCACAATCAATTCCGCACAGGGTGGCGTCTTCCCCTGATGAGAACAGGGTTCAAGGCTGCAGTAGAGCGTGGATTCGGAAAGCAGGGAAGGATCCTCCACTGATCCAATGGCAAGCACCTCGGCATGGGGCCCTCCAAAAGCGTGGTGATAGCCTTCTCCAATAATGCGGCCATGGTGCACGATGACCGAGCCCACGAGTGGGTTAGTCCGGGTGAATCCCAGACCTTTGCGCGCCAACTCAAAACAACGCCGCATGTATTTCTGGTCAGCCTCCTTCAAAAATGGGTCCTCTTTCTTATTTTTGTTTCATGCCCAAACAACCGCATAGCCTTTTAAACCTCAGGCGAAAGCTGCAACAATCTCTCCTTCAAAGCCAAACGCAAAGCGAGGCCACTGCAATGAGCATGCGCATACTGGAGCATCTGGGCTATCCTTCTGCCCGGGTCCTTTCAGAACCCGGTGAGGCAGTCGGGCCCGAAACCAGGGCGCAAATTAATGAAATTGTCAGCGAAATTCATAGGGGCAGGCCCCTCCAGTATGTACTGGGAAGCTGCATCTTCGATGAGCTGCACTTACTTGTCGATGAGCGTGTGCTGATCCCCCGGCCCGAAACCGAGGAAATGCTCTATCAAATGGTGGATTTCGTAAAAAAGCCTCCCCAACGGATTGTAGATTTGGGCACAGGTTCGGGCTGCCTGGCCCTGGCCCTGAAAAAGCGCTTCCCCTTTGCAGAGGTATGGGGAATAGATCTCTCAGACGGGGCTCTGAATCTGGCCAGGGAAAATGCAGGCAGGAACGACCTGGCTGTTCAATGGAAGCGGGCCGACATCCTCCATGCGAAAGCCATTGAACAACTGCCCGATGACATCGACCTGCTCGTAAGCAATCCGCCCTATGTCTGCGAATCGGAAAAGAAACGCATGGAACGAAAGGTCCTTGAATATGAACCCGCCCTGGCGCTCTTCGTCGAAGACCATGATCCTCTTCGTTACTATCGCGCCATTGCCCGGATGGCCAAAAGGAAGCTGAAGCCGGGGGGCATGGTTTGGGTCGAGATCAATGAACGCTTTGGAAAGGAAACCGCCAGCCTCTTCGATGATAAAAGCTTTAGCCACTCAGGCCTTCTAAAAGACATTCATGAAAAAGACCGCTTCGTCTATGCAAAACGATGCAGGCCCTGAGCCTGACCAGGCCTTGCAAAGAGCCGCAGCTCTCTGCAGCAGACAGGAACAATGCAGTTCGCACATCCGTGAAAAACTCCGGCAGTGGGGAATGGAAGAGAAGCAGGCAGAAGAGATTCTGGCCCGGCTCAAATCGGAGAATTTTCTCGACGACGGCCGATATGCCCGCTTCTTTGCCAGAGACAAATTCCGTTTTAACCACTGGGGCAAACTAAAAATCGCCTTCCAGCTTCGTCAAAAGGGGGTGGGAGAAGAAGACATTCAGCAGGCCTGCGGGGAAATCGACCCTGAAGCCTACTTCGAAAGCTGCCTGAAACTCCTGCAACAAAAGAGCCGTAAGCTAACAGATATGAAGGCCTTTATACGCAGGGGAAAGCTCTTCCGGTTTGCAGCAGGAAAGGGCTTCGAAAGCGACATCATCCACCGTGCCATCGACCGACTCGACACCTTCGAAGAGCGTCGGGAGAGTTAAACAGCGTTTTGCCCCTTCCGTTCAGAACCCATCCCAAAAGACAGGCTTCGTCCCCTTGAAAGGCGAAAGGCAATCGACAGAACTTGCTATATTTGTGTGAAACTGTTTTCACATGATCACCACCGAACAACTGAAGGACCTTATCGATCGCCTGGCTGCGTTAAGGAGGCATCTTTGACGTAGATGGAAAAACCATCGAAATCGAAGAAGAAGAGCTCCGAACCCAGGACCCCGACTTTTGGAATGATCCCAAATCGGCAGAAGAACAACTCAGGAAGATTGCACGCCTGAAAAACTGGGTCACCGGCTATCGGGATGTCGAGACTGCGGTTGAGGACCTGCAGGTGCTGGTCGAATTCCACGAAGCCGGTGAATCGACCGAAGAGGAAATAGACACGCACTACGCTGCCGCGCTCAGGCTCACCGAAGCCCTGGAATCGAAGAATATGCTCCGCAATGAGGAAGACAGGCTCGGTGCCATCCTGAAAATCAACTCGGGCGCCGGTGGAACCGAGAGCCAGGACTGGGCCGAGATGCTCATGCGCATGTACATCCGCTTTGGTGAAAAAAGCAAGTACAAGGTCAGGGAACTCCACATGGTTCAGGGCGAAGAGGCCGGGATTAAATCGGTAACCCTCGAATTCAGCGGCGATTATGCCTATGGATTCTTAAAGAGTGAAACAGGTGTACACCGCCTTGTCCGGCTCTCACCCTACGACTCCAACAACCGCCGCCACACCTCCTTTGCTTCGGTGTTTGTGACCCCGGTTATTGATGAGTCTATCGAGATTGTGATCAACCCGGCCGATATCGAATGGGACACCTTCCGCTCGGGTGGTGCCGGCGGACAGAACGTCAACAAGGTTGAAACAGGTGTAAGGGTCCGCCATCTGCCCACCGGGATCACTGTGGACAATACCGAAACCCGTTCACAGCTGAAAAACCGGGAAAATGCCATGCGCATCCTGAAGTCGCATCTCTATGAAATCGAACTGCAGAAAAAACGCGAAAAACAGGCCGAAGTTGAAGGCAATAAACTGAAAATTGAGTGGGGCTCACAAATCCGCAACTATGTCCTGCACCCCTACAAGCTTGTGAAAGATCTCCGCACCAACCACGAAACAGGAAATGTCCAGTCTGTACTCGATGGCGAACTGGATGATTTCATCAAGGCCTTTCTGATGGAATTCGGCGGGAACTGATCCCATCAGACACGATAAGATTACCCGGGAATCGATCATTGAGATCGCTTTCCTCCTCTGCAGCAGGATGAACAGGGCTGTCGAACGATGAAACACGAAACAGCATATAGGGGCAGTATATTGCTCGCTGTTTTATTCTCCGGACTGATTGCATCGGGGCAGAAAACCGCTCGTGAAAGCATCGGTGTAAGCTTCTCGGGCCAGGCCATTGGCTGGAACACCATAAACCCGGCTGCTCCCTTCCAGACAGAATTAGGACTGCGCTACATCCCAAAACTGTCGTTCAGGGTCCCCGCCAAGGGCTTTAAGGTGGATGGCGAATTCTCGGCCAATACCTGGCTGAGTGGCCGTTGGCAGCAGGGCGACAGCCTGCATACGAAAGCCCAACTCAGTCCCTACCGGATGTGGATCCGTTTCTCATGGGACCAGTTCGAACTGAGGGCAGGGCTGCAAAAAATTAATTTCGGATCGGCCACCATGTTCAGGCCCCTGATGTGGTTTGACCGCATCGATCCCCGGGATCCTCTCCAGCTCACCGACGGTGTATATGGCATGCTGGCCAGGTACTACTTCCTGAACAATGCCAACATCTGGTTATGGGGACTGTGGGGCGAAGAAAAGACCAAGGGCTGGGAGCAATTGCCCACGAAAAAGAACAGCATTGAATATGGCGGACGACTGCAACTCCCTCTCCATACCGGAGAACTTGCCGCAACCTACCACCACCGCACAGCTGCTCCGGGCGGACTGCTCCCCGACTCGCTGGCCGGTAAGGCCGCTTACCCCGAGAACAGAATAGCCCTGGATGCCAAAATCGACCTGGCGTTTGGCCTGTGGGCAGAAGCTGCACTGGTCCACCAGGACCTGGATTTTAGCGCGCTGCAATACAAAATGATGATGAATGTCGGCATGGACTACACCCTTGGTCTGGGAAACGGGATCAGGCTGATGGCCGAATTCTTCCGCTACCACCTGGGAAAACGGGCCTTTGACAGTGCGCAGGAAAGCTCCTTCGGACTGCTGTCCCTGAGCTATCCGCTAAACATTGTTCACAGCATTACCGGCATGGTCTTTTACGATTTCAGGAACAGGAATACCTATCGCTTTGTCAACTGGTCGATGGCCCTTGACCGCTGGAACTTTTATGTCATGGCATTCTGGAACCCTGACAGTTACACCCTCTATAACGCCGATCTGCAAACCAGCCTTTACGGGGGCTGGGGATTTCAGCTGATGGCTGTCTTTACGCATTAACTGAAACGATGAAAGGCACTAGAAGACAGGCCTCAATACAAACACTATGAAAAACGGTCAGATTATCTCCATCAAGAGGCTGGTAAAGCGCTTCCCCATCGGTGGGGGTGAGTTCACAGCTCTGAACGGGATCAGTCTCAGCTTCGGCAAAGGTGAATTTGCCGGCATTGTGGGGCCGAGCGGATCCGGTAAAACCACCCTGCTCAATATCATTGGTTCGCTCGATGTACCCACCGAAGGAAAAGCCATCGTAATGGATACTCCCTCGGGAATGACGGCGCGGCAGGCGGCATCGCTGCGCAGACAGCACATCGGCTTCATCTTCCAGACATACAATCTCATGCCGGTATACACGGTATTCGAGAATGTGGAATTCCCCCTCCTCCTGCTCAATCAATCGGCAGCAAAACGAAAGAAGGCCGTACTGGAGGCCCTCGAATGGGTGGGCCTTAGCGATAAAATCAGGTCCAAACCAGCCATGTTGTCGGGCGGAGAAAGCCAGCGGGTAGCCATTGCCCGGGCCATGGTTAAAAAACCCAGCCTGGTGCTGGCCGACGAACCCACAGCCAACCTCGATGCTGAAAACTCCCATCACATCCTCAAGACCATGGAGAAGCTGAATAAGGAATTGAACACCACCTTCGTTTTTGCCACCCACGATGAAAAGGTCATTGGCTACCTTAGACGCATTGTTCGCCTCGAAGATGGCAGGGTGGTCTCAGATGAAGCCTTCAAAAAGCCCCTGTCATGATTGCATTTAAACTGGCCTATAGAAACCTGGTGGGAGCAGGCCTGAGAACCCTGCTCATTGTGCTCGTCCTCTCACTGGCCTACGTACTCATCATCTTTATGAACGGGCTCTACCAGGGCTGGGATCGCCAGGCGCGCCACGACACCATTGAGTGGGAAGTAGGCCAGGGGCAGTACTGGCAGGAAGACTATGACCCCTACGATGCCATGAGCCTCAGCGATGCCCATGCCATGATTCCCAGGGCTTTTTATCAGCAGGTAGCCGAAGGCCGTATGGCCCCGATCCTGGTGACCCAGGCTACCCTCTATCCCGATGGGCGTATGATGGGGGCACTGCTCAAAGGCATCGACCTGCGGCAAAAAGCCATCGCCATCCCGACAAGGCTGCTCAAGCCTGATACCGAAGAGTTGCCGGCCCTGATCGGCACCCGCATGGCCAAATCCCTGAATGTAAAAACCGGCGACTACCTGCTGGTGCGCTGGCGCGATGTAAATGGCACCTTTGATGCCACAGAAGTCCTGATTGCCGGCATTTTCGAGACCTCAGTTCCGGCTGTTGATGCAGGACAACTCTGGGTTCCGCTGAAGGAATTGCAAAAGCTGACAGGCATGCCCGAGGAGGCCAGCCTTATTGTCTGCAGTGAAAAAACCGGAGGAAAGAAAATTGCAGGCTGGAATTTCCAGGGGCATGAGCAGCTTTTCAAAGAGCTGGAAGAAATGATCAAGACCAAATCCATCGGTGGATCCATCTTTTACATCATCATCCTGGCCCTTGCCCTACTGGCCATCTTCGACACCCAGGTCCTTTCCATTTTTCGCAGACAGCGCGAAATCGGGACCTATATAGCCATGGGGATGACCCGCCGCGAAGTGGTGGGCATATTCACGGTTGAGGGGGCCATGCACGCTGTGCTCGCCCTGGCGGCAGGAACCCTCTATGGCCTGCCCCTGCTCCTGTGGATTAAGTCCACAGGAATTCCCATGCCCGAAGGAACGGATGAATTCGGGATGGCTGCAACACAGCATATGTACCCCTATTACAGCCTGACGCTGATTGCCGGTACCATCGTTGTGGTATGCATTGCCACAACCATTGTAAGCTATCTGCCTTCCAAAAAAATTAGCAAAATGAATCCCAATGAAGCCATCAGAGGGAAAATCCAATAAAACACGAAGTCCATGTTAAGATTCTACATAAAAGGCCTCCTGCGGGATCGTTCCCGCAGCCTCAACCCCATCCTGGTCGTGGCCGCCGGCGTCATGCTGGTTGTCGTCATGCACTGCTGGATCACGGGTGTCCTGAGCGATATCATCGTCTTCAATGCCAGGTTCTCGACCGGACATGTGAAGGTCATGACCAGGGCCTATAGCGAAAACATCTCTCAAGAGCCCAACGACCTGGCCCTGCTGGGCACCGATCGACTTGTGGAAGAACTGCGACGCAATTACCCCGATATGGAGTGGGTGGAGCGCATAAAGTTTGGGGGGCTCGTTGATGTGCCGGATGCCAGTGGAGAAACAAAAACCCAGGGACCCGGCGGAGGAATGGCCATCGATCTGCTGTCACCGGAAAGCAAAGAGAAAGAACGCCTCAGGCTGCTTAGTTCGGTAGTGAGAGGACGCCTCCCGGAGGTCCCGGGAGAAATCCTGATCAGCGAAGAGTTTTCACAAAAACTGGAGATCAATCCCGGCGACCCGCTGACCCTCATCGCTTCGACCATGTACGGAGCCATGTCCTTCACCAACTTCACAGTCAGTGGCACCGTTAAGTTTGGCGCCACAGCACTGGATCGTGGCGGAATGGTGGCAGACATCGGAGATATCAGAACGGCACTCGATATGCAGGATGCCAGCGGCGAAGTCCTCGGCTATTTTCTCAATCAGGAGTATGACGACCTGAAAGCCAATCGTATTAGTGCGACTTTTAATGAATACAATGTGGATGCACAGGACGAATATGCCCCGGTCATGAGAACCCTGCGGGAACAGAGCAACATGGCCATGTACCTGGACATGGTCGATTATTTCCAATCCATCATTGTTGCTGTCTTTATCATTGCCATGGCCATCGTCCTCTGGAACTCCGGGCTTTTGGGCGGACTGAGACGCTACGGTGAATTGGGACTGCGCATGGCGATCGGAGAAGAAAAAGGGCACATCTACCGGAGCCTGATCACTGAATCGCTCTTGATCGGACTGACAGGCTCCTTCCTGGGCACAGCCATTGGCTTATTCCTTTCCTTCCTGCTTTCGAAAGGCATCGACATCTCTTCCATGATGGGCAATTCAACCATGATGATGCAAAGTGTAATGAAGGCCCACATCAGCAGCGATGCCTTCTACATTGGCTTCATCCCGGGCGTGCTGGCTACATCCACCGGCACAGCCCTGGCAGGCATCGGGATTTACAAACGCAAAAGCGCTCAACTCTTTAAAGAATTACAGGCATGATACGAAAAGCTTATCTATTCCAGCTGCTTGGCCTATTGCTACCGGCAGTGACCCTGCTGGCTCAACCCCCGGGCGATGAACTGCTCGACCGCATCGATGCGAACATGTCGGCCAAAACCCGCTACGTTAGGTCAACAATGATCATCCATGGTCCGCGCAGCTCCCGCACCATTGAATTGGAGAGTTGGTCGAAAGGAAAATCGGCCTTTACGGAGTATCTGGCGCCGGCTCGCGAAAAGGGAAGCAAAATGCTGAAACTCGAAAACAAGCTCTGGATCTTCAATCCCTCCACCGATCGTACGATTCAAATCGCCGGACACATGCTCAGGCAATCACTCATGGGTTCCGATCTTTCCTACGAGGACATGATGGACAATCCCGACTTCAAAAAGAAATATATGGCGGTGGTCGTGGGATCCGAACGCTATCGCGACATCGAGTGCTGGGTCGTGGAAATGACAGCCCGGTCGGATGAAGTGGCCTATCAGCTACGCAAACTCTGGGTGGATAAAAACCGCTACCTTCCTCTGAAAGAGGAGCTCTATGCCAGGAGCGGCAAACTACTGAAGCGGATGGAGCTTACCGATATACAGCTGCACGGCTCTCGCTGGTACCCGGGAAAAATTACCTTCAAAGACATGTTAAAGAAGGGCAAGGGCACCGAGTTTATCATCGATGAAATCCTCTTCAATGTGAATCTTCCGGATCACATTCTGACCAAGGCCTCTCTGCGCTAGGCAGGCAAGCCCAATGCCTTTGGCTCAAAGCTTCGCTATCGCAGCCTGGTATTCGTTCGACTCTTCGGTGAGCTTGATAATACGCTCTCTAAGCGTGGAGATTCTGTTATCCAGTCCCG
>PDRI01000132.1 GCA_002748055.1 Bacteroidota bacterium | reverse complement strand
ATTTTCGTGACAGGTCTTCCCCTTTCTGGAATTATTGGGAAGACCATAACCCCGAGATCGAATACTTCAAGGGCAAGAATGCCTTTAAGGAGCCGGCTTATCATCGTCTCGATTTGGCGGTCAACTGGCACTACCAGAAGAAGTGGGGAACCACCACCTGGAGCCTGGGGGTGTATAACGCCTACAACCGCCAGAATCCTTTCTACCTCTTTTTTGGCTACGACAATTACGGGAACCGCGCCTTAAAGCAGATAAGTCTCTTTATGATGATTCCGTCGATTTCCTATTCCTTCGAATTTTAGTCACTGCAATTAAGAAACAGCATGAAAAGAATTGTTTTATACAGCATCGGTCTCCTTGCTCTTTTGTTGAATACTTCCTGTGAGTCGGTCCTGTTTATCGAGTTGGATGAAGCCGATAAACTTATTGTGCTGAACGGGGCGATCAGCGCCGATTCCCTTGTGGCCGTGCAGGTCTCCCGCACCCGTCATATTCTCGACAATGCGCCCGTGCTTCCCCTCGGGGGAGCCAGGGTTAAGCTTTACGAGAACGGGGAGCTGGCTGAAGAACTCAGCTACAGCGACAATGCCTACTTCCGCTCTGTCGCTTTTCGGCCTTCGAAGGGCCGCTCTTACAGCATTGAGGTAGAACAGCCCGGTTATGCATCGGTTTCGGCTGCCTGCCGGATTCCCCCTGCCGTAGCCATTGAAAAGATTGATACCTTCAGTATCAGGGAAGAAAATGATGATTCCTATTACTACGGGCCCGGCTATGAAGACAAACTGGTTTTCGACATCAGTTTCAATGACCCGGCAGGGGAGGAGAATTACTACCTTCTGCGTGTGCAGGCGGACCGCTCTTACAGGAATTGGCGCGATACCACTGTGCAATACATCGATTCGCTCCTTAATGGAACCGACTGGGTTTACTTCGTCAATGATTCGACCTATCCGATATTCGACATCTACCGGCAGATTGGTTTTCCGCGGATTGAGTCAGACGAGATTGTAAGCGAGGGCCGCACCTCCGAGGGAATCTTGTTTTCCGACCAGCTGATCGACGGGAAGAACTATTCCTTCAGGGGGGCTGTCCGCCATGCGGAAATCAGTGCGGCCGACTCGGCCGTTGTGAGCATCTGCCTGCATTCGATCTCGGAGGACTATTACCGCTACCTGAAAACCCGGCAAAAGCACTACGAGGCAAAGGAGAACTATCTGGCTGTGCCGGTGATTGTTTACAGCAATGTAAATCAGGGTACGGGCTTTTTCGGAGGGCAGTCGGTAGATGTATATTCATTTACTACCTTTATTCCCGAATACGGCTGGGGCAGGGGGCTGCCGTATTACGAGAAATAGGCCCCTCCGCAAACCTGCCAGAATAAGGACATCATGATTGTAATTGAGGACGTTATTTCCCGTCGGACCAATATTCCGGTGCGTCAGGTGAAGAATACCGTCGAATTGCTGGAACAGGGGGCCACCATCCCCTTTATCAGCCGTTACCGCAAGGAGCATACCGGCAGCCTCGACGAGCTGAAGATTACCGGGATTCGCGACGAGCTCAACAAGCTAAAGGAGCTTGGAAAGCGAAAGGAGTATATTCTGAAGGCCATTGCCGACCAGGATAAACTGAGCGGGGACCTAAAAAAAAGAATAGAAGCGTGCCTCGACCCTGTGGAACTGGAGGATCTCTACCTGCCCTACAGGAAGAAGCGCAAGACCCGTGCAACAATTGCACGGGAGAAGGGGCTTGAGCCCCTGGCGAAGATACTGATGCGGCAGCAGGAAATGCAGGTGGAGAAGGCAGCCCTGGCCTTTGTCGGAGAAGGGCTTGAAAGTGTTGAGGATGCCCTGCAGGGTGCCCGTGATATTATCGCCGAGTGGATTAACGAGAACCAAGGGGCCCGAAAAACTGTACGCTACCACTTTGATAAGGAGGCGGTGATTTACAGCCGGGTAGTAAAGAGCAAGGCCGATGAGGAAGGGGCCGTAAAGTATAAGGACTATTTCGAGTTTAGCGAGCCTTTGCGCAAATGTCCCGGGCACCGGATCCTGGCCATGAGGCGGGGCGAGCATGAGGGCTTTCTGAAGCTCAGCATAGCGCCTGATACGCCCCGGGTGATAAGGGCCCTCGAGGAGCGGTTTGTAAAAAGCCCCTACGATGTGGGCCAACAGGTGGCTGAGGCCGTGCAGGATGCCTATAAGCGCCTGATTCATCCCTCCATTGAAAATGAATACCAGGCCTTGCACAAGGAGAAGGCCGATGAGGAGGCCATCCGCGTATTTGCCGAAAACCTGCGTCAGCTTCTGCTGGCAGCACCACTGGGGCAAAAACGGGTTCTGGCGCTTGATCCGGGGTTCCGGACAGGCTGCAAGGTGGTTTGCCTCGATGCCCAGGGCAACCTGCTCCACAATGCCACCATCTATCCCCATCCTCCTCAATCGGACCGGGCAGGAGCCACTCGAAAGATATCCTCACTGGCGCAGCAGTATAAGATCGAGGCCATTGCGATTGGCAATGGAACGGCGAGCCGGGAGACCGAGCGCTTTATCCGGATGATCCGCTTCGACCGCGAGATGGAGGTCTATGTGGTGAATGAATCCGGCGCCTCCATCTATTCTGCCTCGAAGACAGCCCGCGAGGAATTTCCCGATTACGATGTAACGGTAAGGGGCGCGGTTTCCATTGGCCGCCGGCTGATGGATCCGCTTGCCGAATTGGTGAAGATCGATCCCAAGTCGATTGGGGTTGGCCAGTACCAACACGATGTGGACCAGGGCAAGTTGAAGAAGAGCCTCGACGAGGTGGTCGGGCGTTGTGTCAATCTGGTGGGGGTGAACGTGAATACGTCTTCGACGCAGCTTTTGACCTATGTTTCGGGCCTGGGCCCGGTTTTGGCAAAGAATGTGGTGGAGCATCGCCAAAAGATTGGGGGCTTCAGCTCCAGGGAGCAGCTGAAGGAGGTGCCCCGAATGGGCGAGAAGGCCTTTGAACAGTGCGCGGGCTTCCTGCGCATCGACGGGGGTGTTCATCCGCTCGACAACTCGGCTGTACACCCCGAAAGCTACCATATTGTCGAGCGGATGGCTACCGACCTGGGGGTTGATCTGAAGGCTTTGATAAGCGACGAGAAGCTGGTGCGGAGCATTGAACTGCAGCACTACCTCAGTGAAGGGGTGGGCTTGCCTACCCTGAAGGATATCAAGGCCGAGTTGGAGAAGCCCGGGCGGGATCCCCGTGCACAGATCGAGGTTTTTGAGTTCGATCAGGATGTCCATAGCCTGGACGATCTCAAAGCCGGTATGGAGCTGCCGGGGATCGTGACCAACATTACAAAATTTGGCGCCTTTGTCGATGTGGGTGTTAAGCAGGACGGACTGGTCCATATCTCACAACTGGCCGATCGCTTCATAAAGGATCCAAACGATGTGGTGAACATCCATCAACATGTGAAGGTCAGGGTACTGGAGATAGATGTCACGCGTAAGCGCATCCAACTGTCGATGAAGGGCCTTAAATGAAAAAGTTTCTCTAATTTCGTACAGGAACCAAATTGAAAAACGATGAAACGCCTGTTTACGGCCGCGTTGGTCCTCGGATCGATGATGGCCATGGAATCCTGTCAAGCACCTGTATCTATGGAAGCACCCATTGCTGCGAAGAAACCCAAGGAACTGACCAAGCATGGTCATACCCGTATCGATAATTATTACTGGCTTCGCGAACGCGAGAATCCCGAGGTTATCGAGTATCTGAAGGCCGAGAACGCCTATCGGGAAGCCCTGATGAAGGACAGTGAAGCATTGCAGGATGAGCTTTTTGAGGAGATTGTCGGGCGCATTAAACAGGACGACGAATCGGTGCCCTATAAGGACAATGGCTACTATTACTATGTTCGTTTCGAAGAGGGAGGAGAGTACCCGGTTTATTGCCGAAGAAAGGGCAGTATGGAGGCGCCTGAGGAAGTCCTGGCCAATGTGAACGAGATGGCCGAAGGGCATGCTTACTTCCACCTGGGGGGTATGAGTATCAGCCCGGACAACCGCTATGCCGTCTTCGGTGTTGATACGGTCAGCCGGAGAAAGTACACCCTGCACATCAAGGATCTGGAAACCGGCGACATCCTCAGCGATGAGATTCCGCTGACCACCGGTAGTGCTTCCTGGGCGGCCGATAACAAGACCTTCTTTTATACCAGGAAGGACGACGAAACCCTGCGCTCGAATGCCATCTGGCGGCATGAGATGGGAAGCGATATCTCGACCGACGTCCTGGTTTATGAGGAAGAGGATGAGACCTTCCGTACAGCTATCTTCAAGACCAAATCCAGGGAATACCTGGTCATCTCCAATACCAGCACCCTTAGCACGGAATACAGGGTTCTGAAAGCAGATGACCCCACTGGTGAGTTCCGTATTGTTCAGCCCCGGGAGCGTGGACTGGAATACAATCTGGCACATTTTGGAGGCTATTTTTACATCATTACTAACCTGGATGCCATCAACTTCAGGTTGATGCGTTGCCCTGTCGACCATACCGAAAAGCAGCACTGGGAGGAGGTGATTGCCCACCGTCCCGATGTTTTTCTCGAGGCGATTGAGATCTTCCGGGACTACCTGGTTCTGGAGGAACGGAAGGAAGGCCTTGCCCGCCTGCGTATAATGCCCTGGAGTGGTGAAGGAGAACACTACATTGAGATGGGTGAAGAGGTTTACAGTGCGCGGATTTCTACGAACCCCGACTTTGATAGCCAGCTGCTGCGATTTAACTATTCGTCGCTGACCACCCCTTCTACGGTCTATGACTACAATATGGCGAGCAGGGAAAAAAAGCTGATGAAACAGGACGAGGTTCTGGGAGAGGATTTCGATCCGAATAACTATGAGGCGCACCGGATCTACGCCCGGGCTGATGATGGAACAGCCATTCCCATGAGTGTGGTTTGGCGCAAGGGGCTGGAAATGAACGGACAAAATCCAACCCTGCTTTATGGCTATGGTTCTTACGGGGTAACCATAGACCCGGGTTTCCGTTCCAGTCGGCTTTCCCTGCTCGACAGGGGCTTTGTTTTCGCCATTGCCCATATCCGGGGCAGCCAGGTCAATGGAAGGCCCTGGTACGAAGATGGGAAGTTGCTGAAAAAGATGAATACCTTCACCGATTTCAACGACTGCGCCGAACACCTGATTGCCGAAAACTATAGTTCGGCAGATAAGCTCTTTGCCATGGGTGGAAGTGCCGGCGGCTTGCTCATGGGCGCGGTGATCAACCTTCAGCCCGAGCTCTATAAAGGGGTGATTGCTGCCGTGCCTTTTGTGGATGTGCTCACCACCATGCTGGACGAAGACATCCCGCTTACCACCTTTGAATATGATGAGTGGGGGAACCCCAACGATAAGGTTTATTACGATTACATGCTTTCTTACTCGCCCTATGATCAGGTAGAAGCCAAAGCCTATCCCAATCTCTTGGTTACCACAGGCCTCCACGACAGCCAGGTGCAGTACTGGGAGCCGGCCAAATGGGTGGCCAAGCTGCGCGATTTGAAGACCGACGACAACCTGTTGCTCATGTACTGCAACATGGATACGGGGCATGGCGGGGCTTCGGGTCGCTTTGAGCGCTACAGAGAAACGGCTATGGAGTTTGCCTTTTTGCTTGGACTGGCCGGGCAGGACTAAAGCAGGGTTTCGTTTAAAGCGTTCACGATGTTGCCAAAGACGAGAAGTACAAGCTACAGAATTCTGTATGCCGACACCGACCAGATGGGGGTGGTGTATTACGGGAACTATAACAGGTTCTATGAGATGGGCAGGAGCGAGTTTGTCCGGGAGGAAGGCTTCCCCTATAAACGCCTCGAAGAGCAGGGCATTGTAATGCCGGTCTTTTCTGTTGAGGCAAAGTACAGGTATCCCCTTCGCTATGACGAGCAGATCCGGATCGAGACCACGGTGAGCGAGGTGCCCCAGGTTCGGATGGCCTTCGGGCATAAGATCTACAATGAGGAAGGTGGCCTGGCTCACGAGGCCAAAGTGGTGCTGGCCTTTCTCGATCGTCAGACAAAGAGGCCCGTAAGGGCTCCCGAAGCCTTGCGGAAACTGATCGCCGGATTGTAGCCCTATCTCTTTCTTTTTCAGGTTTGCTCCGATGAGACTGCTGCCGTTGGAATAAATCGTATTTTTAGTGAAGCTAAATCTGAAAAAGATGATCCGAAAACTCATTCTCGCATTTTTGTGCCTGTTTTTGTATGGCCTTTCGCTGCCTGCCCAGCGAATCGATTCACTTGAACTGGCCGGCCCTTTGCCCGATCCGCTGCTCTGCAGCGATGGAAGCCCGATTGCCACTCAGCAGGAATGGAGTGCCTGCCGGGAGCAGGTTCTGGAAAGCTTTAGAACCCAGGTCTATGGAAAACTCGATGCCGAAGACATCCGGGTTTCCTACCGTTTGGTTTATCTGAACCGGGACGCACTGCGGGGCCGGGCTGTGCATAAAGAAATAGATGTGGTACTCTCCGGGGATGGGCGCCAGCATAGCTTTCGCATCATGCTTTTGTTGCCCCCGGATCAGGAAGCACCGGTGCCTGTTTTTCTGGGGCTGAATTTCTATGGTAACCAGAGTATTTGTGAAGACCCTTCTGTTAGTCTTACGAAGGGATGGTGCCACAACGATGCCGAGATGGGCATCCGCGACAACCGGGCCACGATAGCCAGCAGGGGAGTCCGGGTTCATCGATGGCCCGTTGAGATGATTCTCGAACGGGGCTATGGCCTGGCCGCCGTGCACTATGGCGAGATTGATCCCGATTTTGACGATGGCTTCAGGAACGGGCTCCATGGCCTCATGGGGAAGGAGGGCCGCGAAGCCGATGACGGAGGGGCCATAGCTGCCTGGGCCTGGGCCCTGTCGAGGGTCCTGGATTACCTGGAAACCGATAGTGAGGTGGATGCCTCCCGCGTGGCGGTGATCGGGCATTCCAGGCTTGGGAAGACCGCCCTTTGGGCAGGGGCCCAGGACGAGCGTTTTGCCCTGGTGATATCGAATAATTCGGGCTGTGGCGGGGCGGCATTATCGAGACGGGAACATGGCGAGCGGGTGTCGGTGATCAACAAGGCCTTTCCCCACTGGTTTGCAGAAAATTTCCGGACCTATGGCGACAGGGAGGAGGCCCTTCCGGTAGACCAGCACCAACTGCTGGCACTGATTGCCCCCCGACCGCTTTATATCGCAAGTGCCGAAGAGGACGATTGGGCCGATCCCTATGGCGAATACCTGTCTTTGTATCACGCCGGCAAGGTCTATGCCCTCTATGGCCATGCGGGGCTACCGTCGATGGCCTGTCCGGCTGTTGACCAGCCGCTCTGGAAGGGCCCGATGGCCTACCATCTGAGGTCGGGGAAACACGATCTTACCACCTACGACTGGGCACAATACCTGGCCTTTGCCGACCTTCATCTGAAAGGGCCGGGAAAGGCAGTGGAAGAGGATGAAAATCCGGTCAGTCAGGAGTGGCTGCAGGGCAGATTGCGGAAAAGGGGTTCGCGTCTGATGTTTACCCGGGAAAATGAAGCGGAATTAAAGCGGCAAATAAAGGAAGGCGATCCTTTGGTGGCGCCGGTTTATGCCCTGTTGAAGCAGCGAGCCGATGCCCTGCTGAGCCGGCCTCCTTTGAAGCGGGAAATGGAGGGGATTCGTTTGCTTGGGGTATCCCGGGAAGCAATCAGCCGTTTGACCAGCCTGGCCATGGTTTACCGGGTCGAGCGGAAGGCTGCATATCTTACACGTCTGGAAAAGGAGCTCAATGCTGTATGTCGTTTCTCCGACTGGAATCCTCCGCATTTTCTGGATGTGGCCGAGATGGCAACGGGGGTGGCCCTGGCGCTCGACTGGGCAGGAGAGTGGATGTCTGCCGATGTTTACAGGCAGAGCATGGATGCCCTGGTAAGGCTGGCTTTGAAGCCGGGTGTGGCTTCCTCGAAAAACAACTGGTGGCTTAAGGTCGATCACAACTGGAATCTGGTATGCAATAGCGGGCTCAGTCTGGCAGCCCTGCTGGCTTTTGATGAAGAGCCCGAGATCTGTTCACGGATCCTGCACCAGGCTGTAGAAGCCATTCCGAATGCCTTAAAACCTTATGGCCCCGATGGAGTCTATCCGGAGGGTGCGTCGTATTGGTTTTATGCCACAACCTATCTGGCACTGGGGATTTCGGCCTTTGAAACAGCGCTGAATACCGATTTTCAATTTCTGGACAGGCCCGGGGTTAGCGAGAGTGCTTTTTTCAGCGAGATGCTTGCCGGGCCTTCGGGCGACTACTTTAATTTTTTCGATGCCCGCGTTGATCGCTACCACAGCATCGAGCATTGCGGCTTGCTGGCCTGGTTTGCCAAACGTGGGGTAGGGGCGCTTGAGCCGGACTCTTTTGCCCGGATGCCAGCCGACCAAAGGCTGGCTGATCCCCTGTCGGGGGATCCCCGTTTTCTGGCCTTTTTTCTTCTGAATCTGTCCATGCTGCCTGAGAAAGGCGAGTTTTCGCTTCCGGATGCATGGGTTGGCGGAGGGGCGGAGCCCCTGGCTGTTTTCAGGGAAAAGGATGGAGACGACGATGGTTTCTTCCTGGCTGCCAAGGGTGGAAGTGCCAGTGATAACCATGGCAATATGGACGCGGGCAGCTTTATTCTGGAGTTGGACGGCCTGCGTTGGGTGGTCGATCCGGGGAACCAGAACTACCACGGCCTGGAGCAAGTGATTGGAAACGAATTGTGGAATACGAGTCAGGGTTCGGTCCGCTGGACCCTGCTGACCAAAGGCAGTCATGGGCACAGCACACTGCAGGTGAACGGGGAGCCGCACCGGGTTAAGGGCCGGTCCAGGCTCCTGGGCTTCGATTTGAGAGGTCCCGCTCCCGAAGTGCATTTTACCCTCGACGAGGTGCTTGCCCCGCATCTGAGACAGGCCACCAGGAGCTTCAGCCGTCTGTCGGACCGCGAACTGTTGGTGCGTGACCGCTTTAGCTTTTCGGCTACGGCGGAAAGCCTGCAATGGCAGCTTATGACTACTGCTGAGGTGGAGGTGGAAGAAGAAGGCCTTGTGCTTAAAATGGAGGGGAAGGAGTTGTTGATAACTCCCTTGTTGGCGCTTCCTTTTCGGGTTGAAGTGGAAGCACTTTCTCCGCCACCCCTTTCCTATGATAAGGATATCCCGGGATTGAAGAGGTTGGTCTTACATTTTCGACGGGCCGATTTTCCGGGGAGCGAAGGGGAGATTGTTGTGAGCATAAAGGGGAGGGGCTAGTGGAAAAAAGCTGATAAAAGCATTATTTTTGCGGGAATGATTCCATTTAAAGACTATATCGCCGAGAAGCTGGTCCTGCTCGATGGAGCCATGGGTTCGCTTATTTATGAGAAGGGGGTGTTCATCGACAAGTGCTACGATGAGTTAAACCTGTCGAAGCCGGAGCTCATTCGGAGCATACATGAGGACTACGTGAAGGCGGGAGCGATGGTTATCGAGACCAATACTTACGGAGCCAACCGTTTTAAACTGAAATCGCATAACCTGCTCGATCGCCTGGCCGAAATCAATACGACAGGTATTTCCCTGGCCAGGAAGGCGGCAGGGGACGAGGTATATGTGGCTGCCTCCATGGGGCCTTCGGGTATGGGGATCGAGCCCTGGGGCGATCTTAGCCTCGATGAGGCAGAAGAGGGCTTTTATGAGCAGGCAGGCTATCTGCACGATGCCGGTGCCGACCTGTTTATACTGGAAACCTTCCAGGACATCCGGGAAATGGAGCGGGCCATTCGGGCCATTCGCCGGCTAAGTGACCGTGCCATAGTGGCCATGATGACGGTTACCGAGGAGGGAAAAACCCGCTATGGGACCGATTTGCACGATCTTAGCCGGAGGCTTGATGCAAGTGAAGCGGATGTGATCGGGCTAAACTGTACCGTGGGTCCTAAACCCATGCTGGATTTTGTGGAGCAGATACGCAGCCAGAGTGACAAGCCCGTGTGCATCATGCCCAATGCCGGACGGCCGCAGTATGCCGATGGCCGGATGATCTACATGAGTACACCCGAGTATTTCTCGGTCTATACCAAGCGACTGATAGACAAAGGGGTGCGCATGTTGGGGGGCTGTTGCGGGACCACACCCGAGCACATTTCAAAGATGGCCAATGCCTTGGCCATGAAGCAGACCCGTATTCAGCATTCGATCGAAACCAGGCCAAGGGCGGAGCGCGATGAGCCCCTGCTCGAGCCCGTAGCCATGGCCTCTAAATCGAGGCTGGCTGCACGTCTCTCCAAAGACGAGCAGGTGGTGCTTGTGGAAATGGTCCCCCCCCGGAGTACCGATGTAAGTAAGAGCCTGGATGGCGCACGCATGCTGAAAGAAGCAGGGGTCGATGCCATCAATATCCCCGACGGGCCACGGGCCTCGGCCCGAATGACGGGTTTGGCCCTGGCTGTTATCCTCGAGAGAGAGTTGGGCATTGAGACGGTCTTGCATTACACCTGCAGGGATCGAAACCTGCTGGGTATGCAGTCCGACCTTCTGGGAGCTACAGCACTCGGGATCAGGAATATTCTCGCCATTACCGGCGATCCGCCCATGATTGGCGACTATCCGCAGGCCACGGCTGTTTTCGACATTGATGCCATTGGTCTGGTTCATCTGATCGACAACCTGAACCATGGTATTGACATCGGTGAAAAACGAATTGGAGATCCAACGGCCTTTCTGACCGGTGTGGGCGTGGATCCGAATAGTGTGAATGCCGGAAATGAGATTCATCGCCTGCAACTGAAGAAGGAGGCAGGGGCTGAATTTGTGATTACCCAGCCTGTTTTCGACATCCCTTCGCTGGAGGCTTTTCTGGAGAAATGCGATTTGTCGGGCCTCAGGCTCATAGCCGGTATATGGCCTCTGGTAAGCTTGCGGAATGCCGAATTCATGAAGAATGAGGTGCCCGGGGTTTATGTGCCCGACGAGGTGATTGCACAGATAGCCCGGTATGCGGACAGAGACGATCAGCTTAAGGCGGGCGTTGAACTTGCCCGGGAGATGGTGGAGCGGGTAAAGCCTTTTGCAAGTGGAATTCAGGTGAGTGCACCCTTCGGACGCTATGGCCTGGCTGTTGAGGTGGCCGGGGCTTTGCTACAGGGAGCCTGACTGTAATTGATAGTTCTTATGATACAACGTTTTATTGCTCTTGCCCTGGCGGGCCTGTGGACAGCTACGCTGTGGAGCCAGGCCGATATTGAGAATCCTGCAGTTTTTCAACGAAACCAGACTGCACCCCATGCCACGCTGATGCCCTATGAAGGGCCGGAACAGGCCCTGAAGGCAGAGCGGCACGCTTCCGCAAATTACCTCAGTTTGAACGGGACATGGAAATTCCATCTTGCAGCGCATCCCTCATTGGCCCCGGCAGGATTTTTTAAGCCTGGCTTTTTGCATGCCGGGTGGAGCGAAATATCTGTGCCTTCGAACTGGCAGATGGAGGGCTTTGGCTATCCCCTGTTCAGGAATATTGGCCTTCCCCATCCCTTCAACCCTCCGGCGGTCCCCGATGATTACAACCCGGTGGGGTCCTATTATCGCAGCTTCGAACTGCCTGACGGATGGAAGGAAAAAGAGGTCTTTCTGCATTTCGAGGGCGTGCAGTCCGCCTTTCACCTGTGGGTGAATGGAAAGGAGGTGGGCTATAATCAGGGGGGCATGGAGCCTGCCGAGTTCGACATCAGCAAGTTCCTGAAAGCAGGGAGCAACAGTGTTGCGCTCAGGGTGTACCGTTATTGCGACGGTTCTTATCTCGAGGACCAGGATACCTGGAGGCTTTCCGGAATCTACCGGAATGTTTACCTGATGGCTACTCCCCGCGTACACCTGAGGGACTTTTATGTCCGAACCGATCTGGATGAGGCTTACGAGGATGCTGAACTGCAAGTTGATCTGCAAGTGGAAAACTACGGCAAGGGGCTGGCAAAGGGCTATTCCTGCGTATTGCAGCTTTACGATCCCGATGGAGAACCTGTGCCCGGTGCCCGGATTGTACAAAAGACCGGAGATCTCAGCCCTGAAAGGCCTGCCAGTCTGAATGCAGCCCTGGAAATCAGTCGGCCTTTGCTCTGGTCGGCGGAGAAACCCCATCTCTACACCCTGGTGATGGAGTTGCGCAATGCCGGTGGAGAGTCTGTGGAGTTCCTCAGTACCCGTGTGGGCTTCAGGGAGGTGGAAATTCGCGACGGTGCCATTTTGGTGAATGGGGTGGCTGTGAAGTTCAACGGTGTAAACAGCCATATGATGCATCCGGAAACCGGTCATGCAATGGACCGGGCTACCATGGAGGCCGATCTGAAACTGATGAAGCGCTTCAACATTAATTGTGTGCGTACCAGCCATTATCCGCCCAATGTCGAATATCTGGAACTGGCCGATGAGCTGGGGATGTACATTGTCGATGAAACAGGAGATGAGGCGCATGCCTACCTCGATCTTTCAGGCGATTCCATTTGGCGGCCGCAGTACCTCGACCGGATGCGTAAGATGGTTTACAGGGACCGGAACCATCCTTCAATCGTGATCTGGAGTGCAGGCAATGAAAGTGGTCCCGGCGATAACATTTGTGCCCTGATTAAAGCGGGAAAGCAGATCGATCCTTCCCGGCCCGGCTGGATGTATGGAGGAAACCAGGATGAGGATCCGGATTTGAATCCGATTTCCTGTGAAGACATTGTGGGGCCGCGTTACCTGCAGCCTTTCCGTCTGGAACAGCGCTTTGGCAAGGCCGACGACCCGCGCCCTTCTTTTATGGATGAGTACATTGCAGCGACGGGCAACAGCCTGGGAGGTCTGGATGAATACTGGGCGCTGATTCGTCGTTATCCCCGCCTTACGGGAGGAGCAATTTGGGATTGGGTTAGTCCGGGAATCAGCGCTGAAGTACTCGAAACCACCGATGATTCACCAAACGGGATACGCTGTGTGCTGATGAACAGAGCCCGCCTCGAGCAGGTTGAGGGAGGGTTGGGGCTCTACCTCAGCGGGCACGATGACTGGCTCGAGGTGGCCCGCGATCCGGCCCTTGATATCACTGGCGAGGGATTGAGTATTTCCTTCAGGCTGAAACCCGGAAAATACCGGGGATATGGGGCTTTGGTAACGAAGGGCGATTACCAGTTCGGGCTCCGGCAATCCGATGCGACCCATCTCGATTTCTATGTGAACACCCAGGCTTCCACGGATGGGCCAACCGTACTCAGTGCGCGCCTGCCCGATAAATGGGAAGATCACTGGCACCATGTAGCGGCCATTTACGATGGCAGGAAGCTGCAGCTTTATGTCGATGGGTCGATGATCGGAACCAGGGTATGCCAGGGACGCATCATCAATGCGCCCTATCCCCTGAATGTAGGGAAGAGTGCCGAATTAAGAGACAGCCACCGTGGCTATCTGAGCCAGTTCAGTATCGACGAATTAAGGGTCTTTGACCGGGCAGTAGCGCTCGACAGCCTTTCCGCAGGGAGTCCGGAATTGCGCCCTCAGGCCAAACTCTGGCTCGACTTTGAGACTGCCCGTAAAGGGCAGAAGTACTATTTTATGGGGCTTCCCGGCCGAACCTATGGTTTAGTCTGGCCCAACCGGAAGGTTCAGCCCGAGCTGTGGCAGCTGAAGAAATCGCCCCAGGCGGTGGCCTTCAGGGCATTGGATTTGGAGGAGGGGCGCTTCCTGCTGCACAATTACTTTCATTTTAGCGATCTTTCTGAATTCGATTTACGCTGGCGTTGGCTGGTCGATGGAAGGCCGCAGCGTGAGGGAGACTTCAGTTTAGCCCTGGCTCCGGGCGAATCGACCGAATACAGGCTTCCTGTTTCCGGCATGGATTTTAAGGCCGGGCACCATCATATCCTTGAACTCTCGGTCAGGCTCAGGCAGTCCACTCCCTGGGCCGATGCCGGCCATGAACTGGCCTGGGAGCAATTCGAATTGCCTTTCGAGGCTCTTCCCACTGAAACCAAAAGCTACCCCCTGCCTGCAGTGCAGGAAGATGAGGCATCGCTTTTGATTAGTGGAGAGGGCTTTAGCCTGCGTTTCAGCAAGGAAGACGGAGCCCTGCTCTCTATGAAGTGTAAGGACCTGGAACTGCTTAAGCAATCGCCTCACTTTAATGTCTGGCGTGCACCCCTGGCAAACGACCTGGATACCTGGAATTTCTGGCATGTGGATCCGGCCTATACCCGTGAAGGTATGGGACGGGAACTGGCTAATGGCTGGCGTTCTACCGGCCTCGATCGCCTGCAATTCAGTCTGGATGAAATGCGATGGAACAGCATTGGGAACAGGGTGGAGGTGCTTGTCGAGGGCAGCTACCATGCCAACCGCTACGGGACGGGATTCAAAACCACGATGAGCTATGCCATTGCCGGCAATGGGGAGTTGGAAATTCGTACCCACGTGATTCCTTCGGGCGAGTTGACTACCTGGTTGCCGAAGATGGGCCTGCAATGGCAGTTGCCGGAAGAGTTTGGACAGATCGACTGGTTTGGCCGCGGGCCCTATGAGAACTATCCCGATCGGAAGAGCGGTGCAAAAGTGGGCGTTTATCATTCGAGTGTAAAGGAGGATGAGCAGGCCTACCTCATACCGCAGGACTATGGAAACCGCTGCGATGTTCGTTGGCTCAGACTGAGCAATGCAGAGGGCAGGGGCATTGAGGTCCGTTCCGACCGACCTTTCTGCTTCAGTGCCCATCCCTATCGAACCGAAACTCTGGACCGCGCACAGTACCGTTTTCAGCTGGAACACGAAGATCTGGTCAATCTCAGCCTCGATTACATGGTGAGTGGGGTTGGGGGAACAGCCAATTCGGTGCTGAATCCTTACCGGGTCCAGCCCCATGAGGCCGATTTCAGTTTTTGCATTCGCTTGTTGTGCGATTGATAACCACGTATGTAAAAAATCCTGAATTCAACTACGATATTTCCTGTTCCGCTACATTAAGCTGTAAAGTGTTCTAAACACAGCACCATGGAAAAGAGAAGAATCTACAGTTGCCCCAGATGTGCCGCTCGCATGCGCTGGATAGAGATATTCAGATTTATGAATTCTCAAAAGCATTTCTGCCCCTCCTGCGGCCTGCAGGTAAAGCCTAAATACAAGATGAGTGGTCAGATGGGATTTGCTGTAACTTTCATTGCCTTCTTTATTCCCTTTGAGTTCTTTTTCAGATTTAAGAACAGGTGGGCACTTGGTATGGCGATGGGTTCTCTGGGCTGGCTTATAATACCAATCTTTGTTGTGGTGTATACCTATCTGACGGTAGAGTTTGAGCCCGAGGAATAAGCGGGTCCCTGATTGAAGGCTCTTTTCCGGTTTAGTTCTGGCAATGTTGATCTGATTGCGCTATTATTCAGTTAAGTCTTACGAGTGTACCATATCAGATTTCAACGACCAAAGGTTCAGGGGTCGGAAAATGTCTGAACCCGTCTTTCACTAAATCTTTTCGCTATGAACAGGAAAATCAAATCGATGCTGGCAG
>PDRI01000131.1 GCA_002748055.1 Bacteroidota bacterium | reverse complement strand
AGAAGATGAAAAGGACAGGCAGCGCTTCTGGGCCCTGGGTGCCGGCCTTTCGCCTCAGTATAGTTACAGGGATGCGGTATCGGGGAATGTGGCTGCCGCCGGTGCAAATGAGTCGGGGTTCCTGTCCTATGGTGCGGGTCTGCAGTTGCACTATCACGCCGGAAAACGGCTTGCCTTTGAATCGGGGATTCAATACAGCCGCATGGGGATGCAGATTGGATCTCCGGGCATCCAAATGCTTAACAATCGGCATCAGGATTTAACAGCTGCGGAAACCGGAAAAGGAAGCCTTGATATGATCACCGTAGCCAATTCGGTTGGGAACATTGTGGCGCGTTCGGGCGATGTCTATGTCAATGCCTACAAACTTAGTGAGTCGGCCAACGCTATGGTCAACGCTCAGTATGATGCTGAGCCCAATCATCTGGGGGCAGCTATCCGACAGGAGATGGACTACATTGAACTGCCATTCAATGTTCGTTATACGCTGATTGATAAGGATATCGAACTGCAACTGATGGGCGGGGTGAGTGCGAATTTCCTGATCGGTAACAGGGTGCGTATGGATCGTGGTTCGGGCTACGAGCTTGTTGGTTATATGAACAACCTTCGGGACATTAACTATTCCGGAAATACCGGACTGGGAATTCTTTACCATTTCCATCCCCGTTTCAGCCTTATGATTGAACCCCGCTTCCGCTATTTTCTGCATTCAGTAAACGATAAAACCCTGCCGGTAACCCGGCCCTATAGCTTTGGTTTGCACTCCGGTTTGAGTTTTATATTCTAAGCCATTTCGCTATTTTTGCGGGATGCACAATAGGAATGCGGGCCGAAGCCGCCTGTTCATTTATCTGTTTCTGTTTGGAGCCCTCATTGCCGTACCATTCATGTTCTTCGGGATCGGCGAGCTTTGGTCCGGGGGGCGTGAGGGATCCGGGGAGGACAGGGCTATGGTCAGCTATATGCCCCAGAAACTTCCCATTCCTGCGGATGTAAATTTTGCAGGAGAGCCTGTGCCCATTGATCTTTTCGATGTCAGGGAAGCCCTGGAAAGGGAATTGCTTTCGAATGCCTATTTCCATTCCCAGACCATCCGGCTCCTAAAGTTGTCAAACCGCTTTTTCCCTGAGATAGAGTCCATTCTGAAACAGAACCTGGTTCCCGACGATTTTAAGTACCTCGCTGTCGCAGAAAGCAACCTTTCGCAGGCTGTTTCCCCTGCAAAGGCCGTGGGATTCTGGCAATTGATGAAGGGCACAGCCATCGATTACGGACTGGAGGTAGATGCGGAAGTGGATGAGCGCTATCATATCGGGAAATCCACGGAGGTGGCTTGTAAGTATCTGATTGAGTCTTACCAAAGGTATGGCAACTGGACCATGACAGCTGCATCCTACAATATGGGGAGAAGGGGCATCGATCGCCAGATTGATCGCCAGAAGAAAATGAATTACTACGACCTGCTCCTGAATCCGGAGACGGCCCGCTATATCTATCGGGTGGTAGCCCTTAAGCTGATCTTCGAGAATCCTGAAGCCTACGGCTTCCAACTCGCAGAAGAAGAACTTTATCCCGTGATCCCGGTAAAGGTATTGAAAGTCGATACAACCGTGACCCATTTTGCCGATTTTGCTGCCCTTCACGGTACAAACTACAAGTTGCTTAAGTACCTGAACCCCTGGCTCAGGGATGTGAAGCTTAGTAACAGTCGCAGGAAAAGCTATGAGATTCTGGTCCCTGCCAACGATTTCCGGCGACCGAATGCGTGGGAGGAAAAGTGAAAGAGCATCGGGCAAAAATAGAGGTTCTGGGTGCAAGGGTTCACAATCTGCAAAACATAGATGTGGATATTCCGCGGAATACCCTTACTGTGATTACCGGTTTGAGTGGAAGCGGAAAGTCCTCCCTGGCCTTCGACACCATTTATGCAGAGGGGCAGCGGCGCTACATCGAAACCATGAGTGCGTATGCCCGGCAGTTTCTGGGCAATATGGAACGGCCCGATGTAGATAAGATCAGCGGACTTAGCCCGGCAATTTCCATCGAGCAGAAGACCACCAATAAGAACCCCCGTTCGACCGTAGGCACAGTGACTGAAATCTATGACTTCCTGCGACTTCTCTATGCCAGAGCATCAGATGCTTACTCCTATGTGACCGGCGAAAAGATGGTGAAGTACACCGAGGAACAGATTCTAAACATCATCCTTGAGGAGTTCGACGGCCAGAAGGTCTATGTATTGGCTCCCCTGGTGAGGGGCCGGAAGGGGCATTATCGTGAGCTGTTTGAACAGATCAGGAAGAACGGTTACCTTCATGTGCGCATTGACGGGGAAATCGGGGAGGTCGTTTATGGCATGCGGGTCGATCGCTACAAAAACCATGATATTGAGGTGGTGGTTGATCGCCTCAAGGTGAATGAAGCCGGAAGGGAGCGCCTGAAAAAGTCGCTCTCATCTGCTATGCGCCAGGGCAAGGGAGTATGCATGATCCTTGAGAGAGACAGTGATAAACCCCGTTTCTTTTCCCGTCATCTCATGTGTCCGGCTTCGGGTATTTCCTATAACGAGCCTGCTCCTCACAGCTTTTCATTTAACTCACCGCAGGGAGCCTGTCCGCATTGCAACGGCCTGGGTACGGTAAATGATGTCAACATCCGAAAGCTGGTACCGGACGACAGCAAGAGCCTCCGTAAAGGGGCCATCGAATCGCTGGGCCCATATAAGAATTCCCTCATATTCTGGCAGCTTGAGGCCCTCGGCGAAAAGCAGGGTTTCGACCTGGATACGCCCATAAAGGATATTCCGGAGAAAGGCCTGCAGGCTCTGCTGTTTGGAAGTGACGAGCCACTTCGCTTAAAGAATACGCCCCTGGGAGAGAATTCCAACTACATCCTGAACTTTGCCGGCGTGGTCGATTACATTCGAAACAATCTTTCGGAGGGAAATGGCCGAAGGGGGAAAGTCCGTGCCAGCCATTATCTGAGCAAAGTTACCTGTCCCCATTGCAAGGGCAGCAGGCTGAAAGCCGAGATGCTCTATTTCCGGATCAGGGGGAAAAGCATTGCTGAACTTTCGGCCATGGATATTGGAAGCCTGGCCGGCTGGTTTGAAGGGATTGAAGCCGATCTAAGCGAGCGTCAGCAGGCCATTGCGCGGGATATCCTGAAGGAGATTCGAAACCGTCTGGGTTTTCTGCTTGATGTCGGGCTCGGTTATCTGTCGCTCTCGCGGAGTGCCCGTTCGCTTTCGGGCGGTGAGAGCCAGCGCATCAGGCTGGCTACACAGATTGGTTCCAGGCTGGTTAACGTCCTCTATATTCTGGATGAACCCAGCATTGGCCTTCACCAGCGTGACAATCGAAAGCTGATTGCTTCCTTGCAGCGACTCCGCGATCAGGGGAATACTGTCATCGTTGTGGAGCACGACAAGGATATGATTCTGGCTGCCGATCACATCATTGATCTGGGGCCGGGTGCAGGACGTTTGGGTGGAAAGGTTGTTGGACAAGGAAGCCCCAAAGCGCTTCTAAAAGGGAAGTCCCTTACTGCCGAATACCTCAACAAATCGAAGGAGATTGCCATTCCCTCAACACGTCGTGCGGGAAAGGGCGAAGCCATCGTTCTTCGGGGAGCCAGTGGCAACAACCTAAAGGATGTGGATGTCAGCTTTCCGCTGGGGAAGTTTATCTGTGTAACCGGTGTAAGTGGCAGCGGGAAAAGCACCCTGATCAATGCCACCCTGCATCCCATTATCAGCCAGAAGCTGTACCGCTCCGAAAAGTCGCCACTGGCTTATAAGCACATCGAAGGACTGGAACACATCGATAAGGTGATTGAGGTGGACCAGTCCCCTCTGGGGCGAACACCCCGATCCAATCCCGTTACCTATACCGGTGTGTTCAGCGATATCCGGAAGCTATTCGAGCAGACCCCCGATGCAAAGATCAGGGGCTTCAAAGCCAGCCGGTTTTCTTTTAATGTGAAGGGCGGCCGGTGCGAGGAATGCGGGGGAGCGGGAATCCAGACCATTGAGATGAATTTTCTGCCCGATGTATATGTGCGATGCAAGAGTTGCAACGGGAAACGATACAACCGTGAAACCCTGGAGGTGCGCTACAAGGGCAAGAACATCAATGAGGTGCTTAAGATGACCATCAATCAGGCGGTTGAGTTTTTCGGAGCCCTTCCCTCCATCCTCAGAAAGCTGAAAACCCTGCAGGATGTCGGGCTTGGTTATATCCGGCTTGGCCAGCCCTCCACCACCCTTTCAGGTGGAGAGTCCCAGCGGGTAAAACTGTCGGCCGAGCTTTCGCGAAAAGATACCGGCCGAACGCTCTACATCCTGGACGAGCCTACTACCGGCTTGCATTTCGAAGATGTGCGGGTCCTTCTGGATGTTATCTCGCGTCTGGTAAACAAGGGAAATACGGTGATTATGATAGAGCACAATATGGATGTCATCAAGGTGGCCGATCATATTATCGACCTGGGGAAAGAAGGCGGCAGCAAGGGTGGCGAGATCATGGCTTTTGGAACGCCGGAAGAAGTAGCCAGGGAGGCAAACTCCTATACTGGGATTTTCCTCAGGGAAGAGCTCGGTTTGGAAGAATTTACTTAAATTAAATTTTCAAAAACAACGATGATGGGATCCAGCGAAGACAAAATTAAAAGGGCTTTTAAGCAAAAGACCTGGAACGAAATAAAATCCTCCGATTCCTGGCAGATATTCAAAATTATGGCCGAGTTTGTTGAAGGCTTTGAAAAGATGGCCAGCATAGGGCCCTGTGTTTCCATCTTCGGATCGGCCCGCACCAAACCCGATCACAGGTATTATAAGCTTGCCGAGGACATTGCTTACAAGCTTACCCAGCATGGCTATGGGGTCATTACCGGGGGTGGACCGGGTATTATGGAGGCTGCCAATAAGGGAGCGATGAAGGGGGAGGGCGTAAGTGTGGGGCTCAACATCCACTTGCCTTTTGAGCAGGGTTCGAACCCTTATATCGACCATGATAAGTTGATTACATTCAAGCACTTCTTTGTCAGGAAGGTTATGTTCCAGAAATATGCCCAGGGCTTCATCGTCTTGCCCGGGGGCTTTGGAACCTTCGATGAATTCTTTGAATCGGCAACCCTTATTCAGACCGGGAAGATTGGTAAGTTTCCCATCGTGTTGGTTGGGACTGAGTTCTGGGAAGGCATGGTGGAGTGGATCAAAAGGGTGGTGCAGGCAGAGCAACAGAACATCGGTCCCGATGACGTGGATTTATTTACGCTTGTCGATACGGCAGATGAGGCCATCGATGTGATCAATAAGTTCTATGGGAAGTACCTGCTAAGCCCGAATTTCTAAGGGTTTCCGTTCTTTTTTCGTATTTTGTGTAAAATTTCATGCTCCATGAATCTACACAAGACCTTTTTTTCTGGAATTCTGCTGTGTTTTTTGGCTGGCTCAGTCACGGCTCAGCAGATCGAAATGAAGATGGATCATCCCGATGAGGTGCAGGCAGGGGAATCATTTGATGTCACCGTTCACATTCAAAAGGGGAGTCTTACAGATTATTCCCGCTTTGCCCAGGATTTGCCGGCGGGGCTTACAGCCAGCAATATTGATTCTCCCAATGCCGATTTCAGTTTCGACAACAACAGAGTGCGTATCATCTGGTTGAAGCTTCTCCCCGAGCCGGAAATTGAGGTGAAGTACCGCATCCAGGTCAATGAGCGACTGAAGGGCCGTTTTGTACTGGGCGGTGTTTTTGCCTATGTGATTGATGATGAAAGGAAGTTTCTGAATTTTGAAAAGACAGGAGAGATTAAGATCAGACCCAGCGAAAAGCTGGATCCCTCGCTCATTGTCGATATCAAAGACTTCGAAGAAACGCCGGCCCCGCTGGATAAAGCGCCCGATGAGCTGGCATTTGCCATGGTAGTCAGGCAGAAACCTGTGTTGATGAGCAATGGAGCTTACAGGGTGAAGCTTCTGGTTAAAAATCCGAAAGGAACCAAGTATGTGCGGATTGCAGAACAGATTCCGGAAGGATACATTTTCGAAGAGGAGGATTCTCACAATGGTATTGTTTCCCCATCGGGGAGTTCGGTGAAGTTCATTTGGATGAAGTTGCCGGAGACCTCCGAGTTTGAAGTCAGCTATAAGCTGATACCCAAGGCCGGAGTCACGCAGGCAGCGATGGAGATCTCAGGCCTGTATACCTACACCAAAAATAACCAGAATACAGAGGTGCCCGTCATTGAAATGGATGCCGATCTGGGGGCCTTGTCACTGGCCCAAAAACAACGATTGCTTCAGAGCGGAGAGCTTCCGGAGGGCATGCAAAGCAACACGTCCGTGGAAACGCTTGCCAGCACCACTCCTTCTTCCCGGGCCGGGCAGGCCAAACCCTCAATCAGCTCCGGTGCCAGACAGCAGGCGAAGCCGAAGGCAGGTCCGCGTCGGTCTGAAGCCACATCTCAGAAGGGCCGTGTTGTTCCTGCGGAAGCCGGAGCTCGGATGATCATGCGTACCCGCGTGCTGGGAGCCGGTTCAGGAACCTATTTCAGGGTGCAGGTAATTGCTAACAGGAGTGCTTTTACTGCGAAGGAGTATTTCCAGAAGGCGGGAGTAGACAAGGAGGTGCTCGTAGAACAGAATGATGGGCTGTATAAGTATACAAGCGGTTCTTTCAGCTCCTATCGCGAAGCCCGGGCCTACAGGGATCGAATTGAAATGCTGCCTTTGGTCAGGGGCAGTTTTGTGGTGGCCTATAAGGACGGGAAACGAATTCCAATGGCTGATGCCCTTCGTTAATGAATAGCGTATGACCCCGGTGAAGCAAAAGCATCTCATAGTCCCCGGTCTGCTCCTTATGCTGTCCTTCAGCCTTGCAGTATATGGGCAGGAGATTGATTACGATTCCCTTCTTCAGCGCATCGATACGATTGAGAATCCGGTCTATAAACCCGTTGTTTCCCTGTCCCTCGGGGCTTTGAATTTCCATGGTGAAATACGGAACACGATTCTGACACCGGTGACAGGCAATCCAGCTGCAAAGCTTAATGTGGCTACCTTCCTTGACCACAGGCATTATTTTGTGTTGAATTTTGGTTTTCTGATGGGGCAGCTGAACGGCAACCAGAGGAATACGTCAGACCTTTCCCAGAACCTGAATTTTCAGACGAACTTGTATAGCATTGGTACGAACGTGGAGTATCGTTTTGGCCATTTCGTCCCCGATGACAAGTTGATAAGGCCCTATGTTTTTGTCGGTGTAGAGAGCCTGAATTTCAGTTCCAAGGGCGATTTGAAAGACGCCAATGGACGACTCTACCATTATTGGTCCGATGGCCGCATAATGGATTTGCCGGAGGGAAGTGAGGGAACAGCGGTACCGCTGTACCGCGACTACGTGTATGAAACCGATCTGCGGCGTTGGGAGGATCAGGAACACGGGCTGGGGGACTACAGGCAGCGTGCCATCGGGATTCCCATAGGTATTGGGGGGCATTTCAGGATTGGTGAGCGGGCCTTTTTCAGCCTGGGGCTGAGTTATCACCTGAACTTTACCGATGTCCTGGATAATGTGGCCGCCAGTGGCACTTCGGTGCAGGGCAGGAGGGGTGGCGATCATTACATGTTTACCCATCTGACCGCTCATTTTGATCTCTTCTCAGATCCGGCTACCCGGGAGGTCGATCTGATGTTTGCCGATGCTGAATTTGACCCGGCTCTCTTTGACGATGAAGATGGCGACTTTGTGCTCGATGTGTCGGATCGCTGTCCGGGCACGCCCTATGGTGTCGGGGTGGATAGCCTTGGTTGCCCCCTTGACGGGGATGATGATGGTGTGCCCGATTATATCGACCAGGAACCGGATACCCCACAGGGTAGCTGGGTCGATGATGAAGGGGTGACTGTAACAGAAAGCGATCTGCAGCTGGCGCTTGAGCCTCGTGCGAATGCCATGGCACGCGAAGATCTTGCTGCATACATGGCCCTGTTGGAGGAAGAGTACAGCCGGGGAAGGGATCTGGAGATTCCGGAGGCATACAAAGCCCTTGATACCGACGGAGATGGCTATTTTTCTTTCGATGAGCTGCTGCAGACCATTGACCGGTACTTCGATTATCAGATCGATCTGAGTCTTGATCAGCTTAGGGAAGTGAATGCCTTCTTCTTCTCGCAGTAGAGCCCTCTTTTATTTGATTTTTTGCATGCGACCAAGTTGTCGTTGTGCGTCTTTCCGTTTGATGATTTCCCTTTTATCGTAAGACTTTCTGCCTTTGGCAAGGCCGATTTCCAGTTTGGCGTAGCCCGAGTCGGCAACAAAGATCCTCAATACCGCAATGGTAAGGCCGGTCTCCCTGGTTTTTCGTTGAAGCTTTTTGAGCTCACGCCTGGTAAGCAGAAGCTTACGTTCACGACCAGGCTGGTGTTTGTTGTAAGAGCCCCAGGCATAGTCGGCAATCTGCATACCTCTGACCCACAGTTCGTTTCCGTGGAAAAGGCAGTAGGACTCTACCAGGCTAACCTTGCCCATGCGGATCGATTTGATCTCGGTTCCCTGTAGCTGAATACCGGCGGTATAGCGTTCCAGAATTTCGTAATCGTGGAAGGCCTTCTTGTTCCTTATATTGATCTTTGGATCCATGTTTAATCAGCGCCAAAGGTACATAAAAAGCCCATATTTGGATATCTTTGGATATGCAAGCTCGTCGCCTCATTACCGTTCTAGGACACACAGCAGGTGGAAAAACCAGCTTTGCTGTTGCCCTGGCACACAGGCTCGGGGGAGAGATCATTAGTGCCGATTCCCGGCAGGTATACCGTGGCATGGATATTGGCACCGGGAAGGACCTGAGCGAGTACCGGGTCGATGGCGAGGAGCTTCCTCATCATCTGATTGATATTGCAGAGGCCGGGAGCGAATACAATGTTTTTAGCTTCAAAAAGGACTTTATAGCGGCGTATATGGACATCACAGGCAGGGGGAAGACTGCCCTGATGTGCGGGGGCTCGGGCATGTATCTGGAATCGGTTCTGCGCAATTACAAGATGTTGTATGTTCCCGAAGATGAGGAACTAAGAACCGTTCTTGAATCGAAGTCCAATGAGGAGTTGGAGGCGATTCTGAAGGGCTATGGCCCTTTACACAACCAGACCGATACTGAGAACAGGAAGCGGCTGATCAGGGCCATAGAGATTGCGATGTACCAGGGGGCGGTGCCCGACGACAGCCAGATAGCGGGGCTCGACACATCCCTTGTGCTGGGCATTCGCTACGAGCGCGTAAACCGCCGAAAGCGAATCAGTGAGCGCCTGAAACAACGGCTTGAGGCAGGCATGATTGACGAGGTAGAAGGCCTCTTAAGGCAGGGGGTGAGTCCGGAACGACTCGAATACTACGGACTCGAATACAAATTTATTTCCCGTTATCTGCGTAAGGATCTGGCCTATGATGACATGGTTGCTGGCCTGAATACGGCCATTCATCAGTTTGCCAAGCGGCAGATGACCTATTTCAGGGGCATGGAAAGACGGGGAATCAGCATTCACTGGTTGCAGGGAGAAAGGCCTCAGGAGGAAAAACTGGAAGAGGCTCTTGCCCTGATCGGAGCGGGGGAGCAAACTATTTGAACTGCCAGGGCAGATCCTTGATAAACCACAGGAGGCCAAAGGCAAAGAGCACATTGAATAGCGTTGCAATGTAGTTGTAGGCCACCCTCCAGTTTCCGATTCGTCTTCTGATCATGATTCCTATGTTCGGTATGAAAAAGGCCAGGACACTGAAGACTGTAATCGCGTTAAAAACCCTTTCTTCGTCCATATCCTCGCTGGGTTCGGCATTGGCCGAAAAGAAGAGGATGAGGTAGGCCATGAGCATGAAGCAGGCCAGGTAGATCAGATAACTGACCTTAATCGAGATGGTCGAGACCGGTCTTTTCCGGTGTACCCGGAAGGGTTTAAGGATGATGATTGCAATAATGTAAATGAGCAGGAAGGCGGCAATAAAGATGAAGTGCAGCAGAAAATTCATAACAACAGCTTTATAGCTGTAAGTTAGAAAAAAAAACTGTGCTAAGCCGGGCCCTTACTTTTCAGCACCCGCCAGCGTGGCCTTAATTCTGGCTTCGAGCTCTTCGGCGAGTTCCGGATTGTCCCGCAGCAGGTTCTTCACCGCATCCCGGCCCTGCCCAAGACGGGTGTCGCCATAGCTGTACCAGGAACCACTTTTCTTCAGAATTTCAAGGTCGACTCCCATGTCGATCAGCTCACCTGCTTTTGAAATTCCTTCGCCGTAGAGGATGTCGAATTCGGCTTTGCGGAAGGGCGGGGCAAGTTTGTTTTTAACCACCTTCACCCGGGTTCGGTTGCCCTGGATGTCCTCACCCTCCTTGAGCTGACCAATCCGGCGAATATCGAGCCTGACCGAGGAATAAAACTTCAGGGCATTGCCTCCGGTGGTGGTTTCGGGATTTCCGAACATGACACCGATTTTCTCCCTGAGCTGGTTGATGAAAAAGCAGGTTGTATTGGTTCTGTTAATGTTGGCCGTTAGTTTTCGCAGTGCCTGGGACATTAACCTGGCCTGAAGGCCCACCTTCGAATCGCCCATTTCACCTTCAATTTCCGACTTGGGTGTCAGTGCAGCTACCGAGTCGATGACGATGATATCAATGGCTCCCGAACGAATCAGGTGATCGGTAATTTCAAGGGCCTGTTCCCCGTTGTCGGGCTGGGAGATATAGAGGTTCTCGATATCGACCCCCAGTTTTTTGGCATAAAAGCGATCGAAAGCATGTTCGGCATCAATGAAGGCAGCAATGCCTCCACTTCGCTGGGCTTCGGCAATGGCATGAATGGCCAGGGTGGTTTTCCCCGAGGATTCGGGGCCATAGATTTCGATTACCCGTCCTCGCGGATACCCCCCAACCCCCAGTGCCAGGTCGAGTCCAAGTGAACCGGAAGGGATCACGGGTACATCCTCTATGGCATCGTCTCCGAGTTTCATGATGGTTCCCTTGCCATAGCCCTTCTCAATCTTATCGAGCGTGAGCTGAAGGGCTTTTAGCTTTTCCTTGTTTGCGCCGTTGTTGTTTTCCTTGCTCATGTGCTTTGTATGCTTAATGTGTTCAGTCGGGAATGATCTGCGCTGTATGGGCCTTTGTTTTGACTTTTTCAATAATGTTTTCAACAAGGCCTTTTTCATCAATCAGGATTGTTTTCCTGATAATGCCCATGTAGGTTTTGCCATACATCTTCTTTTCACCCCAGGCCCCATAGTCTTGCAGAACCTTCTTTTCGGTGTCGGAAATCAGCCGAAACGGGAGTTGATGCTTTTCGATGAAGCTGCGATGAGATTTCTCACTGTCGGCACTCACACCAATGACCTCATATCCGGCTGCCTGCAGCCGGGAGTAATTGTCTCTCAGGTCACAAGCTTCTGCCGTGCAGCCCGGGGTGTTGTCTTTCGGGTAAAAATAGAGGACCACCTTTTTTCCGAGGTATTCGGACAGGGTAATCCTTTCTCCGTTTTGGTCGCGTGCATCAATCGCTGGTGCAGGGGACCCGATCTTGATTTCTGTCATTTTTATCAGCTTATAAAAGTACTAAAGATTGCAGGAAGGGCTTTGAAATACTGCCCATTCTTTATTAACAATCGGGGGGCGAAAATGCCTTTGTTTTATTCCTATTTTTATGTTGCGTAAGTACGCATTACAGACGAAAATAGAAACAGCCATTTGAGAAAATTGTTTACGATGAGAATGAAAACTTTGCTGGCCGGCCTGCTGATACTGACAGGCACGGCAGCCCTTCCGCTTTCGGCACAGAAGGATCAGGAGGCGATCGCCGGAAAGGGACTGGAGAGCTTTGAAAACAAAGACTATCGAAGTGCCCTTGAGGCCTATACCCGCTTGCTTGAGGCCAATCCGGGGAATGCGCTTTACAAGTATTACAAGGGTGTTTGCCTGGTCGAATTGCATGAAGAGCTTGATGAGGCGGTTGAATTGCTTTACGGTGCGTCGAAGAGTGCTGTTCCCGGGGATGCCCTATACTACCTTGCTCTGGCATATCATCATTCCTATAACTTTTCCGAGGCCCTGAGGTACTACGGCCGCTTCGAGCGAAGTGTCGGAAAGCGGACGGCTCAGGGAATGGGGGTTCGAAGGCAAATGGCTTCCTGTAGGGCGGCCAAAGAACTAACGGCCATGTACAACCCCTATGAGGTAATGAACGTGAGTTTTATTAACCTTTACGATTCCCTGCAGTTTACCCAGGTAAAGATGAAGGGGGGACAAATGCAGCGAAAACCCCCTGCTTACTTCAAGGGGAAAGAAGACAGGGGAGCGCTCACAAGCATTATGTTTATGCCCGAACAGTTGCAGCGGGGAAGCTATGTTTATTATGCCGGATACGGACGTAGTAAGAAGGAGGGGAGCCAGTTGTTCAGGGTGAGAAAGGGAGCGGGCCAGAATTGGGCCGAACCCGAGGCTGTTGCCGCGCTTAATAGTGAGGGCGATGAGTTGTTGCCCTACTTCGACCCCATTGAAAACGACCTTTACTATGCATCAAACGGGAGGCAGGGCATAGGGGGCTTCGACCTTTACAAGTCTCACTACGATGCCGAGCGGGACGAATGGTCGGAGCCCATTAACCTGGGCTTCCCCGTGAACTCGGCTATGGACGACTACCTCTTGCTGCCCGGCAATGACCTGGGCATGGTGATGTTTTTCTCGGATCGGCAAAGCAGTGATTCCAGTCTTGCCGTCTATCGGGTTCACCTGGTTGAGCCCCGGCGGCCGGTGAGCAGTGATGTGGCCATGATGCAGCGCATTTCAACCATGGACAACGCGGCAGAAGAGGCGATGAAAGCATCTGAAAAACTGGCTTCGGGGGACCAGGTTCCGCTTGATCCTGTGGTGACAAAGGAGAGCCTTCAGAATGGAAGCATGAAGGATGGGCCTGAATCCAAAACCGAGACTGCATATACCAAAGTAAAGCTGGTAAATGAGTCCGATGCTTATCCGGCCGATCTGGGACAAGCGCTGCGGCACCAGGCCCGTTCAGATTCCCTGAAGGATTTGGTAGCCGGTGCCAGGCTTAAGGTGCAGGCGGCTGAGGAAGCTAATGATCGCTGGGTTTGGCAAAAGCAGATCATGTTGTGGGAAAAAGAAGCTGCCGTGGAGCAGGAACAGGCCGATGCACTTTATGCAGGGCTGGACCTGGGAAATGATATGCCCGGAAAAGCCGAACCTCAGCCTGAAGCCGGTCTTGCTGATACCCCGGCCGGGGACCTGCCCGAAACAATCACCCTCGACAGGGTGGTTGGCGACACAAAGGTTTATCGCTATACCGGCAGTTCGCCTTCGGATGAGAACAAGCCTGTTCGGCTACCTGCCGTTGAACCGGTAGTCGGCCCAGCTGCAGTGGATCAGTCTGCCCGTCAGCCCGAGCCATGGCCTCATCAGCCGGCTGCCGGCACAGCAAGCCTGCAGAAAGGTTCACCGGAGACAGCTCCGGTTATGAACCGTATGGAGATCCTTCCAACTACACCGTATACCGTCGATAAGCCCATTCCTATGGATATCAGCCTGCCCCTGGGGGTGTTTTACCGGATCCAGCTTGGTGCCGTCAGTACTCCGGCCGAACCCGGTACCTTCGGGGGGATTAGTCCCGTTACCGGTGAGTTCCTGCCCGACAGGGGCCTCTACAAGTACTACGCCGGAAAGTTTTCGCACTATGATGCTGCATCTGCGGCTCTTTCCCGTATCCGTTCCCGGGGGTACGAAGATGCCTTCATTGTTTCCTGGTACCAGGGGAAGCCCATCTCGGTACAACGTGCAAAACAGCTGGAATAAAGGGGTCGGGCAGGGGATTTTTTATATCTTTGAAGCAGATGCATGCACCCTCATGGATAGCATTTTTTCAAGCCGGCCGCAGAAGCTTGATGCAGGCCATATAGATTCGGATAGCAAGGCTACACTGGTTCTGCACAACGACGATGTAAACACCTTCGATCATGTGATTGAAAGCCTCGTCGATGTTTGCAGGCATTCTTCCACCCAGGCGGAGCAATGTGCTACCATTACCCACTATAAGGGGAAGTGTGAAGTGAAGACGGGCGAGTTAAGCGACATGAGGGAGCTGCGTTTAGAACTGATTAGTCGCGGCCTTAAGGCCTCTGTTGATAATTGATCTTATGGGTGTTATCCTGCTCCTGATTGTTCTGGGTATTCTGCTTTTTGTGATCGAATTCCTGCTTGTTCCCGGTGTTACAGTTGCCGGAATCGGGGGGCTTGTGCTAACTGTTCTGGGAGTGTACAAGGCATTTAACGATTTTGGAAGCACCACCGGGGTGTGGATATTGATTGGCACCATTCTGCTTAGTGTATTTGTGATTGCGATGTCGCTCAGGGCACGCACCTGGAGTAAATTGATGCTTCGGACAAATGTCACAGGGAGTGTGGCTCCGGGGCCCGAGGAAGCTGCCTTGCGTGTTGGCGACCGGGGAACTGCCCTGACGCGCCTGGCGCCCATGGGAAAGGTAGAGGTCGGCGGCGTCGTGATGGAAGCACATTCAACAGAGGGTTTTGTGGATGAACACAGCCCCATCGAGGTTGTGCAGGTCGAGGGAAACAAGCTTAGTGTTAAACCAGTAAATTCTTAAGATATGGATTTCAATTTCACCTGGATTGTCATTGCAGTTGCCAGTATTATCGGTTTGTGGATTGTCCTGTATTTTATTCCGATCGGGCTGTGGTTCACGGCATTGTTATCGGGTGTCAGAATTTCGCTGCTGCAGCTTATTCTGATGCGTTGGCGAAAGGTTCCGCCAACGGTGATTGTTCGTTCTATGATTGAGGCACACAAGGCCGGCCTTGCCTTTATTAAGCGGGACGAGCTCGAAGCGCATTACCTGGCCGGAGGACATGTGGCACAGGTGATTCATGCCCTGGTTTCGGCCAGCAAGGCCAATATCGATCTGCCTTTCAACATGGCAACGGCCATCGACCTCGCCGGCCGTGATGTGCTTGATGCTGTTCAGATGTCGGTAAATCCGAAGGTGATCAATACCCCTCCGGTGACGGCCGTGGCTAAGGATGGAATCCAGCTCATCGCCAAAGCCAGGGTTACTGTGCGTGCGTCCATCAAACAGCTGGTGGGTGGTGCAGGCGAGGAGACGGTATTGGCCCGTGTGGGTGAGGGCATTGTCTCCTCTATTGGTTCCTCTCACTCCCATAAGGAGGTGTTGGAGAATCCGGATTCAATCTCCAGGATTGTGCTGGAAAAGGGGCTTGATGCCGGAACCGCCTTTGAGATCTTATCGATCGATGTGGCCGATATCGACATTGGGAAAAACATTGGAGCTGTGCTTCAGATGGACCAGGCCAATGCCGATAAAAACATTGCCCAGGCCAAGGCCGAGGAGCGTCGTGCCATGGCTGTAGCCACTGAGCAGGAAATGAAGGCCAAGGCGCAGGAGGCAAGGGCCAAGGTTATTGAGGCTGAGGTGGAAATCCCTCTGGCCATGGCAGAGGCCTTCCGTTCGGGGAACCTGGGCATTATGGACTACTACAAGCTGAAGAACATTGAGGCCGACACGACGATGCGTGATTCCATTTCCAAAGGAAGTGGCAGGAAGGGTTCGCCGAAGCCCGGGAACGACAAGAAGGAATAGGCTTTAGACGGCTTTAGTTCCGTTTCCGGTAACCTCCGCTGTGGAAGCCTCCCTT
>PDRI01000130.1 GCA_002748055.1 Bacteroidota bacterium | reverse complement strand
TAGTAGAAAAAGCTCATCAGAATGCCCCCCAGGATGGCAATCAGCAGCCCCTTACGGATTTGTCCCCCGCTGCCACCACTGTGCTTTTTATAGGCCAGGGCATTCATCACAATGGCCGCCACCACCAGCGCAACCCCCGTAAAAAGGATGAGCGGGTTGCCCTCCGGCCTGGCCAGATAATTCAGGACAACCCCAATAACCAGGGCCAGTCCGATGCCCACCGGAAATGCTACGGCCATTCCTGCGATATTGATGGCCACCACAATGAGCAGGTTGGCCAGATTGAAGGCCATCCCACCGAGCAAGGCCGAACACAGCGCACGCATATCGGCCTGGGCCAGATCGGGCAGGAAGGACCTTCCCGCTTCCCCTATACTCCCCATGGTGAAAGCCAGAATAAGCGAAAGGAGAAAGACCCCCAGGGCATAGTCCCAATAAAAAAGCTGAAAGGCCCATTGTCTGGATGCCAGTTTCTGTGTATTGGCCCAGGACCCCCAACACAGCATGGTTACGATGCACATCAGCACCGCCAGAAAGTAAGACTGAATCAGAATCATGAATGAGGGGTTTTGATTAGCGTCTGCTAAATCTAAAAAGCTTTGAGTACAATCGCAATTCCCATACCCACAAACTTTCAGAAAGGCAATGTCCTAATTGCTGTACTTAGCAATAAAGTGCCGGTCCAGCTCCTCCGAATCCTTGTATTTCAGCCGCAAAGCGGCAAGCTTTTCTTTGAGTTCGGCCACCACTTCCGCGTAGGCCGGATTACCGTATTCGTTCTGCAGCTCAAGCGGGTCGTTGCGGCGGTCGTAAAGCTCCCATTCGTCCACATCGTAGTAAAAGTGAACAAGCTTGTATTCGCGGGTGACAATGCCATAGTGACGCTTAACCATGTGAATGGCCGGGTATTCGTAGTAGTGATAGTAAACCGCATCCCGGTCCCACTGCTCATCATTCCCCGTCAACAGGGGAATAATGCTCTCGCCCTGCATGTCGGCAGGGGCCTCTATGCCGGCAGCCTCAAGCAAGGTTTGGGCAAAGTCGAGATTCTGAACCATCTGATCGTTTTCCGAACCTGCCTCTACCTTCCCGGGCCAACGCACCAGCAAAGGGGTCTTAAAGGACTCATCATAAATAAAGCGTTTGTCGAACCAGCCATGCTCGCCCAGGTAAAAACCCTGGTCGGAGGTGTAAACCACCAGGGTATTCTCCGACAACCCTTCGGCATCGAGATAGTCGAGCAAGGTTCCGACACTCTCGTCGACAGCGGCAATACTCCCCAGGTAGTCCTGCATATAGCGTTGATAGCGCCAGCGCATCAACTCCTCCTCCGACATCTGAGGATAAAGCCCTTTGAACGCTTCATTGATAGGGCCGTACACAGCGTCCCAGGCCTCACGCTGCTCATCGGTGAAGCGGTCGAGCGCGTTCTGCATGGCACGCTTGTCCCAATTGGCGGTCTCGGAAATCCCCAACTCATCCATGGTTTCGGGATAGAGCTTCGAATCACCAGCCCAGTTCTGATGGCTCAGGATGTTCATCTCTGCCTCCCTGGCAGCCGAACCCCGGCCCTGGTAATCGTCGAAAAGCGTTGGTGGTTCGGGGAAGGTCTTCCCGGTGTATTCCTTAAAATGCCGTTCCGCAGGCAGCCATTCTCGATGTGGTGCCTTATGCAGGTAAAACAGGAGGAAGGGCTTATCCGGGTCGCGCCTTTCCCTTAACCAGTCGAGGGTAAGATCTGTAATCACATCCGTGGTATAGCCTTCGATCTGCAGCTTCCCCTCATTGGTAATAAAATCGGGGTTGTAGTATTGCCCCTGGCCGGGAAGAATCTTGAATTCATCGATGCCTTTCGGATTGTTTCCAAAGTGTAATTTTCCAAACATGGCGGTCTGGTAACCTGCCTGCTGAAAGAGCTGGGGGAAGGTCATCTGGGTGGTGTCAAAGGGAAAACGGTTATCGACCTTCCCGTGCAAATGGCAGTGTTTACCGGTTAGAATGGTTGCCCGTGAGGGGGCACAGATTGAATTCGTGACACAGGCATTGCTAAACAGCATACCCTCCTGCGCAATCCGGTCGATGTTGGGGGTCTGGGTTAATGCATCGCTGTATGCGCTGATTGCCCTGCAGGCATGGTCGTCCGACATAATGAATACAATATTCGGAGGCTTTTCTTTGGATGGCTTATCGGAACAGGCCCGGAACACAGCCAAAAGCACAAAGCACAATAGCAGGGGAAGGCGTTTCATATCCTGTAGTTTATTCGCTTAAAGATAGCGTTTTCCCACAGATGGCAGAGGCATCAGCTCCTGGCAAACATGCTGCAGCGGAAAAGGATGTCCATGTGCCTGGCTGCGGTCTCAAGGTCGATAACCGGCCGGCATTTGCCCTCCACCACATCCAGGAAGTGCTCCGAAAGCATGTAGCCATCGTGGGAATGAGCACTCATATCCACGGCTAAAAGCTGTTTGCGGGCTTTCCCGGCCTCATCCAGGTCATAAAAAATGATCTCAGGGGCATCCCAGGTGGTGTAGGCCAGCTTAATACCGCCTCTGCTGCCATAAATCCGGGTCTCATTGGGCACCTCCATATTCGCATGGGCACCCCTTTCCCAAAAATAATGCACATGCTTGTTCAAGCGCAGCTGAATCATGAAATGCTCCTCGACATCATACACATCCGTTCCCGGATCCACCTCATCGAGCCCCCTCTTCATGATCACGTCCTCGACCTCCTCCAGATGGTAGGCATCCCCGAGAACCCCCAGGTGGAACGAGAGGTCATACACGCCCCAGTCGAATAAAGGGCCACCTCCTGCCCGGGACTTATCGAGAAACCACTTGGCAGCCGGATGAAACTCTATACCGGGCCTTCCCTGACGAACGACATGGTTATGATGAATGCGATAGACCTCTCCCAGGCGACCTTCATCGATAAGGGCCTTCACCATCCTGAACTTTGGCGAAAGCCTGGCATGCCTGCCCGAGCAATCCATGGCATGCAGTTCCGGGTGTTTCCGATGAGCCGCCAGAATGCGTTCCACCTCCTCTTTACTTACTGCCATGGGCTTCTCCAACAACACATGCTTTCCGGCCTCCATGGCGGCCTCGAACATTTCTGCATGCAAATAAGGTGGCGTGGTAATGTAAACGGCATCCACAGCCGGATCGGCGAGTATCTCCCGATAATCATGGGTTTTGCGCTCCACCCCGTATGCGGCCCTGACTTCCTCCAGGTTCCCCGGCTTCCGTGCGGCGATCCATCCAAGCCTGACCCGCTCTGTATTATTCAGGTGTTCAAGATGTTGCCGGGCTATCATCCCGGCACCAATCATACCGATGTTCAACTGATTTGCTTTCAATCCGGAAACCTTTAAGGGCTAGCCCCATATTTTGCGTAAAATAACAGATTTTGCCCTATATTGAAAAAAACTTTCGCATGGGCCTAAAAACAAGACTCCAACTTTCCACCCTGATGTTCCTGCAGTATTTCATCTGGGGAACCTGGTATGTCACCCTCAACACCTACCTGGGTGAAACCCTCCATTTCACAGCCACACAGATTGGCCTCTGCTACGGGACCTTCGCCATCTCTGCCATGATCTCCCCCTTCTTTGTCGGACTGATCGCAGATAAATTCTTTGCCACTGAAAGGGTGCTGGGCTTCATGCACCTCCTGGGGGCAGTCCTGCTGGTCATCACAGCGCAGGCGACCACCTTCCCGCTCTTCTACACCCTGCTCTTACTATATACCCTCAGCTATGCCCCCACCATGGCCCTCTCCAATTCGCTGTCCTTCCACCAGCTCAACGATCCGGGGAAACAGTTTCCCGGTGTGAGGGTGCTGGGCACCATCGGTTGGATCGTTGCCAATTTTGTGGTTGGAAAGCTGGGCTTTACCCTCAGGGTTGAACAGCTTTACGTGGGTGCGGCTGCGGCCCTGCTACTGGGGCTCTACAGCTTTAGCCTGCCCCATGTACCACCAGTAAAGCACAAGAAGGCAAAACTGAAGGAGCTGATCGGACTCGATGCCCTTGGGCTTTTCCGTTCCAGGGCCTTTGCAACACTGATGATCGCTTCCGTTCTGATCTTCATCCCGGTTTCCTTCTATTTCGGCTTTACAGCCTCCTTCATGTTCGACATTGGCATCGATGCCGATATTATCCCCAGCCGGATCAGCATGGGCCAGATGGCCGAAATCCTGTTCCTTCTCATACTGCCCTTCTTCATCACCCGTTTTGGAGTCAGGTGGGTCCTGTTCATTGGAATTGCGGCCTGGCTGGCCCGCTTCCTGCTCTTTGCCAACGGAAATGCCGAAGAGGGCATCTGGATGATTTACCTGGGCATCATCCTGCATGGCATCTGCTACGATTTCTTTGTCGTAAGTGGCCAGATCTTTGTCGACAAAGAAGCACCTGATCACCTGAAAAGCTCGGCTCAGGGGCTGATCACTTTTGCAACCTACGGACTTGGCATGGTCATTGGCACCTGGTTTGCCGGCAGCACCATTGATGTATTCACCGTCAATGGCCTTGCCGACTGGGACCGGATTTGGTATGTACCTACAGCCATCGCTGCCCTGGTGCTGCTGATCTTCCTCTTTATGTTCCGAAGGAAGGAAAGCACAGATCACTAGCAAGCCCGGGCTGGTTCCAAAATTCCCACAGAAAACGGTTATGAAGATTAATCTTTATCAGGTATTTACACGCCTATTTGGAAATACGAACACCAACAACAGGGCCTGGGGCAGCATCGACGAAAACGGTGTAGGCAAGTTCAGCGATTTCAATGATGTAGCACTGAAAGCCATCACAGACATGGGCTTTACCCACATCTGGTATACTGGCGCCCTGCACCATGCCATGGTAACCGGCTATCCGGACTGCAAGCTGCCCGGCGATGACCCCGATGTGGTCAAGGGAAGGGCCGGTTCCCCCTACTCCATAAAGGACTACTACAATGTAAACCCCGATCTGGCCGATAATCCGGCCAACAGACTGGAGGAATTTGAAGCCCTGATCGAACGCAGCCACAGGCATGGGCTGAAGGTGATCCTCGACATTGTACCCAACCATGTGGCCAGGGACTACCATTCCTCGGGTGCGCCAGCCGGGGTTGAAGATTTCGGGGCCGGTGATGATGTTTCGATGGAATACCGGCGCGACAACGATTTTTACTACATCCCGGGACAGGCCTTTCAGGTGCCGAAATGGGAACATGGCTACCAGGTACTGGGCGGAGAAGCCCATCCCGGGGCTGACGGCTTTTTCAAAGAGGATCCGGCAAAGTGGACGGGGAATGGCTCGCGCAGCGCCAGACCGCACATGCATGACTGGTACGAAGCGGTAAAGATCAACTTTGGGGTAAAACCGGATGGAAGCCACGACTTCCCCTCACTGCCTGCAGGCTTCGCCGAGAAGGACTGCGAAGCGCATTTTGAATTCTGGCAATCACAGGATGTGCCGGGATCCTGGAAAAAGTTCAGAGCGATTGTTTCCTTCTGGCTCGAAAAGGGCATTGATGGTTTCCGCTACGACATGGCTGAAATGGTTCCCTGTGAATTCTGGAGCTATCTGAACAGTGGAATCAAGATGAAAAACCCGGAAGCCTTCCTCCTGGCCGAAATCTATCAGCCCCCTATCTACCGGGACTTTATCAGGCTGGGAAAAATGGATTATCTCTACGACAAAGTACAGCTCTACGACTGTCTCAGGGCCATCATGCAGGGACAGGGATCGACCGATGCCATCATAGGCATACAGCATGAACTGAGCGACATTTCATGCCACATGCTTCACTTCCTGGAGAACCACGATGAGCAGCGCATCGCCAGCCCGGAGTTTGCCGGTGATGCCAGAAAAGGCATGCCTGCCATGGTGCTTTCTGCCACCATTTCCTCCGGCCCCACCATGGTCTATTTTGGCCAGCACGTGGGCGAAGCAGCCGCCGAAAGGGCAGGCTACGGGCATCCCTCACGCACCTCCATATACGACTATGTAGGGGTACCCGCCCACCAGGCCTGGATGAACGGGGGGCTCTTCGATGGAGGGGCTTTAAGCAAGAAAGGGCTTGAGCTGCATCAGTTCTACAGCCGCCTGCTGAACTTCAGCAAAGACTCGGCTGCCCTCAGCGGCGAATACATGGAAATCCACAGCTTTAACAGGGCGCACACCGAATGGTACAACGACCGGGTTTTCTCCTACGCCAGGTGGAAGAATGAGGAAAGGCTCATTATCGTCTGTAACTTCGATGCCAGGGACCGTTTTGGCTTCGAGCTTCAGCTGCCCCCTCAGCTGCAGGTCAACTGGTCCCTTCAGCAGGGAAGGCATCTGCTCAGCGACATGCTCAGCGATTTTCAGGGCCAATTACTGCTTGAGGGCAGTTATGCGCATGTCCGCATCGATCTGGCCCCTCTGCAATCCCTGATCCTGAAGCTGGAATAGCTTTAGTCGCCCTGCAGGATTTCCCGATCAAGCTGCTCCAGGAAAAGCATCTCGGCCCCGAACTGCCAGTCGAATCCGATGGACTGGTTGGCCAGATGCCGATGATGATCCTGATCGAGTATATAGTCCTCCGGCTTATTGAGGATACGGGTAGTGGCATAGACCTGTTCAAGGTTCTGCCTCAGATGCGCGTATTCCTGTTTCAGCTCACGCAGCTGGTTTTCGGCCTCCGCCAGTTCCTCATCCTCCTCACCCGCAAGGTCATAATCCCTCAGGGCCAGAAGACTGTGGGCCGAAAAGCGAACCAGTTGGTTCACCTGCTCATAGACTTCAAGGCGGTAAGTATTTCGTAAGGAAAGGGCCTTCATCTCATCAATCTGCATGGCAATGCTGTCGCATGCGACCAGCGCTTCTTCGGCTCTGGCGAGCTTGTCGGCATGGCGCTTCGCCCACGCTCCTTTCTCTGCCGGATCGGGCAGATCAATGGCACCTTCCTGGTCCTGGTTCTTTCCCTTTGCCAGATAATTCCTGCGATTGCCCTTAAGCAAGGCATTTTTGTACCAGGCCACCTGTTCTTCCAGCTTATCCACAAACATCAGTTCCTCAGCGGCTGCTTCTTTACCAAAAGCGCGCTGACGGTAAGCCGATTTAATCTCCTCTTTGCTTCTGCGATCGCCCGACCAGCTGTATTCGGCAAAGGCTGCAATTCCCCGCTTATAAAGCTCAAAATGAGGCGAATCATCATCCCAAAGCGTAAGGAGCAGACCTTCCAGGTTCATGTCGATGCAAGCCGTGGCGAAAACCCGGATATTGTCCATATTGCTCTCTTCCTGGGGCATCAGAACCCAGCGGGTCTGGCCGGCAGTGGCCCCCATTACCTGAAACCCGTTCTCCTTAAACCACGACATTGCCTTCAGGTTTCCGGGAACTCCTGCATGAGAGTAATTCCACCTCATATAGACACAATTCTTGGGGAAAACGGAGAGCTGTTCCTGCAATGCTCCGGATTTCTCCTTCCAGAGGGCTTCGACTTCTTCTGCACTCATATCCGGATCAAACATGGAGCCATAGAGACCAGCATGCTTGATTGGCATATCGTCCCAGAAAATAGGAACCCTGCCTGCTTCTTCCGCGTATTCACAAACCTTATTCAGCCAGATCAATTGAAGCGCAAGCGCATCCTTTCCGCTTCCCCGTCCGCTGGTCTCAACCTCATCTCCGCCCACATGCAGGTAGCGGCCATGGGGAAAGGCCTCCAGGGCATCCTTGTAAAGATCGAACTGCAGAGTATAGGTTTCCGGGTCGAGGGGGTTAAAAGCCCAGTCTACATCCGGATTGTCACGCAGGTGCCTGTACTTGTCGTGTTTCAGAATGAAAGAGGCGTGGCCCAGGCCCTGAACAAGGGGAGAAATACGGATATGACGGGCCAGGGCATAGTCGCTGAGCCTGCGCCATTCTTCCTTTGAAAGGGCATCCTTTGAGCCTACAAGGGGATGAGATTCATAGGCCAGCTTGTCCTCAATCTCAATAATAATTGCATTGACCTTCAAGCCCGCCAGCTCATCAATCAACGCATAGTAATACTCCGGCCTGTCGAGGTGGTGCTTCACATCAAGATGGATCGCACGATAGCTGAGCTCGGGCCAGTCTTCAATGTGACCTTGAGGCAGGGGCGCGTCCTGATCGATGGCATCCTGCATGAGCTGCGAAAGAGTCATAAGGCCATAAAACAGGCCCTCCTCATCCTTGGCCTTTACCGAAATAAAGGCTGATCCCAGATCCAGATGATAGCCCTCTGCTCCCGTTTCCAGGTTTGGATCCAATTCACAACGGAGTTGTGCCTTTTCAGGGCTTTCGAGCCGCTGAAGCCCTTTCAAAAAGGGAACCACCGGAGCCAGTTCCAAATCAGCTCCCAAGTAGTAATCCTTGATTTGTTCGGCCTTCAGGGAAGAGCCATCCTCGGTCACAAACACCCGGGGAAGGGGCAAGAGGGCAAAGGAAGCCTTGTTGCTTTCGGTGTGCTGTGTTCCACAAGCAGAAAGCAATACTAAAAGAGCAAAAACGGCAGTGATCTGAAGCTTTTTCATCATGATTTTGGTTTATATCGATAATGTTTCAATGCATTTCTTTTGACCTCGGAACTGGTGTATTTGACATGCTGACTCAAAAACCCGAGCACAAAATCAAGGCTGTCCCGGGAGCATTCGCGCATGACCCAGCCCACAGCCGTTTTGGCATATGGCTCATCGCGACGGATTAAAACATCGGCAAAGCGACGGATCACAGGCTGATGACTGGCCCGGGTCCTGGCAAGTGCAAACGGCACCAGGGAGGCCCTTGCCTTCCAAAGATAAGGGTTCTTGTTCCAACGTACCAAATGCGCCATAACCTCCGGATCACCTCTGTCAAGCAGTGGGGTAAGGATGCGTACCGAAAGCCAGTCTGTCGTGTGCCAATCAAAGATATAACGCTCGTCAAACCAGTCCGAAACAAGGCGCATAATAAAAACGGGCCGCTCGCGCTTCAACCAGAACAGCTGTATGAACATAATGGCTGCCAGTTTCTCCTCGGCATACTCACCCCGCATCAGTCCGTAAACCAGATTCACCTGACGATTCATGGGCAGGTGCGACCACTGCTCCTTTTCTTCAAACTCCCCGATTACTTGATGAATATCGAAAAGCGCAAGCCCCATAAAGGGGATCGCCCCCTTTAAACAGTCGTTCCACCACCGGGCCCGTTCCTGACTGGCCCGGACTTTCATGGCACTTACAAGCCTGTCCCGATAATGATGCATAGCCCCCAGGAAAGCCCCTAAGATAGCTTTTTAATCCTTATCAAGCTCCCGGGTCAGGGAAATTGCAGCAATTGTTCCATCGGCCACAGCCGTAGTAATCTGGCGGTACTTCTTGGAGCGGATGTCCCCCACTGCATAGACCCCATCAATACTGGTCATCATGTCCTCGTCGGTTAGCACATAACCCCACTGATCGGTCTCAAGCTCAGAGGAAAAAAGCTCTGTATTCGGCTTCATTCCCACAAAAACAAATACACCATCGGCTTCCAGTTGCTGCTTCTCCCCGCTCTTCATCTGTTCGGTCTGCACCCTCACCCGCTTACCCCTTTTTTCGAATCCCCTTGGCTCGGTATCAAAAATGAAGCGGAGCTTAGGATTTGCAAAGGCCTTTTCCTGCGCTTCCTTGTTGGCCTGCAATTTATCGAACTGGTGAACGATGGTCACTTTATCGGCGAATTTCGCAATAAACAGGGCCTCCTCTATGGCCGTATTCCCCCCACCCACTACAATGACCTCCTTGTCGTGATAGTACTTCGCATCACAGGTGGCACAGTAGGAAATGCCATTGCCTTTGAGCTCTTTCTCTCCGGGCACATTGAGGTACCTGGGCGAAGCACCGGTGGCCAGGATGATCTTCCTGGCTTTCAGGGTTTCAAAATCATCGATCAACACTGTTTTCTCCTGCAGATCGACCTTACTCACATCGACCGCCACCTTGTACTTTGTTCCACAGATCTTGGTCTGTTCCGACATGTAGTGCGCCAGCATGAAACCGGGCTGGGGCTCTATAAACCCGGGATAATTGCTCACCTGGTGGGTAGTGGACACCTGTCCCCCGGGTAGCATGGTGTCGACCAGGACGGTATTGATTCTGGCCTGACAAAGGTAGAGCCCCGCGGTAAGCCCACCTGGCCCGCCACCGATGATCAGGGCGTCGTATTCCGAAACCACGGGTTTAATGGAGCTGTGAATTTCATCGGCCTTCCCGGCAGATATCATTTTGTCGAGGTTTTCGATCAGGGCCGAACGCTTGATCCCTCCACTGAGGCGCTCCCCTACCTCCTTGCCATTGTCGAAGAACAATACAGTCGGCGAACTGCTAACCCCAAGACTCTCGGCCAGTTCCCTGTTCTCCTGTCTGAATATCTTCAAAAAGCTGATTTCTTCACCATACAGCCCGTCCAGGGCTTCAAATTTCGGTGCCAGGGCATCACAAGGCGGACACTCCGTTGAATAGAAATCCAGTGCCACTTTTCCTCCCTCAAGAACTACCTTTTTGAAATCCGCTGCATTAATCTCTTTCATATCTCTGTTTTTTATTGTTCTGTTTCCAAAGGCAAACGGCTGTATAGTCCGATGCCCAATTCCAGCAGGGATTTGACCGGCCTGCAATCGGGCCCCTGCAGTTTACCCGATTTGCTTCTTGCAATGGCGGCGCATCCGCCACCGCAGGCGAGCTGCACAGAGCAGTCCCGACAGGCTTCTATGGCCATCACATCCCGGTCTTCCCAAAGTTCAATGCTATCCTCCTTCAGGACAACCTCCGGATAAAAGGTCCCCAACTCATCGCCGGCATTCCCGACCGTTGCCGTACAGGCATAGATCTGCCCGGTATAGTCAAAAGCCCACTCGGTCTTCGTTCCGGAACAGGAATCAAAGAGCGGATGGGGCATTTCCCCACTATCGAACAGATGAGCAGCAATCGAAAAGGCGGGCTTGTGGAAGTCCAGAAAAGAAGGGTGGGCCTCCACCATCTTGTACAGCTCCTCATACATTTCAAGGCGGCTAAAGAGGCGGCTACGCGCCGTCTGACAGTGATGTAGCTCATAATTGCGCCCGAGAGCGGTCTTGAAAACCGGACTCGAGGTCCAGCCCCGCTCCCTGGCAAAATCAGCCAAAGCAGGCAGGTGCTGCAGGTTGTCTCTATCCACAACCACCCGCAGATTCACCGGAATCTGCCTTTCCAGCAGGGCATCAACCCCCTCAACTATGCGATCAAAACTGCCTTTCCCCCCCTTCAACATCCGGCGGGCATCGTGAATTTCACGGGGCCCGTCGAGGGTAACCTGAATCTCGCGTATGCTGGTCTGTTCCAGAAGGTCGATATACTCCTGCAGCCGATAACCGTTGGTCACCAATGCCACATCCAGTTTCCGCTTGTTCGCACCTTCCAGTAAAAGGGCAATGGATTCACGCTGTGCCTTCCCGGGCAATAAAGGCTCGCCCCCAAAGAGGGTGAGATACTTCCTGCGACCGGCAAAGTGCTGGTCAACATAGGCAAAAAAGGCATCGACGACCTCCGGCTGCAGACGGCCCGTCTGTGGCGCATATTCGTCCTGGAAACAATAGGAACAGGCAAAATTACAGGCGTACCAGGGAACAAAAAAAAGCTGAATCTCATCATTGTCCCGTTCATCCATAAAATCGAGATAGGCCTGCCTGAATTTCCGGGCCTCCCTGTCCCGGTCAACCACATAGCCCTTCTCTATGAACTCGGGATCCTCCAGGAACCTTCCCTCCTCGTAAGCACGGGCTTCGTCAGGTCCAAGCACATCGGCCTGCCTGGAAAGTGGGTTCACCAGGAAGAAATCTTCCGACCCGGCCATTTTTGAGAAAATATTGTGTCTGGAATACTCCATCATCTTTCATCGAAAAAAGGCCGTCGCTAAGGACGGCCTTCGTTTAATCGTGACAGCCCATGACGGCCTTTGACTGCTTCGCGCAGCACTGGGCCACCTTCCCGTCATTCTTCTTACTAGATTTAACTAAAGACTTCATGAACGCTATATTTAGGATTAAACGATTTTTTTATCCGCAGCACTTTCGCTTTCCGGCAATGGTAAAGCTTGCCACCTCCACTTCCCCCTTCGGATAGGGAGCGCTTTCTTCAAGCACTTCAAGTTCAGTGAATCCGGCATCCTTCAGGGTCTGCATATAGACCTCCCGTGTAGTGGCACCTGCCCAGCACTCGGCCACAGCCTGGGGGTCGTTTCTGTACTTCTCCGGCACCTCTTCGATCGCATAAATATCGCTCACCACAAAACGCCCGCCCCTCTTCAGTATCCGGTATATCTCCTTCCACACTGCAAGCTTATCGGCCGCATGGTTGATGGTGCAATTCGAAATGAGCAGATCCACATGCTCCGATTCAAGCCCCGTGTGCTCCAGTTCCGTTTTCAGGAACTTCAGGTTGCAAATACCCAGCTTTGCTGCCCGCTTTCTGGCTTTACGAAGCATGCCATCGGAGATATCAATTCCATAAACAAAACCGCGTGCTCCAACTTCCTCGGCCAGGCGCAGCACATCGCTGCCCTGTCCACTTCCCAGGTCCACACAAATCTCGCCCGGCCTGGCCTTCGAATAATTAATGGCATGGCCACAAGACAGGCAGCAGCTGTCGTCGAGTGCCAATTCAGAATAACGGATTTCTATCTTTTCTGTGTTCATTGTTACAAGGTATTCAATCCTGGCTGTAAAAGCTGAAATGTGTTACAAAAATAGAGACTTCAATCACGCAGCGCAAATTCATTTGCCTGCGAATTCCACAGCCGGCAATTGAATTATCGCAGTATAAAAACTGTACTTTTGCAGGATACCCCCTTAACCATTCTACATGCAGGAAGAAGGACTCTATCAATGGTACCCGCTGCCCGAAGACGACAAAGAGATTCTTAAGCACCGGAAAAAGCAATTGCACTACGAGAAGGGCGAAAACCTGATAAAGCAGGGTGCCTTTGCCAGCCATATCCTCTACATTCAAACGGGCCTTGTCCGGGTCTTTCTGCAAAATAAGGGACAGAAACAGGTAAATATCAGGGTGGCGGGAAGCGGAAGTTTCCTGGGTTTTGCCAGCCTGTTTGGCGAGGACAGTTATACCTGTTCCGCAGTGGCCATTAAAGACTGCAGGGTGTGCATGATCGACAGGGACGGGCTCCTCTCCCTGCTTAGCAGGAACTCCGCCTTTGCCATGCGCCTGACCGCCCAGAATGTTCAGGACGAAAGCCATCTCCTGAAACTCATCAGCCTTTTGTCTCACCAGCAAATGCGCGGAAAACTGGCCCATGCCCTCCTTTACCTGTCCCGGGACGAGTTCCTCCGGGAAGACATCTTTTTTCACCTCACCCGACAGGATCTGGCAGGCTTTGCTGCCATCACTGCCGAGAGTGCCATCCGCTTTCTGAAGGAGTTTGAAAAATCGGGCATTTTAGAACTTAGCGGAAAGGACATCCGGATCATAAACAAAACCCAATTGAAAGAAATCGCACAAAAAGGCTGATTTCATAAAACAATGCACCCCGGTATTCGTTATCAATGCAGTGCACAAGCCCTAACAGTGTTTAAGTGTCTATTCGTCATGACTAAGCCCCGCAGCCTGGCCCTCTGCCTGACCCTCGTGCTTTCGATCAGTGCCGGCAAGGCCCAACTGAGCAATTTCCTGGACCAACTCCGCTTTGGCTTCGGTGCAGGAAGCAATGTTTCCATCGTCACCGACCTGAGTCCTTTCAACATTTTTGAGGACATGGAAGGAAACAGCTATCTGAATGAATACACCCCCCTGTTCGAGAATTTCGGAAACCAGTATTTTGTGCAGGCCGAATGGGCCCCCTCCAATTTCATCGTAACCCTGAAGCCCGGCACCTATACCTCGAAATTTGCCAAGCGAAACGAGATTGTATTCAGCGAAGAAACCATAACACAAACAAGCCCTTACCTGCTCAGGTACTTTTCCATCCCCTTGGAAATCCGCTACAACCTCGACCTTCAACGCTTCAGGCCCTATGTCGGAGCGGGCATAGCCTACAGTCAGCTTATGGGATCGCATGATGCAGCCAACCAGACCTTTATCCGTCCCCGCTTTACAGGTGGTGCTGCCCTGGGTACCTACATCGACCTGCGCTACATTATTCTGGATCTCAACGCCGCTTACCGCCACGGCTTGCACAACATCACCCGCAAGGATGCCCGGTTCGAGACAGGAAGCGGGAGCACCTTTGCCCAGGACGACATCCTGCTCAACGACCTTCAACTAAGCCTTTCGATTTTATTCTCCCTTCAGAAACAAAAACACTACAGCAATGTGGAATGCTTCTATTAAGCCCCTGGTATATCTCCTTAGCCTGGCTGTAGCAGCTGCTCTTTTAAGTGGCTGTGAAATCGACCAGAAAGAGACGCAGGCGGAAGATGGCTTCTTAAAACTATTCAACCATCCTGAAGAAACGCTGGCTTTCTATCCCGAGGGCCTGCTGGAACTTGACGGCGATGGCTACCTGTTCTTATCGGCAGTAAAGGATGAACTGGCCGAAATAGAATACCCTTCTAGCTATATCACACGTTGCAATGCACAGGGACAGGTCGAATGGAGCATGGCCTACGACTGGTTTGCACCCGTCGGGGATCTCTTCCGGCTAAACGGTCAGGTGGGATTTGTAGCCATGGACGAACAGTTCAGGGTCTCGGCCATTCTTATCGATCCGTCGAATGGCAGTATTACAGCGACTCACGATCTTGAAATGACCATGCCCCTGGCAGCCGGGACGGACAGTAACGGAAACCTGCTGGTGCTTGGTTATGATTTCGATTCCCGATCATCGTGGATCTCGAAATTTAACGGCAGCTTCAGTCTGGAACGTTCGGTATTGCTCCCTGTCAATACCGATCTGGTAGAGGTGGAGATTCAGCGGCACATGAATAAAATGGGACAGGAGCACCCCTTTTACATTGGGCAATACAGCACCGGCAGCACCACAGGCTACTATGTTTCGTGCTATTACAACTACACCCTTCGTACCATCTTCCTCGACCAGTCTTCCCTGGCGGCCAGTGGAGACATCTTCTACTACCAGACGGGCGAGGCCATTAGCTCCATTGTCCATAAAAATGCCAGCTATTTTGGGCTCACGAGCTACTACGAAGGGAACAATTACATCCTCCCCTACATTGAACTGAACCTGAATGAAAGCCGGAATATCCGGGATCTTCCAGCTGAACCCCTCTACGAGTTAAGCTACAAGGCCCCGGTGGCAACAGCACAGCTTTCTGGCGCTACTGAAGACTATACACTCTTTGCCTCCCAGACCAATGCAAGCGAGCTTGTAATCTATCAATATGCTGCCAGCTCCGACAGCCTGATTAGCACCCATTACAGGGGCTTCGATGAGCAAGTCCGGGTAAGTCAGCTTCTACCCACCGAAGACGGGGGGGCAATGATCCTCGGAGGGATTCACATCCTTGGGAAATACCGCCGTCCCTTCCTCCTGAAGTTTCCACCCGAAACCTTTGCCCCAAAAGCGGAAGACTAAGTGGGGCTTGCCGAAAAACATGATTCTGGCATAGAATCAGTCATTTAGAAGAATATATGAGCAGCTAAATGCAAGCATGATTATCCTGTCATCGGATGAAGCTTGCATTTTAATCAGGAATTGTACATCATTCGTCTGTCGCACATCAACGACTGCCTTAGCTGCAACTTGCAGTATTCCTTACAGCTACGTTTTGCTGCCTTGTGTCTGATGCACTACAGCCTTTTTCTGCAAGCCCTAAGTGGGCCAAAGACCGAATTCATCCCATGTAAAAGGGGCGCCATCCATTTAGAAAGCGCCCCGTTGACAGCGGATCCTGCCAAAGGCTACATCTTTATGAAGCGTACCGCCTTCACCCTGCCCCGGTGATGCATCTGCATCAGGTAGTGCCCGGCCTGCAAG
>PDRI01000129.1 GCA_002748055.1 Bacteroidota bacterium | reverse complement strand
CTTGAAAGCCTGGGCTCATCCGGAAGGCTCCGGGCCATCACAAAATGGTCGGAAAGCTCGGCTCCGCATTCGTTATTGGCTTCCAGGTAAATATAGTTCGAGAATCCTCCCACTTCTATCGCAGCCGTATCGGCATCTTCCCCTCCCAATATGGTCCAGCCGGGACCGGCACTCCATCTGTACCATTCGTTTTCCCTTGGATCAAAGGTGAAGCGAGCAGTTGTAAATTTACATACCAACGCTTCGATCGGAACAATGGCTACAGGATCGGGCACCGTTCTCACCTCAATCGCAATATTCAGGGTGTCGCCCAATCCGCAGGCATTTGAACTCTGCACCCTGAGCTGGCCCGAGTTTACCCCGGGTATGAAATCGATAAAAGGGGCGACACTTTGCCCCAGCCAGTCCTCCGGGAGCTTCCAGGCATAGGCAGCACCGGGAATGGAATCAACCCTGATCCGGCCCATAGTGCCTGCACATAAGACCGTATCACCTGAGTAAGAAGACAGTGCGGGAACAACCTGGACAGGATTCAACATGAGGCCAAAGCTTGCCCCCTCTCCACAATGGTTATAGGTCTCAACGGAGACCGAACCACTTGTATTCCCAATCTGCAGCCTTGCAAAGGCAGCACTGTCCCGGGGCAGCGCCCAACCCGAAGGAGACTGCCAGCGATACATGGTCCCTTCCTGGCCACTAACCAGATAAGATTCTTCTGTGCCCACGCAGGGGAAGGTTTCCCCCTCGATCCGGAAATCACCTTCGGGAGGCTGGCTGCACCAATTTGCTGTAAACCCCCCGAACTGGACACTCTCATTCGAGCTGAAACGAACATACAGGGCATTGCCACTTGCACTCAGAACAACACTGTTTCCCGACTGGTCGCCCGAAAGCGTAGCCAGCAGGGGTGCTGAAGAATCCGGGCCATCATAGACCTCAAGAATATCGGCATCTTCCTCCGTTTCAAAGGAACTAAACGAGAGCGTGGGTGCCTGGCCACTGGCCGGGGAAATAAGCCAGGCTGCTTCCATGTCGGGCAGATAGCTTTCCGATGAACAAAGAATAAAGGACCCGTTGTTTTCGCTAAGCGTGGTGGTTCCCGAAGCAAAATACTCATCGGCCAACCCACTGATAAGCAAGGTGGCATTCTGACTCCCACCAGCGAGAATGCCCTTATGAGCAACCCTGATTCTGTAAAATCCCGATTCCGGGGAAGAAACGAGAACCTGCTCTACATTGTCGAGCACATTGTCACCTCTCTGGGCATTTTTTGCAGGATTTAAGGGATCCAGCACCCAGGGCATGAAGACCTTGCCGTCTATGCTGCGTTCAATCTGCAGATCCAGATCGTTCACGAGAATACGGTCGGTCGGATTCAAAGCGGCTTCGGGTACCTCACCCGCTAAGTCGGTCCAGCTGAGCGTCACCTTAATGTCCTCCCCTCCCCTGCAGAAAAGGGTAAGATCGTAAGATGAGCCATCCTGCAGTTCGAACTCGACAAGCCCCGACGAAGTCGTATCCGAAAGATGTCGGGCCGCTGTAAAGGTATTCATCAGCCCCCAGCCAAAAGCGTAATCGGGACCGGGCCGGCCTGCATCATCGGCACAATGAATCGCCAGGCCTTTCAGACTGGCTGCCCTCATATAGTTGCCGTGCAGGCGGTGATAGTATTCCTGAAGCAGAATCAAAGACCCACAGGCACTTGGCGATGACATGGAAGTACCCGAGCTGCTGGAATAGTCCTCATCTGATTCGTCGTAACTGGAGTAAAGTCCGGCCCCATTGGCCACCAAATCGGGTTTCACCCTTCCGTCATCGGTGGGGCCATAGGTCGAAAAGGGGGTGATAATTACCCCCTCCGGGCCAGGGTATCCATCTTCCAGATCATTGACGGCCCCAACCGAAAGAATGTTCTTGGCAGAAGCAACCGGACCGATACAGCCAAAACCGTTCAGGCCGCCATCCTTTGGCCTTTCCTCATTGGTGACTTCCCAACCACTATTCCCCCAGATATAGTAATCCGATCCGAAAGGCTCATCGCCCCGGTCATTTCCGGCAGATTTCACAATGAGATAATAGGGAAAGTCGTGTGCAAGCTGATCGTAATCCCGCGCTTCCTCTGTATAGAAACCGAAGAGATAGTCTTCCTCTTCACTTACACTCCTGTCGCCATACCACTCCCAGCGTTCTTCTTCCCAATTGTAGTTAAAACCCAGGATGGTTCCATAGCTGTGATTCGACAGCAGCAAGCCGGCCGCTGCAGCTATCCGCATCTCCGCGAGATCAGATTCCCAGTCGTAGCTTTCCAGACTGGCCCCGGGTGCCATTCCCCTGGCCTCGGGGACTACCCCGGAAGCTACCATGGTTCCGCCCACATGGGTGGAATGGCCATCAAAACCCGTAATATTCACCAGCCTCACCCGATCTTCAAATTCCTGATGTGTATCACGAACGGCACCGGCATCCCAGATACCAAGGACCATGCCTTCACCACTCAGAGAAATGCCCGAACCATATTCAGGCCAGAGCTTATTGGTCGAGATCGTAGCTGCCGATATTGCGTTGTCGGTAGCTATATAAACCGGTTGGCCATTCGGGCTGATTCGCCGGATGGCTGCAACTCGTCCGTCGGGGCCTTCAAACCGGACCGGGATGCCCAGGCTGTCGGCGAATCGCTTTGCCCTTTCCAACTCCGCATTCGGGCGCAGGGATGAAACCCTGTCCAACCTGCGATTAAACGAAGCCTCGCTGCGAAAGCCCTGCTGTGCCTTTACAGTCATCAACGACATGGTGAGAAACACCAATATGAGCCCCTTTTGCATTCGGACGAAAATAGTGTTTCTTTTCTACAGACTAGGACTCCTTTTCGATTTTCTCATTCACTTCTGAAAGAATTTCCTCTTTTTCCCTGGCAGCAAGCCCGCGAAACTCCTTCGCCTGTTTCATCAGGGTGCCCAGTTCCTCGCCTCCTGCCAGCCCGGCTGCATTTATCCTTACATTTAGCCAGGCCCCTTCAACACAGGCCTGAAGCGCAATGGCTGCAACACCGGCATCCGAAGCCGAATTGGGGTTTCCCTGCCGGGCCATGGCCCTGGCCACTTCGAAACCACGTAAAGCGGTCTCCATCACGCGGAAGGGCACTTTAATGGCAACCATGGTCGCTGCCTCAATGGCTGCCTTCCTTTCGGCTTTCTCTGCCTCACTTTTTTTCGGCATCCCAAAGGCCGACATAATGCCATTAAACGCACGCGTATCCTCATCCACCAGGAAGAGCAGCTCTTCCTGAATGGCTTTGCCCTTATCTGCCCAGTTGGAAAATTCCTCCCAGCGCTCGTCCCAACCCCGTTTATGCGACGAAAGGTTGGCAACCATGGTGGCAAGGGCTGCACCCAGGCTTCCCATGTAGGCACTGACCGAGCCTCCCCCCGGTGCAGGCGACTCGGAAGCCGTTTCCTCCATAAAGCCGCGTACACTCAGATCGGCCAGCTCTGCAGCCTGGCCCCTGGCCAGTTTGTATTCAATAATCTTTTCCTCCGGGTCGAAGGGGCCCAGTTCGTCCAGGCCCATGGATTTTACCGCAATCTTTATCAGTTCACGGTCCGAAACACCGGTCGAGCGCTGCTGCTTGCGGAGGAAGTAACGTCCCGCCTCCAACATGGCCTTCAGGGGAATAAGCCCAACCAGTTCCGATCCACTAACTCTCAGGCCACGTGCCTGAGCCCGCTTGCAGACCTCATCAAATGCAACATGAACGGGAGTAATGGCAATGTTCGTAAGATTCATAGAAATCTGCGCCACCCCGTATTCCTCAATGAACCAGCCAATGGCTTTCACCGACTTCAGGCTGCCCGGAATCATCACCGGTTTTCCATGCTCATCCTTCAGGATGGGACCGGTTAGCGGATCGCCTTCCCGCTTAACCCGACCGCGCTCGCGAACATCGAAGGCTATGGCATTGGCCCGCCGGGTCGAAGTGGTATTTAGATTAATGTTGTAGGCCACCAGAAAATCCCGTGCTCCCACAGCTGTAGCACCCGTTCTCTCCACAAACCGGGCCGGTCCGAAATCGGGTTTCCAGGCTGCCTGGCTCAGCTTTTCGGCCAGCCCCTCGTATTCACCGGAGCGTACACTTGCCAGGTTCTTGCGCTTATCGCTGAATGCGGCGTTTTCGTAACAATACACCGGATAATTCAACTCGGTACCGATGCGTTTAGCCAGCCTGCGGGCCAGCTCCGCGGTTTCGTCCATGCCAATCCCGGCCACGGGTATGAGGGGACAAACATCTGTTGCCCCAAAACGGGGATGCTCCCCACTGTGCCTCGACATATCGATCAGCGTGGCGGCCATCTTCACTGCCCGAAAGGCAGCTTCCAGCACCGGCTCGGGCTCCCCTACAAAGGTTACGACCGTCCGGTTGGTCGCCTTTCCCGGATCCACATCCAGTAGTTTCACCCCTTCTACCGCCTCGATTTGGTCGGTAATCTGCTTAATCACTGCCATGTCCCGCCCTTCACTGAAATTGGGGACGCATTCGATCAGTTTTTTCATCGTTCGTGTTCAATCTTTCCGTTCAAAATCACTTTCGCAATCTGGCTCGACCCATAGCTGTAGGGCATAAACCCAAAGGAAGGCATGGGATGTGTGACAATCAGAGAGGCTTTCTTTCCCCGGCGAATCGTTCCATGGCTGGTCTCCAGCCCCATGGCATAGGCGCCATTCAGGGTCACGGCATTCAGCACTTCATAAGGCAACATGCGCAGCTGGGTAATGCCCAGCGACATGATCAGCTCCATATTGCCTGTCGGAGAGGAACCCGGATTGTAATCCGAAGCAAGGGCTACGGGAAGGCCTGCATCAATCAGCTTCCTGGCTGGTGCATAGCCGATGTTCAGAAAGAAAGAGGCTCCGGGCAGAAGGGTGGCCATGGTCCCGCTTCCCCTGAGGGCATCGAGTTCGGCCTGTCCAACATATTCAAGATGATCTACCGAGCGGGCCCTGTACTCAACTCCGACCTGTATCCCCCCTGAAAAATCCAGTTCATTGGCGTGAATCTTGGGCTGCATCTCATAGCGGGCTCCTGCCTCAAGGATGCGTGCGGTTTGCCCCACCGTAAAAAAGCCCCTGTCGCAGAATACATCAATGTAATCGGCCAGCCCTTCCTCTGCCACCGCCGGAATCATCTCCTTTACCACCTGATCGACATAGGCATCCTGCTTGTCCTTAAAGGCGGCTGGCACGGCATGAGCACCCAGAAAGGTAGCCCTAATCTCAAGCGGTCCTTCCTCCCTGAGACGTTTAACCACCCGAAGCATCTTAAGCTCATCTGCGGGATTCAGTCCATAGCCGCTCTTGATCTCTACAGCAGCCGTTCCCGAGGCAATGATCTCTTTCAGGCGCGGAAGCGATTGCTCGAAGAGCGCATCTTCCGAAGTCCTGGAAAGGAGTGCAGCTGAGTTCAGAATCCCCCCACCCCTCCGGGCAATTTCTTCATAGGAAAGCCCTCTGATCTTGTCTTCATATTCCCTTTCCCGGCTTCCGGCGTAAACCAGATGGGTATGGGAATCGCAATAGGCCGGCATCACCATGCCGCCACCGCAATCGAGGAGTTCATCATCCGCTTCCGGCGGGAGCGCTCCACTCCCGAAATCCGCGATCCGATCGTTTTCAATACGGAGCCAGGCATTTTCGATTCGCCCGACCCGGGCCATCTCCTCACCGGACACATAAGCGCGTGGCTCCTGCTCCACCATGAGCAGCTCGGCCACATTTTTAAGTAGCAATCCCATGCCACGAAGATAGGCATTTGCCCCTAGCCTTCGGGATGTTCTACAGCAAAAACTCAGCGAAGCAGGTAGGCCACGGCTACTCCAAGGTAATTTCCTATTGCATAACCGATTACACCAATAATCATCCCCGGAACCACGACCTCCTTATTGCGAATGGCCGCGGCTACTACAGGCACAAAGGGCGGAGAATTCGACAGCGCGGTCGAACTTATGATGAAGTCATCCACAGAAATCCGGAAAATCCACGAAAGCAGGGCATGTAAAAGCAAGGATCCAAAAATAACCAGGGCAATGTAGAGCATCATATTCGTTAGCAAGTCCAAACTCCCCTTGCTGAAGAGCCCGGCCATGTCGGCCTTCGAGGCCACCACCAGACAGAAGACATAGATAAAGTACATACCCAGTTGAAAAGAGCCCTTTATGCGGTTAAGCGATGGAATCAGTGATGCGGCAAGGCCCAGGGTAGTGACCGATAAGATCGCCACCGTATCTGCCCGATCACCACTGAAAAACCCGGACAAACCAAAACCGGCCCCAAAAATAAGCAGGGCAACGCCGAGGGCTTTCAGCAATCCGGGAAAGGACTTCCTGGAGAAAAAAGCTTCATAACTCTCATAGTCGGTTACATTGATAAAGGTTTGATCGCTGTAGGCTGTGCTACTGTGTGGACGCAGGAAGCGGCCAAAGAGAGGCTTGGCTCCCGCAATCAGGAAGAGAAGGACGATGGCTCCAATAAAAACCTCCACGGTATGGGTCAGGATGTAGAGTTCCTCCTCTACTCCCAGGCCCTGGGCAATCGCAGCCAGGTTGGCCGTTCCGCCGGTATAAACCCCGATCATCATTCCCGATATCTTCCAGATCTCGGGAATGCGCTCCCTGAATACCACATTCCCAATCAGAACCAGAACAACAACTGAAAGCACACCCAAAAGCAGGGAAATAAAGGTGGTTTTTGCCATCCGGGCCCACCTGAGTACATTCTCCGACAGCAATACCAGGGGAATTCCCAGCAATATGGAAATCCCCATAATGCTGCCCTGGATTTCATTCATGGAAGCAGGGACGATGTTCACATTTCCGATCAGAATGCCGGTGGCATAGCAAATAACCACGATGCCAATCCGGTTGATAATCGGCCGTCTGATACTCTGGAACATAATGAGCCCGGGAAACAGGAAGTAAACAGCAGTAATCAGGGCACTCATCTATTCTTTCTCCTCTTCCCCGGGTGCTGCCTTTGCCCTTTTTTCCTCTTCCCCTATGCAATCCCTGAAGGACTTCTCATATTGTTCAATCGCCCTGTAACTCATCCCCATGCTCGAGAAACCTCCATCGTGAAAAAGGTTCTGCATGGTCACCTTACGGGTTAAATCCGAGAACAAGGTGACGCAATAATCGGCGCAATCGGCAGCTGTGGCATTCCCCAACGGCGACATACGCTCCGAAAAATCCTCAAGCTTATCAAAGCCCTTCACTCCGGAACCTGCAGTTGTAGGCGTAGGCGATTGGGAGACCGTGTTGATGCGAATGCGCTTCGATCGCCCGTACATATAGCCAAAACTCCGGGCAATCGATTCAAGAATGGCCTTGGCATCGGCCATGTCGTTATAGCCGGCAAATGTGCGCTGGGCAGCCACATAGGTAAGGGCCACAACAGAACCCCATTCATTGATCACATCCAACTTCCTCGCCGTACTCAGCAGCTTATGCAATGAAAAGGCCGATACATCGAGGGTTTTGTGGTAGTAGTCATAGTTGAGCACATCGTATTCAATCCCCTTACGTACGTTTGGCGACATCCCTATGGAATGCAGGATGAAGTCGATTTTCCCGCCGAAGACTTCCATGGATCCGCTCATCAGCTTTTCCATATCTTCGATACTGGTAGCATCGGCAGCAATGACCTCGGCCCCGGTTTTCGCAGCCAGTTCATCGATGCTTCCCATGCGAAGCGCAATGGGTGCGTTGGTGAGAACAAGTTCGGCCCCTTCCTCATGGGCCCGCTCAGCCACCTTCCAGGCAATTGACTGGTCGTTCAATGCACCAAATACAATGCCCTTCTTTCCTTTCAACAGATTATAAGCCATAATAGATAAGTATAGTTCTACGGGTTTGCGATTAGAAATAACAAATAAACGGAAACTTTGTGCGAAAACAATTACAGGCCCAATAAAACCCTGGCATTGGAAAGTGCTTCGTCGCTGACTTCGGTACCCGAGAGCATGCGCGCGATCTCTTCCACCCTTTCTGCCTTCTTCAGTTTTCTGATGCGGGTATAGCTGGCCTCAGCCCTGTCCTCTTTATACACCATGAAGTGCTCCCTTCCCCGTGAGGCCACCTGAGGCAGATGAGTGATGGCTATCACCTGGTGGCTGCCCGCCAGCCGGGCCATAATGCCCCCCATGCGATCGGCAATTTCCCCGCTGACACCCGTATCAATTTCGTCGAAAATGAGCGTGGGCAAGCCCTGTCTGTCACTCACAAGCGCCTTTATACATAGCATGAGACGGGAAATCTCGCCTCCGGAGGCCACCCTGGATACTTCCTCCTGGGGCAATTGCTTATTGGCAGAAAAGAGAAAACGCAAGTCATCCGCGCCGGAGGGTCCGAATTCGCGCCTGCGTTCCACTTCCACGCTGAAACGGGCATGGGGAATCCCCAGCTCCACCAGCTGTGATACAATGGATGACTCCATGCCCTTCCCCGCCTTTTGCCGCCCCATGTGGAGGCGTTCGGCCAGTTTATTCAGGGCCTCCCTGCAAGCGGCCAGCTTTTCTTCCTGCACATGGATACGCTCATCCGACAAGGCCACGCTTTCGATCTTTTTGCCCAGCTCCTCCCGAAGCCCGATCAGCTCATCGGCATCCTGCACCCGGTGCTTTTGCATCAGGCTGTACAGCTCATCAATCCTGGCCTGCAACTGTTCGAGGCTGCCGGGTTCAAGCTCGCTCTTTTCGGTATGCTGCAGGAGTTCGGCATCCAGGTCCTTTAGTTCGATATAGACCGATTCGAAGCGCTGTTTCAGCACTTCGGCCGGACTGTAAAAACGGGCCAGGCGATCGAAGGTATCCACCACCCTCTTTAGCTGCTCCAGGATGCCCGTCTGCTCAGCGCCAAGCGCATTAGCCGATTCAAAAAACCCACTCCTGATTTCCTCGGCATGCGAGGCCCGCTGCAAATCGGCCTCCAGCTCTTCCATCTCGCCTTCCTTCAGGCTGGCCGCGCAGAGTTCGTCGAACTGGAACTGCATATAGTCCAGGTCCTCTTTCGCACGGGCTGCCTCCTGCTTCAGGTTTAGAAGGCTGGCCAAACGTTCGGTGTATTCAATGTAAAGCCCGGTATAGGCACTGAGCACATCCTCATGCCCGGCTAAATAGTCCAGGACCTCCAACTGGTATTGCCGGTCGCCAAGACGAAGACTCTGGTGCTGGGAATGGATATCGACCAGCTGCAGGCCTATCTCCCTGAGCAGGGGCAGCGTTACCGGGGTGTCATTCACAAAGGCCCTCGACTTTCCACTGGGTGCAACCTCCCGCCTGATGGTAAGCTCTTCATCCCGATCGAGCCCATGTTCGTCGCAGAGCCCGTCCACCACCTCATTCGGGCTAAAACAACCCTCCACAATGCACTTGGCATCCTTGAGCTTGAGCACGGAATTATCGACCCGCTGGCCCAGTATGAGTGAAAGGGCTCCCATGAGGATGGACTTGCCTGCACCGGTCTCCCCGGTAATGGTACTGAAGCCGTCGGTGAATTCCAGTTCGAGGCTCTCAATGAGCAGGTAATTCCGGATGTAGAGAGATCGGATCATTTTCGGGATTTAGCTCTGCTCCAGAATGGCCTTGTACTTACTGGAATTGGTCTTGTCAATCTCTGTCAGAATGTTATGGGCCCTGGTCCTCTCTTCGGGATAGGACTCGGAGTAAATATTGATCAGTTCGTCCGCCTTGGCATCAAAAACCAGCTTCAAAAGGTACATATAGGGATCGGGGCGCTTGCGATAAATCTCCTGCAAGAGTTCCAGACAGTTTGTAACCTCGGCCCGCCCCTCGGCCACCTTCTCATCCATCACATCCAATCCAAGACGGTGGTAACGGTAGTTGAATTCCCTTACTCCCTCGTAGTCGGCATCGATCATATCCTTAATCAGCCAGTAGCGGCTCTTGTGCGAAAGATCGTCCATGGGCTTCCACCCCACCTCGGGTGCATTGGCATTCTGGGCATTCATAACAACCCGTTCGGCATTGTTAAAGTAAGGATCCCCGCCCTTGAGTGAAAAGGTATCGTAGTCGATGCCCAGGATGAAATAGGCGTAAAAAGCCAACAGGGAGGTCAGGCTCGACTGGTGGGTATTGAGATCAAATTCCAGGGGAGAAAACTCCACATAGCGAAAATGCAGATCGTTGTCAATAAAATTCAGGGTTGTGGTGTTGAGCGAGGTATTAAAGACCGGGCGCCTGACCTGAACCTGGAGGGTCCCTTTGAATTCATCGGCCGACGGCTGATCCGTAATGTTGAACATCATGGTGACCTCGATACGTTCCTCGGGTGCATACACGTGGTCGGTCCAGTTCCGGTTGTTCATAAACTCGTAAATGGCATTCTGAAGGGTCTGAAAAACCTGTTTATTCGAGCCCTGAACCTGCGGACTGACCACGGATACATTGCATCTGAATTCCTGTGCGTTTAGGCACAGTCCCGTTAGCAACAGGCTGAATACTAAAATCGTCCTAGGCATCTTGCGTCATTTTTATGATTCGCTCTGCGAGAATGTCGCCCAGCACTGTCTTGGGCATCACAGGCAGTTTATCTTCCTCCCCTCCGGGGCTGATCAGGCTTACCTGGTTCGTATCGCCTCCAAACCCGGCTCCCTCATCATTCAAGGAGTTCAGCACTATCAGGTCGAGGTTTTTCCGGGCAAGTTTGCCCCTGGCGTTTGCACGCTCATGGTCGGTTTCCAGCGCAAATCCCACAAAAAACTGTCCATCCTTTTTGCGGGCACCCATCTCAGCAGCAATATCCCTGGTGGGCCGCAAACGAATGGTTAAGTCTTCCTTTCCCCGTTTAAGCTTGGAACCGGAAGTTACGGTCGGCGTAAAATCGGCTACGGCCGCACAGAAGACTGCAAGGTCGACCTCTTCAATCCTGGCCTCACAGGCGGCAAACATCTCTGCCGCCGACTGCACCTGCACCAAAGCGATCCGATCGTCCCGATCAAGCGGCCCGACCGGGCCGGATATCAGGACCACATCGGCTCCGCGACGGGCAAAAGCATTGGCAATCGCATACCCCATCTTTCCTGAAGAGTGGTTGCCAATATAACGAACGGGATCAATGCTTTCGTGTGTGGGCCCTGCCGTAACCAGCACCCTGCCGGTCAGGGCTTTTTTTTTTGAGTCTCCTTCCTCGAGGGACTTTAAAAAATCCAGGATGCGCTCCGGTTCCTCCATCCGTCCCTTCCCTTCCAGGCCACTGGCCAACTCCCCTTTCTGCGGCTCAATCACATGGTTGCCGTAGCCCCTGAGGACATCCAGATTGCGCTGGGTCGAAGGATGGGCATACATGTCGAGATCCATGGCCGGAGCCAGCACAACCGGGCAACGCGCCGAGAGGTAAGTGGTCACAAGCAGATTGTCAGCTACCCCGTTGGCCATTTTCCCCAAAGTACTGGCAGTAAGCGGGGCAACCAGCATTAAATCGGCCGAAACCCCCATCTCCACATGGCTGTTCCAGTCGCCCCCTTCTTTCTTAAAAAACGCGCTAAGTACAGGCTTGCCCGAAAGGGCTGCAAAAGTTACCGGGCCAATAAACTCGCAGGCGGCAGGAGTCATAACAAGCTGAACATCGGCCCCCTCCTTCATCAGGAGCCGAAGCAGATAAACAGCCTTGTAGGCAGCAATGCTGCCGGTAACTCCCAGAACGATGCGTTTCCCGGAAAGATTCATAAGAACAGCTTTTAGTTCTGCTCTTCGACCTCAGGTGTTTCATTAATTCTGAAGTACACCTCGTCCTCTGACATTTCCTGGAGAGAAATAAGCGAAGGCTTGGGCAGGCGCTCAAAAAACTTGGAAATCTCGATTTGCTCGGGATTTTCAAATACCTCCTCAAGGTTGTCGGTGTAAGAGGCAAACTCTTCCAGTTTTCTGTTTAGCTCCTGCTTCATCTCCACACTGATCTGGTTCGCCCGCCTGGCGGCCACCATCACAGTCTGATAAATGTTGTTTGCGTCGTCCAGGTCTTTCAAGTCCCTGGTTACCGTGGTTAACGGCGCCTTGGTTTTCTTGTAATCCATTGATTATGAATTGTTATTCTGATTTCCTAAAAATGCTGATGAGTGCTTGTAGATACGCCTGGCCTCCCTGGCATGTTCGCCCTCCGGAAACTCGCCTATAAAGCTGTAGTACTCATCGACCGCAGCCTGAAAACGCTCTCTTTGCTTCTCGGGCACGCTCATTTCAGCAAGCAGGTAGGACGATTTCAGGATCATAAACATCAACTCCTCCCGGTAGCGTGTTTCGGGGTATTCGATGAGGCTGTTCCGAAGCGCAATTATAGCCGACTTGTAATAGCCCAGATCAAAGTAAAGCTTTGCGCTGATATAGGACTTCTCCACCAGCCTGTCGCTCATCTCCTCGATAATTCGTTTGCATTCACCAACTCTGTCAGAGGTGGGATATTTCACCATAAACATCTGAAGGGCTGTAATGGTCTTGTAGGTATTGTCCTGATCGAGTTCTGCCCTGGGCGACTGCTTGTAGTAACAATAGGCTGTCATAAAATCGGCCTCTTCGAGGAAAACCGAATTCGGATAGGTCACCGAAAGCTCATTGAAATAGTGCCCCGCCATCATATAGTCGCGCTGGGCGTAATAGCACTTAGCCTGGTAGTATTTCACGGTATCGGCCTTCACCGTCCCCCTGTAAATGGTGGCTACCTGGTCGATCAGGGTGGTCGCACGCCCGTATTCGCCCTCCTCATAATAGGCAACCCCCGTCTCGTACTTCTTTTTGAAGTCCCTGCTTTTCAGCAACTTCTCATATTCACCACAAGCGGTCAGTGAAAACAAAAGTGCTGTAACAGACAGCACTGTAAAAACCCTGTTTCGAAACATTGCGCAAAAATACAATTAATGGTTTAATAATAAAATGTCTGGACCTATAAAATGCGCCATACATGAAACAAAAACCATTCCGCTTTGTTGCCTCCCGGAAAGCCCGGGCCCTGTCTTTAAATGTATTTTAGCATGGAATACCGGTCGCTAAAAATTTCTTAAATTTGCAGCCGTAATCAACTAAATCTTTATTCTGTGGACATTTTTGAAAAAATAACCAAGAACAGGGGTCCTATCGGACAGTACCAGAAAGCGGGTCACGGATATTTTGCCTTTCCCAAGCTTGAGGGTGAAATCTCATCCCACATGAAATTTCGCGGAAAAGAGGTGCTGACCTGGAGCCTGAATAACTACCTGGGGCTTGGAAACCACCCCAAAGTCAGAAAGGCCGATGCGGAAGCCGCCCGGGAATACGGGATGGCCTATCCCATGGGTGCCAGGATGATGTCCGGTCAGACACGCAAGCATGAAGAACTTGAGCAGGCACTGGCCTCCTTCGTACAAAAAGAAGACGCCTTTCTGCTGAACTATGGCTACCAGGGAATGGCCTCCATTATCGATGCCGTAACCTCGCGAAAAGATGTCATTGTTTATGACTCGGAATCCCATGCCTGCATACTCGACGGCATGCGTATGTCGCTGGCCAAACGCTATGTGTTTCCGCACAACGATATAAACAACCTTGAGATCCAGCTGCAAAGGGCAACAAAGAGAGCTGCTCAGCAGGGTGGCGGGGTACTTGTCATCACCGAAGGTGTATTCGGAATGGCCGGCGACCTGGGCAACCTGAAAGCCATTTGCGAACTGAAGAACAAGTATGACTTCCGCCTGCTGGTGGATGATGCCCATGGATTTGGAACCATGGGTGCCACCGGTATGGGAACCGGCGAGCATTTTGGTGTTCAGGACAAGATCGACCTCTACTTCTCGACCTTTGCCAAGGCCATGGCCGGCATTGGAGCATTCATTGCCACCGATACAGAAGTCGTGGACTATCTGCGCTACAATATGCGCTCGCAGACCTACGCCAAATCCCTTCCCATGCCCATGGTAATCGGGGCACTGAAGCGCCTCGAGATGCTGAAGAATATGCCCGAGCTCAGAACCAAACTCTGGGAGGTGGTTAAGGCCCTGCAATCGGGGCTGAAGGAAGCCGGCTTCGACCTGGGTGCCACCGAATCGCCGGTCACCCCGGTATATATGCGTGGAGGAATCATCGAAGCCACCAATCTGATCCTGGACCTGCGTGAGAACTACAACATCTTCTGCTCCGTAGTCATCTACCCGGTGGTTCCCAAGGGGGACATCCTCCTCCGCCTGATCCCCACCTCCATGCACAACCTCGACGATGTGAAGGAAACCATCGAGGCCTTCAAAGCATGCCGGACCAAACTGGAAGCAGGTGAATACCAGAATGAGGACTTCACCGACATCTCGGCCCTGAAGGTTTAGAGATTTCGAAACCTGTATAAATTAAAGAAACCGTCCCTGAGGTCCGGGACGGTTTCTCTTTTGTCACAGATCGGCGCATCCTGCCAGACATAAGCGCTTCAGCCTTGTATTCTGGCCATGCCAATCCTGCCCGACTTATCCCGCCGATTCCGTTTACTCCAGCTCGGCAAGATAACGCTCAGCGTCCAGTGCTGCCATGCAACCCGATCCCGCTGCCGTAATGGCCTGCCTGTAGGTACTGTCCTGGAGGTCACCACATGCAAACACTCCGGGGACGTTGGTTTTGGCCGTACCTGGGACGGTCTTTACATAGCCCACCTCATCGGTTTCGAGGTATGCGCTGAAAACCTCCGAATTGGGTGTATGTCCAATAGCCAGAAAGAAACCATCAATGTCGATTTTTACGATAGACTCATCCGATTCCCCCTTGTTCTTATAGAGTTCAAGCCCGGTAACAACCTGGTCGCCCAGGACCTCTTTGGTCTGGTGTTTCCAAAGGACTTCAATATTCGCTGTGTTGAATACCCGCTTCTGCATAGCCTTCGATGCCCGGAGCACATCCCTGCGCACGATGAGGTAAACCTTCTCACACAGGCCGGCCAGATAGCTGGCTTCCTCGGCAGCTGTATCGCCTCCTCCAACAACGGCAACGACCTTGCCCCGGTAGAAGAATCCGTCACAGGTAGCACAGGCCGATACACCAGATCCTTTGAACTTCTCCTCCGACTCAAGTCCGAGGTATTTTGCAGTGGCACCTGTGGCCAGAATGACCGTATCTGCCTCAATCAGGGTATTGTCGTCGATCACCACCTGCTTCACTTTCCCACTGAAATCGACTTTCGTAGCCAGTCCGAAACGAACATCGGTTCCAAATCGCTCGGCCTGCTTCTTCAGGTCCTCCATCAGCGCTGTGCCATCGGTGCCCTCCGGATAGCCCGGGAAGTTATCCACCTCGGTCGTTGTTGTCAGCTGCCCTCCCATCTGCATACCGGTATACACTACGGGGCTCAGATTGGCCCTTGCAGCATAGATGGCTGCTGTGTAGCCGGCAGGCCCCGATCCGATAATCAGGCACTTTACATGTTCGCTCACGTCCAGCTTCCTGTCTTCTGCCTTGCTGCCTTCAGGGGCAGCATCCATGGGTTTAAATAGATCCATATCCTTCCTGTCTTAAGTTTCAAAGTTCGTAGTGCAAAGGTGCGGAAATTTCAGACAGACAACTGTGACCCCGGTCACAGTTCAGCGCCTGGCCTCTCCATCTGCGCCTCCTTCACCCTGGAATTCCTCCTCCCGGGAATATCACCATGCATCCTCATCCCGGCCCCTCCAACTGTGCCTCCTCTTGAGCAGCCCCAGGCCGGGGTGGCCAACGGTATATTCCCGGACCGGAGAATTTGTCCGCCTGAAAATACAAATTCCCGCACTCATCCCCCTCCTTTCGGCCCGATTTTTCACTTCCGGGCGGAATGGCTGCTTCCTTTTGAGAAATTTCCCCAAATCGCCGGACAGTGTTTGGCAATTTGAATAGAATGATTACTTTTGTGCCCACGATTGATCGGGGTGTAGCTCAGCCAGGTTAGAGTACGCGTCTGGGGGGCGCGGGGTCGGTAGTTCGAATCTACTCACCCCGACCAACAAAAAAGCCCAATCTTCTGTTTATCAGATGGTTGGGTTTTT